>JAGWVC010000045.1 GCA_018971065.1 Sphingomonadales bacterium | reverse complement strand
CGCGCCGCCCGCGCCGTCGCGGTCACGCAACCGACGCTCTCGGCCGGCATCGCCAAGCTGGAACGGCAACTGGGCGCGCGCCTGTTCGATCGCGACCAGCGCCGCGTGGCGCTGACCGCTGCTGGCGCCCGGTTCCTGGCCCGCGCCCGCCGTATTGCCGAAGAATACGATCTGGCCTTGCAGGAGTTGGGTCACGTGCCCCAACCGCGCGTGCTTCGGGTGGGCGTGCTGGCCACCATTCCCACCGCGACGATCGAGGCGCTGCTGGCCCGCCACCACGAGACCGCCACCGACGAGACGCTGGAGATGCTGGAAGGCTCGGAACGGGATCTGGCCGAGCGGCTCGATCGCGGCCGGCTCGATCTGGCGCTGACCGCCGTTCGCCCGCACCATGCGCGGTTCCGGCCCGAAGAGCTGGCGCACGAACGCTACCTGATGGTGCTGCCGCACGAGCACGCGCTGGCCGCCGCGCCCAGCCTGCGGCCCGAGCAGCTCGCCGCCGATCCGATGGTGTTGCGCCGCCATTGCGAATCGCTGCCCGAGATCAACCGCTTCTTCACCCAGCGCGGCGTGCGCCCCCGGCTGGTGCTGAAGACCACCAGCGACGAGCGCGCGCTGGCGGTCATCCGCGCCGGGCTGGGGGTGGGCATGATGCCCGAATGCTTTGCCGATGCGCGGGTGCGGATGGTGCCGGTGCGCGATTTCGACCTTGCCCGCACCATCGGCCTGCTGCACGCGCCGGGGCTGGACCCGGCGGCGCTGGCCGACAGCCCGTTCGTCGCGCTTGTCCGCGCCGCCTATGCCGAGCTATCCTGATTTGCGTTTTGCCCCGCGTTTGATTATGGGCCGGGCAAACGCCCCGGCCGTCGCGATTGATTTCGCCCGCCGGGGCTTTTGATTTCCGCGCGGGCCTGCGCCCCGATTGCAAGGAACAGATACCATGTCCCGCCGCCGCCAGATCTACGAAGGCAAGGCCAAGATCCTGTACGAGGGTCCCGAGCCGGGCACGCTGATCCAGTATTTCAAGGACGATGCCACCGCCTTCAACGCGCTGAAGAAGGGCACCATCAACGGCAAGGGCGTGATCAACAACCGCATCAGCGAGTATGTGTTCACCCGGCTGGCGCACATCGGCATCCCCACCCACTTCCTGCGCCGCCTGAACATGCGTGAGCAGTTGATCCGCCAGGTGGAGATCATCCCGATCGAGGTGGTGGTGCGCAACGTCGCCGCCGGCTCGATCAGCAAGCGCCTTGGCATTCCCGAGGGCGAGCCGCTGCCGCACACGCTGATCGAATACTACTACAAGGACGATGCCCTGGGTGATCCGATGATCGCCGAGGAACACATCGCCTGCTTCGGCTGGGCCAGCAACGAGGAGATGCAGGACATCTCGTCGATGGCGATCCGCATCAACGACTTCATGGTCGGCATGTTCGCGGCCATCAACATCCGCCTGGTCGATTTCAAGCTGGAGTTCGGCCGCATCTGGGACGGTGATTACAGCCGCGTGATCCTGGCCGACGAAATCAGCCCCGACGGTTGCCGCCTGTGGGACATGATCACCGGCGAAAAGCTGGACAAGGACCGCTTCCGCCGCGATCTGGGCGGCGAGGAAGAAGCCTACCAGGAAGTCGCGCGCCGTCTGGGCCTGCTGGAAAACGACAACGGCCCCAGCGAGGTGTTCGACCTGTCGAAGCACCGCAAGCTGCGCAACAAGAAGTAACCGCGTTTCCGCCGACGGGAATCGGCTGAAAGGTCGCATGGACGGGTCACGGCGAAGCACCGGCTGGGGGGGTGCGGCAAAGGCCTCACTCGCCGCCCTGCTGGGCCTCGCAATCGTTGCCCCGGCTGCTTCCCGCCCCGCAGCGCCGCCCGCGTGGCAGCTCCCCGCCAGCGACATTCCTGCCGACCCGGCATTCCATTTCGGCCGGCTTGCCAACGGGATGCGTTTTGCACTGCGCCGCAACGTCCATCCCGCCGGGCAGGTGCTTGTCCGCATGGAAGTGGCCGCCGGTTCGCTGGACGAAACCGAGCGCGAGCGCGGCTTTGCCCATTTCGTCGAACATATGGCGTTCCAGGGCAGCACGCATGTTCCGCCGGGCGAGATGGTGCGCCTGCTGGAGCGCAAGGGGCTGGCGTTCGGGGCCGATACCAACGCCTTCACCACCTTCGAGCGCACGACTTATGTGCTTGACCTGCCGCGTGCCGAGCCGGACCTGCTCGACACCGCGCTCACCCTGTTCCGCGAGACCGCCGGCGAACTAACCTTCGATCCGGCGCAACTGGCGCGTGAGCGCGGCGTTATTCTTGCCGAAAAGCGCGATCGCAACACCTGGAACTTCCGTGATCTGGAAGCACGGCTGGCGTTCCTTCACCCCGGTGCGCGCTATGTCCACCGCCTGCCGATCGGCACCGAAACCGCGTTGAACGGCGCCACGGCGAAGGACCTGCGCACTTTCTGGCAGCGGCACTATACCCCAGCCAATACCACCGTGATCGTCATCGGCGATATCGACGAGGCCGCCGCCCGCGCCCTGATCGAACGCCGCTTCGGCGACTGGAAGCCCGCGAAAGCGCCGCGCCAGCCCGCGCCCGGCCCCCTCAATCCCGCCGATCACGGCCGCACCGCGATCTATCTCGACCCGGCGATGCCGGAACGCCTGACGATCTCGCGCGATGGGCCGTGGCAGGATGAGCCGGACACCGCCGCCTGGCGACGCCAATCGCTGCTGCGCGGCATCGGCTACGGCATCGTCAACCGCCGGCTCGATCGTCTGGCTCACCGCCCCGATCCACCGTTCCGCGATGCCGGCTTCGGCACCGGCGACCAGTTCCGCGTCGGCCGCACCACCAGCCTGGTTGTCGATACGCAGGACGGCCAGTGGCAGCGCGGGCTGGATGCCGCCGCCGGCGAATACCGGCGCGCGCTGGAGCAGGGCTTCACCGATCGCGAAATCGCCGAACAGCTCGCCAATCTCGACATCGCCGCCGAACACGCCGCCGCCGCCGCCGATACGCGCCCCAGCGCCGGGCTGGTCGAAAGCGTGTTCGCGCTGCTGCATGACGACCGCATTCCATCCACGCCGGCCGACAGCCTGGCCCGGTTCAAGGCGCTGGTCGGGCAGGCCACGCCCGATCGCGTGCTGGCGGCGCTGCGCGGCGAAGCGGTCCCGCTCGATGATCCGCTGATCCGCTTCCAGGGCAAGCAGGCCCCCGCCGGCGGGGAACGCGCCCTGCGCGATGCGTGGAATGCCGCCGCCCGCGCCCCGCTGGCCACCGCCGAACACGCCACCGACGGTGCCTTTGCGTATGGCGACCTTGGTCAGGGCACCGTCGTCGGCGACACGCACGAACCGCTGCTGGGCATCCGCACCGTCCGCTTTGCCAACGGCGTGCGGCTCAATCTCCATCGCACCGATCTCGACAAGGACCGCGTGCTGATCGAACTGAACCTCGACGGTGGCACGCTGCTGGCAACGCGCACCAATCCGCTGGCGATGACGATGGTGCCGTCGCTGGCCGCCGGGGGGCTGGGCAGGCACAGCGCCGATGAATTGCAGACCCTGCTGGCCGGCCACGCGGTGCAGTTCGGCCTTGGCGTTGCGCCCGAAACGCTGGCCAGTTCGGCGCAGACCACCCCGGCAGACCTTGCCCTGCAACTGCGGCTGATGACGGCGCTGCTGACCGATCCCGGCTATCGGCCCGAGGGCGAGGCGCAGTTCAAGGCGCAGCTTCGCAACTGGTACGCCTCGCTCGATGCCACCCCGGCGGGCGCGCTGGGCACCGCGATCGGCGGCATCCTGTCGGACAACGACCCACGTTTCACCCTGCAACCGCTCAGCGCCTATACCGCGCTGGGCTATGACCGGCTGCGCCGTGACCTTGCCGACGCGTTCGCGCGGGGCGCCATCGAGGTCGGCGTGGTCGGCGATATCGACGAGGATGCGACCATCGCGCTGGTCGGTCGCACCCTGGGCGCCCTGCCCGCGCGCGAACCCGATTTCCGCGCCTGGGCGGATCGTCGCGAGCGACCGTGGACGCAGGACCACAGCCTGCGCACCGTCACCCACACCGGCCCGGCCGACCAGGCGATGGTGCGGATGACCTGGCTGACCCGCGACGACAGCGATCCCGTCGAGAAGCAGGCGCTGAACATGCTCGACCGGGTGATGCGCATCGAACTGACCGAAACCCTGCGCCAGAAGCTGGGCAAGGCCTATGCCCCCGGCGCGTCCAGCGAACCGTCACGCACCTGGCGCCATTACGGCACGTTTGCGGTCGCGGCCTCGGTCAACGTCAGCGACGTCGAGGCCACCCGCACCGCCATCGCCGCCACCGCCGCCGGCCTGCGCGACCATCCGGTCTCGTCCGACGTGTTCGAACGCGCCCGCGCGCCGCTGGCCGAAGCGTTCGACAACCAGCTCAGGACCAATGCCGGCTGGCTGGCGATCGTCGCCCGCGCCCAGACCCAGCCCGATCGCGTCGAACGGCAGGTCCACGCCCGGCAGCGGTTGCTGGCGCTGACCCCGGCCGACGTTCAGGCCGTCGCCCGCCGCTATCTGGTGCCGGAGCGCGAGGTGGATGTCGTCGTGCTGCCGCGCCCGGTGACCCGCTGATACAAGCTGATACAGTCGGAACGATTGCACTGCAGCAAAGTTGAGACGTAGTGTTACCCCAGCACCGATTGACAGGCCCCCACGGGTGATGTCAGAGCCTTCGTGGGGATCGGACGCAACAGGAACACTCGACTTGCTCTATTGTACGCCCCGATTTCCCGCCGTTCTTGCCGTTGCATTGTCGATCCCGCTTGCCGCCTGCGGTGCGGGCAATGACGGCAAGGGGCCGAAAGGCCCGCCCGAAGTCGGCTTCACCGTGGTCAGGGCCACCTCGGTTCCGTTGGTTACCGAACTGCCGGGCCGCACCAGCGCGTTCCTCACCGCCGAAGTGCGCCCGCAGATCACCGGGGTGATCCAGCGCCGCCTGTTCACCGAAGGCGCGCTGGTCCGCAAGGGGCAGTCGCTTTATCAGATCGATTCCAGCCTCTATCGCGCCGCCGCCGGGCAGGCCTCGGCCAACCTTGCCGCCGCGCAGGCCAGCGCCGCCGCCGCCGCCGCCAAGGCCGATCGCTACAAGCCGCTCGCCGCCGAAAGGGCGGTCTCGCAGCAGGACTATACCGACGCCGCCGCGCAAGCCCGCGCCACCGAGGCGCAAGTCGCGCAGACCCGCGCCGCTTTGCAGACCGCGCAGGTGAACCTGCATTTCACCACGGTTCCCGCCCCGGTCACCGGCCGCATCGGCCGCTCGCTGCTGACCGAGGGCGCGCTGGCCACCAGCGGCCAGGCCGGCCCGCTGGCGGTGATCTCGGTGCTCGATCCGCTTTATGTCGATATCCAGCAGAGCGCTGCCGACGTGCTGAAGCTGCGCCGCGCCGGTTCGGGCGGGCAACTGGCGCAGCATGTCGATGTCAAGCTGCTCCTCGACGACGGCAGCGACTATCCGTTCACCGGCAGCCTCGAATTTTCGGAAGTCACCGTCGATCCGGCCACCGGCACGGTCACGCTGCGCGCCCGCTTTCCCAACCCCGACAACCTGCTGCTGCCCGGCATGTTCGTGCGCACCCGGCTGGCACGTGGCAATCAGGATCACGTCTGGCTGGTCCCGCAGGGCGCGGTCAGCCGCGATCCGCGCGGCAATGCCACGGTCTTCGTCGTCGGCCCCGGCAACAAGGCGCTGGTCCGCCCGGTGAATGCCGAACGCACCGTCGGCGCCGACTGGGTGGTTACCGGCGGGCTGCAGGATGGCGACAGGCTGATCACCCAGGGCCTGGGCAAGGTGAAGCCGGGCCAGCCGGTCCGCCCCGTGCCCGACAGCAAGCCCCAGCAGCCGAGAACCCCCGGCAAGGGGCACTAGGCCGATGTCGCGCATCTTCATCGATCGCCCGATCTTTGCCTGGGTGATCGCCATCATCACCATGCTGATCGGCGCGATCGCGCTGACCAAGCTGCCGGTCGAGCAGTTCCCCGACATCGCCCCGCCGCAGGTCTACATCAACGCCAGCTATCCCGGCGCCTCGGCGGTGACGCTGGAATCCAGCGTCACCCAGGTGATCGAACAGCAGATCACCGGCGTGGACGGGCTGCTGTACTTCGCCTCGACCTCGTCGTCGCAGGGGCAGGTGCAGATCACCGCCACTTTCGCCAAGGGCACCAACCCGGACATTGCCCAGGTCCAGGTGCAGAACAAGGTGCAGCAGGCGGTCAGCCGTCTGCCCCAGATCGTCCAGCAGCAGGGCGTGACGGTGTTCAAGTCGAACCCTGACCAGCTTCTGGTCGCGGCGGTCTATGACGAGAACGACCGCGCCACCAACATCGACCTGTCGGACTTCATGGTCACCCACCTGCAGGACCCCATCGGCCGCATCCCCGGCGTGGGCCAGCTCAACATCTTCGGCACGCCCTATGCCATGCGCATCTGGCTCGACCCGAACCGGCTGGCGGCGGTCTCGCTGATGCCGTCCGACATCGTCACCGCCATCCAGGCGCAGAACGCCGAAGTCGCCGCCGGCGAAGTCGGTGGCCAGCCCGCGCCCCCGGGCCAGCGACTCGACGCGATCGTCACCGCGCAATCGCGGCTGTCCACGCCCGAACAGTTCCGGCAGATCGTCATCAAGACCCAGTCCGACGGCTCCATCGTCCGGCTGGGCGACATCGCCCGAGTCGAACTGGGCGCCGAGAATTACAATTCGCTGGGCCGGGTCAACGGCCACTCCGGCGCCGGCATGTCGGTGTCGCTGGCCCCCGGCGCCGACGCGCTGGTCACCGCCGACCTGATCAAGGCCGAGTTCGCGCGCCAGGCCAAGAGCTTCCCGCCGGGGTACAAGTACCTGTTCGCGAACGATTCCACCAACTTCATCAAGAAGTCGGTCAAGGATGTCGCCATCACCCTGGGCGAGGCGGTGGTGCTGGTGGTCATCGTCATGTTCGTGTTCCTGCAAAGCTGGCGCGCCACGCTGGTGCCGGCCATCGCCGTGCCGGTGGTGCTGCTGGGCACCATCGGCATTTTCTCGGCGGTGGGCTTCTCGATCAACACGCTGACGCTGTTCGGCCTCGTGCTCGCGATCGGCCTGCTGGTCGATGACGCCATCGTCGTCGTGGAGAACGTCGAGCGACTGATGCACGAGAATCCGGGGATGACCCCGCGCGAAGCGACGATCCAGTCGATGCGGGAAATTTCGGTGGCGCTGGTCGCCATTGCCATGTCGCTGTCCGCCGTGTTCCTGCCGATGGCGTTCTTCGGCGGTTCCACCGGGGTGATCTATCGCCAGTTCTCGCTGACCATCGTTTCGGCGATGGCGCTGTCGGTGGCGGTGGCGCTGATCCTGTCGCCGGCGCTCACCTCGACGCTGCTCAAGCGCCGCGAGGACGAGGACAAGTCGGGCTTCGTCGGCCGCAACAGCGACCGGATGCACCACTGGTTCGAGGAGAACTTCGCGAAGCTGGTCGCCTGGTATCATGCCCACGCCTATCGCGTCGCCGAACAGAAGAAGAAGCCGCTGCTGATCTATGCCGGCGTGGTCGTGCTGCTGGCCGTGCTGTTCCTGCGCCTGCCCACCGGCTTCATGCCCAGCGAGGACCAGGGCATGGGCCAGATCTCGTGGCAGTTGCCCGCCGGCGCCACGCTGGAGCGCACGATCGCCTCGCAGCTCCAGATCGAGGATTACATCCTCAAGCATGAGCGCAAGAACCTCTCGGGCATGTTCACCGTGGCCGGCGGCGGCTTCGGCGCCTCGGGCCAGAACTCCGGCCGGGGCTTCATGGCGTTTGCGCCGTGGGACGATCGGCCGGGCGCGCAGAACACCGCCGACGCCATCACCCAGCGCGTCACCAAAGCGATGAGCGGCTATCGCGATCTCGAATTCTACGCCACCGTTCCCGGCGTGGTGCGCGGGCTGGGCCAGTCCTCGGGCTTCACCGCCGAACTGGTCAACAACGCCGCGATGTCGCGCGACCAGTTCGCCAAGGTGCGCGACGACATCGTTGCCGAAGCCCGCGCCGACAGCAAGTTGCTGAACGTCCGCCTGTCCACCCTGCCCGACCAGCCGACGCTGAAGATCACCACCGACACACCAAAGCTGGCGGTGCTGGGCCTAAACCAGACCGACGTCAACGCCACGCTCAGCGCCGCGTGGGGTGGCCGCTATGTCAACGATTTCGTCGACAACGGCCGTGTCAAGCGCGTCTACATGCAGAGCGAGCCGCAGTTCCGCTCGCGCCCCGAGGACATCGCCCAGTGGCAGGTGCGCGGCAGCGGCGGCCAGATGGTGCCGTTCTCGGCGTTCTCCAGCCTCGACTGGAGCCGCACGCCCAACGCCACCTCGCGGTTCAACGGTATCTCCAACTACGAGATCAGCGGCCAGTCCGCGCCCGGCTCCTCCTCGGGCGAGGCGATGGCCGAGATCGAGAAGATCGTCGCCAAATACCCCGGCGTCGGCCTGCAATGGTCGGGCGCCAGCTATCAGGAGCGGCTGTCCACCGGACAGGGGCCGTACCTCTATGCCATCTCGATCCTCGTCGTGTTCCTGTGCCTTGCCGCGCTCTACGAATCGTGGTCGATCCCGGTGGCGGTGCTGATGGTGATCCCGCTGGGGCTGATCGGCGCGATCGTCGCGGTCACGCTGCGCAGCCTGCAAAACGACGTCTACCTGCAGATCGGCCTGCTGACGACTATGGGCCTGGCCGCCAAGAACGCGATCCTGATGATCGAGTTTGCCGAGCAGGAAGAGAAGAAGGGCAAGCGCATCATCGAGGCCGCGATGGAAGCCGCGCGCATCCGCCTGCGGCCGATCCTGATGACAAGCTGCGCGTTCATCTTCGGCGTCATGCCGCTGGCCATCGCCACCGGCGGCGGCGCCAACAGCCGCATCGCCATCGGCACTGCCGTCATCGGCGGAATGCTGACCGCAACCGGGCTGGCGGTGTTCTACATCCCGCTGTTCTTCGTCATCGTCCGCCGCACCACGCGCGACACGCTGAAGCGGCTCCACGATCGCTATCTGCGCAAGCATCCCGAAGCCGGCGCCGGAGATGCCGCATGAAGCGCCCGCTGACCCTGCTGCTGACCGCCAGCCTCGCCGCCTGCTCGATGGCGCCGCATTACCAGCGCCCCGCGCCGGCCGTGCCCGCCACCTGGCCCGGCGATCCGGCGCTGCGCCAGTCCGAAGCCACCCTGCCCGGCTATGGCTGGCACGCGGCGCTGGCCGATCCGCGCCTGCAACGCCTTGTCGAACAGGCGCTGGCGCACAACCAGGACGTGGCGCTGGCGCTGGCTAACATCGACGCCGCCCGCGCGCAATACCGCACCCAACGCGCGTCGCTGTTCCCCGAGTTGGACGCCAGCGCCGCCTACACCCGCAGCGGCGGCGATGCCGCGCGCACGCCCGGCGACAGCTTCAGCGTCGGCGGCGGGGTTTCGGCGTGGGAGCTGGACCTGTTCGGCCGCGTCCGCTCGCTCACCGACGTGCAGCGCCAGAAAACCTTGGCCACCGTCGCCACCGCCCGCGCCACCCGGCTGGCGCTGGTCGCGTCGGTGGCCGAAGCGTGGATCACGCTGGGGGCCGATCGCAGCCTGCTGGCCATCGCGCAGGATACCGCGCGCACCGCCGACGACCAGGTGACGCTGACCACCAAGCGAGTCACCGGCGGCATCGCCCCGCTCAGCGACCAGCGCCAGGCCGAGATCGTCCGCGCCACCGCGCAGGCCGACATCGCCCGCCAGACTACGCTGGTCGCGCAGGACGCAAACGCGCTACGCCTGTTGCTGGGCGACGAGCCGGCGCCGGCGGACCTGCCGCTGAGCATCGAGGACGCCGCTGCCCGGCTGGGCGAAGTGCCCGTCGGCCTCGATTCCAGCGTGCTGCTGAAGCGGCCCGACGTGGTCGCCGCCGAATACAGCCTGAAATCCGCCAACGCCAATATCGGCGCCGCCCGCGCCGCGCTGTTCCCGAAGATCAGCCTGACCGCCGCGTTCGGCGTCGCCAGCACCGCGCTGTCCACCCTGTTCACCGGTGGCGCGTTCTCGTGGAGCGCTGGCGGCGCGGCCAGCTACCCGATCTTCAGCGCCGGCAAGGGCAAGGCCGGGGTCGCGCTGGCCCGGGCGCAGGCCGACGCCGCGCTGGCGCAATACCAGAAGGCGATCCAGTCGGCGTTCAAGGATGTGGCCAACACCCTGGCCCGCCGCGCCACCATCGACGCCGAACGCGCCGCCACCCGCAATGGCCTTGCCGCCGCCAGCGAGAACGCGACGCTGGCCAACCATCGCTACACCGGCGGCATCGCCTCGTATCTCGACAGCCTGACCGCCCAGCAGGCGCTCTACACCGCGCGCCGGACGGCCACTAACACCGAGGCAACGCGGGCGATCAACCTGGTGGAACTCTACCGCTCGCTGGGCGCGGATACACCCGGGGAGTGAAGGACAAGGGTTGAAGCAGGGGGAATCATTCCCCCTGCACCCCCGACACCTTGGCGTCGCGCAACCCGTGCACCGGGGCGTTAGCGGCGCCGACACCCCAGTTCAGCCATCCCGGCACCCCGGTTCGGCATCCCGGACTTGATCCGGGATTTGGCTTTGCTTCGCCTCACTGGCCGAAGCAAAGCCAGCGGTGGACGGATAGCCTCCCGTCACGACGACGGCTTTCCCAGTTGACTGGCAGTGTCTGCAACGGCCGAAATGGGGTGGTTAGCGGACGTTAGCGAGGTCCTGTTTCCCAGCCAATAAATGCGATCTTGATCCTGTTGTCCTCAGCCCAGCGGACTAGGCACTCGTCTTGCGTTTCAGTCATCGGCGCAGCATTGGCGCTCTTCCTACCAAAAGCGAAAGTACCGTCCTCTCGTACCGTCCAACCAATGCTATCAGGTATAATGCCGCATTTTTGCATTGCAGCTCGCGCTTGCGCATCCGTTGCGCCGTGGCGTGGAAGCACCATCCGAATCATATCGCAACCATTGAGCAACAAGGCTGCGCTGATCAGAAATATATAGGTTTTCATCTTACAAGATTAGCGCATCACTGAATGACCGCAACTGGGTCGCAAGCTGCACCCCCGAAATTTTCCCACATCACCTAAACTGCCATTCTCGCGCTGATGCCGTCCGTCGCCTCCCTCTGCACCGCCGGCAGCCCCCCCGCATAACGCCCCCACGGTTGCCCCTCCCCCGCCGGCCCGATTATCCTCCCCGCAACAAGCCAGCCAATTCCGGGAGCGACACCCATGAAAGCAGGATTCATCGGCCTCGGCAGCATGGGCGCGCCCATCGCCCGGCGCCTCGCCCGCTGCGGGTTCACCGTCACCGGCTGCGATGTCTCGCCCGAAATGCTCGCAGCGTTCGACGAACCCGGCACCGCCCGCTCGGCCGATCCCATCGCCACCGCCCGCGCCTCGGAACTGCTCGGCATCTGCGTGCGCACCGATGAGCAGCTCGAATCGCTGTGCGGAGACGGCGCGCTGTTCGCCGCGCTCGGTGCCGGCAACACCGTCATCCTGCACTCCACCGTCTCGCCCGAACTGGCCCAACGTCTTGCCGCCAAGGCGGCCGAACACGGCGTCGGCTTCGTCGATGTCGGCGTTTCGGGCGGCGGCCCGGCCGCGATCGAGGGCGCGCTGTCGCTCTATGTCGGCGGCACCGATGCCGATATCGCCCGCGCCACGCCCTGGCTCGACGCGATCGGCAAGCGCACCTCGCACCTTGGCCCGGTCGGGCGCGGACAGGAAGGCAAGCTGCTCAACAACCTGATCTCCATCGCCAACTACGGCATGTCCGCCGCCATCATCGATGTCGCGCTGGACATGGGGTTCGATCGCGACCAGATCACCGCCGCGTTCAATGCCGGCTCGGCGCAAAGCTTCGCGCTGGGGGTCGGCCCGCGCATGGTGCTGCCGCGCGAGGGCACCGGCGCCACCGGCTCGCTGGAAACGCTGCACGACCTGCTGAAAAAGGACGTCGATCACTGCCGCGACCTGCCCGCCGCCGCGCACCCCGAATCGCTGACCGGCCTGCTGGCGTCGTGCGATGTCATGCTGGCCCGCATCCGCCGTGCCATCGCCGAAACCGCCGGCCAGCCCGCGCCCGCCGATCCGAACGCCACCGTCGATGGCTACTTCGCCGCGATCCGCGCCAAGGACATCGACGCGCTGATGGCGCTTTATGCCGAGGATGCCACCTTCACCCTGCCCAATGGCAAGGCCTTCACCGGCAAGGTGGCGATCCGCGCCACCCATGAAGCCGTGTTCGCCTCCGGCTCGCCCTACCCCACCCCCGGCGCGCGCTTCGTCGGCAGCGAGGGCATCGCGGTGGAAATCGCCGCCGCCCTGCCCGACGGCACGGTGCGGCAGACCACCAACCACTACCGCTTCGACGACGCGGGCAGGATCAGGTCGCTGGGCGTCTACATGCGCGGCTGAGCAAGGGCGGGGAAAAGCGACCGTCACCCCCGCCCCGATGACGCAGGAACCTTGCCCCGCAGGCGATCCGGGGGCATAGGCGGCCGCGAATCCAAACGTGCCATACTGCCAGTCGAAAGGCCCCCGCGATGAAGGTCCGCGTCTACGTCAGCCTCAAGAACGGTGTGCTCGATCCGCAGGGCCGCGCCATCCACCACGCCATCGAGGGTCTGGGCCACACCGGCGTCCACGATGTGCGCGCCGGCAAGCTGATCGAACTGGAAGTGGACGACACCGTTACCGACGCCGCGCTGGACGAAATGGCCAGCAAGCTGCTCGCCAACATGGTGATCGAGAATTACCGGATCGAACGGGTGGCCGCCTGATGAAAAGCTTTTCCGCCGCCGTCATCACTTTCCCCGGCTCGAACTGCGACCGTGACATGGCGGTGGCGATCGAGGACGTCTGCGGCGGCACGGTCCACCGCGTGTGGCACCGCGATGCCGAACTACCGCAGGGGCTTGACCTCATCGCCCTGCCCGGCGGCTTTTCCTATGGCGATTACCTGCGCTCGGGCGCAATGGCCGCGCGTTCGCCGATCATGCGCGCCGTCGTCGAGGCGGCGGGGCGCGGCGTCGCCGTGCTGGGCGTGTGCAACGGCTTTCAGGTCCTCACCGAATCGGGCCTGCTGCCCGGCGCATTGATGCGCAACGCCGGCATCCGCTTCGTCTGCCGCGATGTCGCGCTCACCGTCGCCAACACCCAGTCGCCGTTCACGCGCGGCTATCTGCCCGGGCAGCGCATCACCATTCCGGTGGCGCACCACGACGGCAACTACCAGGCCGACGAAGCGACGCTCGATCGCCTCGAAGGCGAAGGTCGCGTCGCGTTCCGCTATGCCGAGCCGGTCAACGGCTCAGCCCGGCAGATCGCCGGCGTGCTTTCGGAACAGGGCAACGTGCTGGGCATGATGCCGCACCCCGAACGCATGATCGAGCCTGCGCACGGCGGCCGCGATGGCCGCGTGCTGTTCGACGGCATCGTGCGCGGGCTAGTGGGGGCTTAAGCGCACTTAAGCGTACGTAGAGCGGGCTGCACGGCAACCCGCTCTACGTGTTGGTTGTCGCATCGTTTTCGGCGAAAAACCGGTTCCCACTTTTTCGCACGATGCTCTAAGCCCGCTTCATCCCCGGCTGGTCGAACAGCGCGGCGGCATCGTCGGCGCTCATCGGCCGGCCGAAGTAGTACCCCTGGATCTTGCGGCAGCCCAGCGCCCGCACCAGCGCCAGTTCGGACGTGGTTTCCACGCCCTCGGCGGTCGTGGACATTTCCAGGCTGTCCGCCATCGCCACCACCGCGCGGATGATCGCCAGGCTTTCGGGCGACCCTTGCGCCGCGCCCTGCACGAAAGTGCGGTCCACCTTGATCGTCGAGAAGTGCAGCTTGCGGAGGTAGCCCAGCGACGAATAGCCGGTGCCGAAATCGTCCAGCGCCACGCCGCAACCCAGCGCCATGATCTTCTCCAGCGCGCCGCGCGCCATCGTCGCGTCGCGCAGGAAGATGCTCTCGGTCACCTCGATTTCCAGCCGCTGCGGCGGCAGCCCGGCGACCGACAACGCGCGCACCACGCAAGGGATCAGCTCGGGATCGAGCAACTGTTCGCCCGACACGTTCACCGCCACCTTGACATGCGAGGGCCAGCGCATCGCCTGCTTGCAGGCCTCGCGCATGACCCATTCGCCGATCGGCACGATCAGCCGGGTATCCTCCGCCAAGGGCACGAACTTCACCGGGCTGACCATGCCATGCTCGGGGCTTTTCCAGCGCAGCAGCGCCTCGAAGCTGACGACGTGCTCGTCGTGGGCATCGACCACCGGCTGGAAGTTGAGCTGGAATTCGTCGCGTTCCAGCGCCCGGCGCAGCGAGAATTCCAGCTTGCGCCGTTCCTCGGCCTGGGCATGGAGCGATGGTTCGTACGTGCAATGGACGCCGCCGCCCTGGTCCTTGGCGCGGTAGAGCGCCAGATCGGCATTGCGCATCAGCGTCTCGACGGTCGATCCGTCACGCGGCCCGATCGCCGAACCGACGCTGGCGCCGACATACAAGGTGTGGTTATCGACCAGATAGGGCTCGGACAGGCGATCGATCACCGCCTGCGCCACCCGGTCAACGCGGCCCGGTTCGGACGCATCACGCACCACCACGCCGAACTCGTCACCGCCCAGACGGCCGCACAACTCGTTATCGGTCATCAACTGCTTCAGCCGCGACGACACGCAGGCCAGCAACTGGTCGCCCACCTGATGCCCCAACGTGTCGTTGACCGCCTTGAAGCGGTCGAGGTCGATCATCAGGAACGAACAGCGCGTGCGCCACTGGTCGGCATAGCGCATCGCCTCGCCCAGCGTCTCGGTCAGCATCATCCGGTTCGGCAGCCCGGTCAGCGTGTCGTAACGCGCCATCCACGCAATCTTGTCCGAGCTTTCGCGCTGCAGCGTCACGTCCGAGCCGACGCCGCGATAGCCGTCGAACTGCCCGGTTTCGTCGAAACGCGGCGTGCCCGAAATTTCCCACCAGCGCTGCGCGTTGTCGATCTCCACCCGCACCAGCAGGTTGGCAAAATGCTCGCGGCGCTTCATCCGTTCGGCCAGATCACGCAGCGAGGCATGGAACTGGCCAGTTTCCCAGGACCGGCCGGCGATCAACTGGATGAAGCTGCGCCCCTCGATCTCGACGGATTCGCCGCCCAGCGCATAGCAGAACCGCCGGCTGACGCCGCGCACCCGGCGCGCGGTATCGGTTTCCCACAGCCAGTCGGCGTCGGCCTCCTCGAACTCGCGCAGCAGCAGCGACACCACTTCGTTGCGGTCCGCCACCCCCGCCTCGGCCAGGCGCGAGAGCAGGAAATTCCGCGAATTCTCGATGGCGCCAAGCATGATCACCGCCACGAACACCGGGGTCAGCGCCGCCATCGGCCAGATTCCCACCGACGCGAACGAGTAGACGGCGGCCGAACCGACGACGCTGGAAAACAGCAGCGTTGCCAGCGGTGCCGCCGGTATCACCACCGCCGATGCCGTCATCAGCATCGCCAGGATCGTCCACAACTCCAGCCGCGCGTAATGCGAGGCGTGGTGCGTAAAGTAGATCGTCGGCGCCGCCCAGATCAGGCCCAGCGCGACGGTGGCGCCGGCCTGTCGCCAGAATTCGTCACGGGTCATCTGCCGCCGGTCGGAATCGGCCAGCACGCGGTCGCAGCGCGCACCGTAGACCAGCGTGCCCACCAGCGCGACCAGCCAGACGGCGATGATCGCCGTCGGCAGCACGCCTTGCAGCAACCAGGCGGTGGCCAGCGCGGCGGCGGCGTGGCTGACCATGCGCAACAGGCCGGCTTCGCCCAGGCGGGCATATTGCAGCCCGCGCAGCCTGATCCATTCCTCGTCGCTGCCATTGCCGATGCCCAGCACGGCGAACGCGGATAGCGCGTCGTATCGCTGCGGGTTCTCGGATGGGGTAACCATGCCGAGGCTATACCCGGCAATGCTTAGCACCGCGTAAATCCCTAGGCGCGTGTCAGACACGGGCAACCGCTTCGTCGCCTTTCCCGCCCGCACCGACCGGTCGAAATCCGCAAAATTTCCGCTTGCACCGGTGTCCGCGTGCCATTCAGATGCGCCCGGGCGCTGGATGCGAAAGGGCAACGGGATGATCGAGCAGTTTCATGCCACCAAGCTGGTGGTCGCCAACCTCGACGCGTCGGTGCGGTTCTACGCGGCGCTGGGGCTCGTCGAAGTCAGCCGCAACCTGGGCGGCGATGGCGAGGTGCGACAGGATCAGGTGTGGCTGGCCAGCGGTGAGAACAACGCCCACATCCTGATTCTCAGCCGCTTTACCCAGCTACCGACCCCAGCTGCGGCGACTTATCCGGGTCAGGCCTGGCTGGCGTTCCGGGTCCGCGATGTCGAGGAGACGATTGCCGCCGCGGTTGCCAATGGTGGCACGCTGGTGCGCGAGGGCGAGGATATTCCCGACCACGCGGTTCGCGCCGGGCTGGTCAGCGATCCCGATGGGCACATTGTCGAGCTGGTCGGCCCACTGGCCGGGTAAATCATGAATACCGGCAACTTATCGGATATTTCGGGGAAAGTACATCAGGTTACCCGGAACACCTGAAGGTGCACGGTGGCGCCCACCTTGCCGCCGGCGGCAATGAACAGCGCGCGGTTCACCCAGTCATACCCGGGATGGCCGGTGGTCAGCCGGATCGCGGTGCGCATGTAGTATTCGCCGGGGGGCACCGCTTCCCCGCCGGCAATCCGGGCGGCCACTGCGGCGGACGCGTGGCGAATGCCTTGGCTGAGGATCTCGATCACCGCGCCGTCGTCGGTTTCCAGCGCATAGCGGGCATCGAGCCGTGCCAGGCCATCGGCGGTCACGCTCTGCCAGTCCGCGCCGACACCGATGATGCGGCCGTTCAGCAGCGGTCCGGAAACGGTGCCGCCCACGATCGGGATGATCCGCTGCACGCCGTTGGGGCCGTCGCCCAGTTCATGCGGCCGCGCCAGTTCGACGACGAAGTCACAGACATGTTCCAGCGCCGGGGTCATGCCGGCTCCCGCGCAACCTGTGCGCCGGCGGGCAGGATTCCGGGCTTGGCGTTCAATTCGTCCCGCGCGAACCCGGCCGCCTGCTGGTAGGCCAGCATGAACGCCGAGCGTTCCGCTGCCGGGATCACGTCGTCGATGTTTTCGAACACGCCGCCACAGCGATCGTCCACCATGCGCAGCAGGCCGAACGGCCCGGCGCCGCGATTGCGCAGCGCCAGTTGCCCGACCGGCCCGCACAGTTCGTCGTCATAGCCGCGCAGCGCCGCCGGGGTTACTCCCCGGGTCAGCATGATCCGGCCCAGCACGCGCCCGTCGATGATCGCCTGGGTCGCCCCGTTCGATCCGGTGGGGTACATCGCGTGCGCGGCATCGCCGATCAGCGCCACCGGCCCATCCACCCAGGTGGGCAGCGGCTCGCGGTCGATCATCGGGTTTTCGTAGGCACAGTCCGATTTCGCCAGCAGCGCCGGCAGGTCCAGCCAGTCATAGACGAAGCCGGCGAATTCGTGCGCGAACTCGTCCAGCGCCACCGGCCGGAACCAGCCCGCCTTCTGCCAGTCATGGTCGGTGTCGAAAGTCTGCTCGGCAATCCAGTTGATGTCGGCCAGGCCGTCGGCATCGGGGTGCGAGATCGGGTACAGAACCACGCGGTGCCGGTCGGTGCCCAGGCCGATGAACGACGAGCCGGTGCGGATCGGCACGCCTTTCGCTGTGCCGCGCCACATGATCGTGCCGCCCCAGTGGATCGGCGGCTGCCCGGGATGCATCTGCGCGCGCACGGTGGAATGGATGCCGTCGGCGCCGATCAGCAGGCTGCCGCGCGCTTCGCGGGTGGTGCCGTCCTCGGCGGTGACGAGCGCAGTGACGCCGCCGTCGGCTTCCTTGCGATAGCCGGTAACCTTGTGGCCCAGCACCAGCGCATCGGCACCCAGCCGTTCTACCACCTTGCGCGCCAGCAGCAGGTGGAACTTGCCGCGATGCACGGCATACTGGTCCCACTTGTAGCCGGCCAGCTTGCCACGCGGTTCGCTGTAGATTTCCTTGCCGTTCAGCCCCAGCAGCGCCCATTCGCGCGCGGGCAGGCCGCATGCGTCAAGATCGGCGGCGGTGATGCCCATGTCTTCCAGCTCGCGCACCGCGTTCGGCTGCAGGTTGATGCCCACGCCCAGCGGCGCCAGTTCGCGCACGCCTTCGTAGACCACTGCGTCCACGCCGATCTGGTGCAGCGTCAGCGCCAGCGAAAGCCCGGCGATGCCACCGCCGGCAATGATTACCCTGTTGTCCGCCATGATCCCGTTCCGTTGCCCGGCCACACTGTACAGGGCCGCGCCTTACATAGCCGCCCTTGCAAGCGCAATCATGGGCTCAGGTCAAAAATCGGGACATCAATGGCCCTGCGATTCGCGCCGGGGCAGCACCAGCAGCGCCGCCGCTGCCACCAGTGACCCGCACGCCATCACCATCGCCACGCGGTTCAGGCCCAGCCCCGCCTGGAACAGCACCCCGCCCACAATCGGGCTGAGCGCCGCCCCGCCCCGGCCCACGCCGATGACGAACCCGGTGCCGCCGCCCCGGATCGCCGTGGGGAACGAGGCCGCCACCAGCGCATAGATGCCCACCACGGCGCCGTTGGTGCAGAACCCGCCCGCCGCCGCCGCCATCGACAGGGCGTGGAGATCGGCATGGCCCTGGCCGAACGCGGTGACCATCGCGGTGGAGGCCAGCATGAACGCCACCAGCAGTCCGCGCAGCCCGAACCGCAGCGATAGCGCGCTGAACACCAGTCCGCCCAGCAGCCCGCCGACATTGGCCCAGACCAGCACGCCGCCTGCCGCCGACGGGGTGAAGCCCATGTCCACGACGATCTTCGGGGTCCATTTCAGGATGAAGTAGAAGGTCAGGATATGCAGGAAATAGGCGGCGGTCAGCAGCACCGTGACCGGCGCCATGCCGCCCCGGAACAGCTCGGCGATATGCGCCTTGCGCGCGCCCGGCTCCACCGGCGGCAGCCCGTTAACGCCTTCATGGCCCAGCTTCGCCAGCGTGGCGTTCACCCGCGCCAGCGTATCGCCGCGCCGTTTCTGAAGCAGCGCGCTCACCGGCTCTGGCAACAGCCACGGCACCAGCGGCAGGCAGATCGCGGTCATCGCGAAGCCCAGCCAGAACACCTGCCGCCAGTCGCCGTGCGCCAGCAGCCCGCTGGCGATTGCCCCCCCGGCAATGCCGCCCACCGGATAGCCGGCCGCCATGATCGCCACCGCCGCGCCGCGCCACTTGTCGTTGGCATATTCGGCCACCAGCGCGTTGGTGGTGGCCAACATGCCGCCGATGCCGATGCCGGTGAACAGCCGGGTTGCGGCCAGCGCGCCGATGC
The DNA here is from genome assembly GCA_018971065.1 of Sphingomonadales bacterium. The sequence goes on along the minus strand of JAGWVC010000045.1, from coordinate 10,590 downwards.
TGCCGACCTGCGTGGTCGAAAGCATTCCCAGCGCCATCACGCACAGGCACAGCAGCGTCGTCGCCTTGCGGCCGATGCGATCCGCCACCTGGCCCAGCAGTACCGACCCCGCCGCCATGCCGAACAGTTCCATCGACAGCACCACGCCCAGCGCACCGCGTTCGATGTGCCATTCCTTCGCGATGCCGGGCGAGGCGAAACTGATCGACAGCACGTCGAACCCGTCCAGCGCGTTCAGCAGGACGCAGACGCCGATGGCAACGATCTGCATGACCGTCATCGGCGTTCCCGCCAGCAACTTGCGGGGATCGCGATCCAGCGCCTGTGATGTCGGTTCCATCATTCCTCTCCCCCTGCCCGCCGGCGTCGCCGTGTCGGGCTTGCGTTCAACCCGATACCAGCATCAGCGCGTCCAGCGCCACCGCGCCCTCGCCTTCCGGGTGCAATATCACCGGATTCAGGTCCAGCTCGCGCAAGTCCGGCTCGGCCAGCAGGGCGGCGCTGACGCTGCGGATCAGCCGGGCCAGCGCGCGCACGTCCAGCGCCGGCGTGCCGCGATAACCGCGCAATAATGCCGCGCTCTTGAGCTTCAGCAGTTCTGCGACGATCGCGTCTTCGGACAGGTCGGGCGTGATCAGGCGCACGTCCTGAAGGATTTCCGCCGTCACCCCGCCGAATCCGGCCAGCACCACCGGCCCCCATTCGGGGTCATTCCGGGCGCCGACGATCATCTCCAACCCGCGCTTGCCCATGCCCTCGATCAGCACGCCGTCCAGCCGGATCGCGGCATCGTAGGCGGCAACGCTGGCGAACATCGCGTGCCACGCGGCGCGCACGGCAGCGGCATCGGCCAGGTTCAGCGCCACGCCGCTGGCGTCGCTCTTGTGGCTCAACGCGGCGGCCTGCGCCTTCATGGCAACGGGATAGCCGACTGCTGCGGCGGCTGCCACGGCGGCATCGACGCTGTCGGCAAACCTTCCCGCCGGGAACGGCACGCCCAGCGGCGCCAGCAGGGCCTTCGCCCGGTATTCGGGAACCACGCCGGCTTGATCGGCAAGGCCCGCCAGCGGCACCGGCGCGGGGCCGTTGTCCGCCAGATCGCGCACCGACGCCTGCCCCAGCCGCGCCAGCGCGCGAAACGCGCGTTCGGTCGAGGGGAACCACGGAATATCCCGCGTGCGCAACTGGGCGATATAGTCGGCCGGAATACCCGCGCCTTCATCCAGCCCGGCGAACACCATCGGCTTGGTCAGTTCGCGCCCGTCGAGCGCCGCGAGGATGGCGGGCACCTTGATGCCGCTGGTCACCGGATCGCCCTGGATGATGCCGCAGACCACGCCGCCGACGCGATCGTCATCGAACAGCGCGGTCAGGCAGTGGGTGTAGATCTGTGGCTGGCTGAGGCCCTGCGCGGTGATGTCCAGCGGGTTGCTGACCGGCACGAACGGCGGCAGCGCGGCGCGCAGGGCCGGCGCGTTGGCGTCGTGCAGGTCCGCCAGCGGCAGTTCCAGTTCCTCGGCAAGATCGAGTGTCAAGGCCTTGAATGCACCCGATTCCCCCAGAACCGCGAGGGCCGGGTTGGTCATCGGCGCGCAGCGCACCAGGATTTCGGCGATGTCGCCCAGTTCTTCCAGAGTCTCGGCCAGATTAACCCCGGCGCGCTCCACTTTGGCGCGCATCAGCATGTGGTCGCCGGCCATCGCGCCGGTGTGGGTTGCCGCCGATTCGCGCGCCGCGCTGGACTTGCCGGGGTGCAGCAGCACGATGGTCTTGCCCGCCGCGCGCGCGCGCCTTGCCGCCGCCAGAAACGCGGCGGGGTGACGGAACTGCTCGACGATCATGGCGATGACGCGGGTGTCGGGCTGATCGACCAGCCATTCGACATAGTCCTCGACGCCCGAAGCCGCCTCGTTGCCGGTCGAGATCGAGTAGGAAACCGCCATCTGGCGCGCCAGCAGCGTGGTGCACAGCACTGCCGCCATCGCCCCGCTTTGCGAGACCACGCCGATGGCGCGGCGACCGTTCGGCGCGCTGCATTCGGTTTCGACGAAGGTCAGCGGCACGCCATCGACGTGGCTGACCATGCCCAGGCAGTTCGGTCCTTCGACGACCATGCCCGATTCCGCCGCGATCCGCGCGATCTCGGCCTGTGCGGCCAGTCCTTCGGGGCCGCCCTCCGCGAATCCGGCGGCAAACACGATCGCCGCGCCGCATTTGCGCGCCGCCAGCCCGCGCACCGCGTCCAGCACCGCGGCTTGCGGGATCGCCAGCACCGCCACGTCCACGCCTTCGGGCAGGGCATCCACCGATGGCAGGCACGGGCGGGCGCCGATCGACTCACGGTTGGGGTTGATCGGATAGACCGCCCCGGCAAAACCGTTGCGATCGAGATTGCCCAGCACCGAGGCGCCCAGCGCCCCGGGTTTGTCGCTGGCGCCGACCACCGCGACCGATTTCGGCCGCAGCAACCGGTCGATCATCGCCGACGTCGGTCGCGTCATGTTACTTCGCCACCTTCGTGGCGTCGAACGCGCCCAGGCCCGGCTTGAAGGTCTTGTCGTCGAGGAACTGCCTGGTCGCTTCCTTGCGCGCTTCGAGGCCGCCCATGCCGTTCAGCGCTTCCTGCGCGCGGATCAGGTAGTCCATCGCGTTGTCGAAGGTCATCTCGGCCATCCGGCGCATTGCCCACTTGGTGGAACGCAGCGCGTTGGCGTCCTTCTTCTTCAGCACCTCGGCAATCTCGACAACCCGCGCCCTGAGCTGGTCGGCGGGGACGCTTTCGGTGACGAGGCCCTGCTCGGCGGCCTGCTTGCCGGTCAGGTTCTCGCCCATCATCGCGTGATAGATCGCCTTGCGGAACGGCATCAGTTCCTGCGCCACCTTGCTGGCGCCGCCGCCGGGCAGGATGCCCCAGTTGATTTCCGACAGGCCGAACGTGGCATCATCGGCGGCGACGACGATGTCGAGCGCGTGCAGCGGCCCATAGGCGCCGCCGAACGCCCAGCCATTGACCATGCCGATCGTGGGTTTTTCGTACCAGCGCAGCCGGTCCCACCAGCCATAAGCCTCGCGCTGGCTCTTGCGGATGGCGCCGATCCCCAGCGCCTCGTTCTCACGGAAGTATTCCTTCAAATCCATGCCGGCCGAGAACGCGTCGCCCTCACCGGTCAGCACCAGCACGCGCACGTCGTCGCGGAATTCGAGTTCCTCGAGCACGCGGCCCATCTGCCTGTTGAGCTTCGGGCTCATGCAGTTGCGCTTTTCGGGGCGGTTGTACGAAACCCAGGCAATCCCGTCCTCGACACGGACGGCAACGGTATCTTCCTCGGCACGATCAGACATGACAATCCTCGCATTGAGCATCGCGCCGAAGGTGGGAGCCGGTTTCGGCTTTTCGCGATGCGGAAATCAGGAAACGTGTGTAATTGATATTCAGCATAGCCAAGTTATTGCTATGGTCAATAGCGTTTTGGAGATTGCCTTGCCTGACGTCGATCCCCTGTCCAACCTGCCCGGCTATGCCTTGCGGCGCGCCGCCAATGCGATGATGGCCGAGTTGGCCACCCGCCTTGGCGCTGCCGAACTGCGCATTTCCGACGCGTCGGTGCTGCTGCTGATCGCCGGGCGCGACGACATGACGTCATCCGAAATCGGCAAGGTGCTGGATATCCAGCGCGCCAACATGGTGCCGCTGCTGGGCCGGCTGGAAACCGCCGGGCTGATCCACCGCGTGCCGCTGGACCGCAAGTCACAGGCGATTGTCCTGACCGACGCGGGCGAAGCGCGGCTGGCGCAGGTTCGCCGGATCACCGACGATTTCGAGAGTGACCTGATGGCGCGAATTCCGTCCGAGCATCGCCCGCACTTCGTCCCCGCGCTGCAGGCGCTGGTGGGTTAGAACCGCTTCCGGTCCACGTACCAGCCGTCGGCCTTGCACAGCGTGCAGTCCTTGCCGGCAAAGCTGGCCGCCGCAGCGCGGCGGTGCTTCAGCCAGAAGTCGAGCCAGTCGACCACCAGCGGCGTGAACAGGCCGCCGCGCGGATCGCGCCAGTGCGCGCTGTGCCCGGTACCCTTGTGCCAGACCCGCAGCGCCGGCGCGTCGGTGAACGCGGCATAGTCGGCATCGGCATTCTTGTGCGCCACATCGCTGTCGTCGCCGCTGATCCAAGCGGTGGGCACTTGAATGCGCTTCAAGCTGGCCTTGGTCGCGTCGCCGGTGCCGGCCAGCGGTTTGGTGCCCTCGGGGAAGGTGCCGCTGTTCAGCACGACCAGCGTTTTCACGCGATGGTCCGCCGCCGCCGCAATCGCCTGAAGCCCGCCGCAGGATTGCCCCATCACCGCGATGGCGCCAGTGTCCAGCTTGCCGAAATAGCGACTGCCCTTGCGCGCATTCTCTGCCACCGCCCAGTCGATCGCGTCGCCCAGTTGCGCGGCATAGGAATTGGGCGGCCGGTCGGCCGGGTTCGGCGCCGCGCCGGGCGGGGCGATGTCCACCTTCCACTCGACGGTGTGCGGCCCTTGCGGCCCAACGGCCACTACCAGGTAGCCGTGGCTGGCCACCTCGGTCAGGAAGTAGCGGAAGCGGTTGCCCAGGTTGGCGCAGGCGCCATTGCCCCAGGCCACGATCGGCAGCTTGCCCGCCCGCGCGGCGGCGGCCAGGTTGCGCGGGCGATAGATGGTGTGCGTGGGCAGCGAAGCTTCGGCGGTCATTTCCGCCTTGAACGGCCCGGCACCACCGGCATCGGCGTCCGCCGTGGCCTCGGCCACCTTCGCGGCGATGTCGGCCGGCGGGGTTTCCTCACCGGTCGGCTGCGCCATCGCCGGCATTGCCACCAGCGCCAGACCCATCAACACGTTCCGCATACCTGCGCTCCTCAACCGTTGTCGTTCACGCTGGCGTACCGTGTTCCACAAGCGCCTCAGGTGGCGCTGCGCCCTTGCTCATCGGAAAACGCCGCAAAACTGGCCCGCACGCGGGTGTGATCGGCCGTCAGCCCGGTGAAGATGCCGAACGCGTCCACCGCCTGATGCACGGCCATGCCGCCGCCATCCAGCGTGCGGCACCCGCGCGCGCGCGCTTCGGCCAGCAGCGCCGTCTCCAGCGGGAAATAAACGATATCGGCAACCCAATGGTGCCGCTGGATGGCAGCGGCGGCAATCGGCATCCCGGGGAACTTGGCCATGCCCATCGGCGTGGCGTTGAGGATGCCATCCGCCTCGACCGCCGCCGCCGCCGCATCGACCGCCACGCCGACGCGTGCCGCACCGTATCGACCGGCAAGATCGGCACGCAGGGCTTCCACCCGGGCGGCGTCGGTATCGCACAGCAGCACCTGCTCTGCCCCCAGCGCGCCCAGCAGGGCGTGGGCGGTGGCCGATCCCGCACCGCCGCAGCCAAGCTGCAGCACCCGGCCGGGCGACAATCCTGGCAGGCCATGACGGAACCCGGCTGCGAAGCCGGTGACGTCGGTGTTGAAACCGATGCGCTTACCGTCGCGGAACGCCACGGTATTCACCGCCCCCACCGCCGCCGCGCCATCGGAAAGTTCGTCCAGCAGCGGGATGACCGCCTGTTTGAACGGAAAGGTGACGTTCAGGCCGACGAACCCGACCCGCTGCGTGGCCGCCAGCAGGGTTTCCAGTTCGCTGTCGGCCCAGCCGCGATCGGTGAAATCGAACAGCGCGTAAAGCAGCCGCAAACCCTGCGCATCGCCCTCGCGCTCATGCATCCAGGGCGTGCGCGATTCGAGGATGCCGCGCCCGACCAGCCCGGCCAGAACCCGATCGGTTCCAATACCGGTGATGCGGGAATTCAGGGTCACGGCGGTCCTGTCATTGTAGAATACGGGGAAAGTCCCGCCCCGGGCGCGAACCCGGAGCGGGCAGGGTGGAGGCTCAGAACTTCGTGCGCAAGCCGATGCTGACGACGCGCCCGATCGGGTTGGCGTTCAGGCTGTCATAACCGACCGCGCCGTTGGTGGTGTAGCTGTTCAGGAACGGCGGCGCCTTGTTGCCGATGTTGGTGACGTCGGCATAGACGGTCGCGTCCTTCACCGCGCCGAGCTGCTTGAAGTGGTAGGCCACGTGCAGGTCGATGGTGCCGAACGAGCCTACCGCATCGCCGCCGCTGGTGGGCACGCCATTGGTGCGCACCACCGGGTTGACCGGCGAGCTGCCCCAGAACGTGTAGCCGCCCAGATAGTTGTACCAGACATCGGCGCTGAAGCCGTTGTTCTCGTAACCGAGGTTGAAGCGGCCCTCGAACTTCAGCGACGGGAAGGTCGTGTTGAAGCCGGTGGTGCCCAGCACGCTGAACACGGTGCCGTTGCTGCCGAAGAACTGGTCGAACTTCAGCTTGCGGGTGAATGACCCGTTGAAGGTGAAGTTGCCCACGTCGGTGTTCAGGCGATAGCTGGCCGCGACGTCGATGCCGGCGACGTTGAGGTTCAGCACGTTGTTCTGCTGGAAGTTGTAGATGAAGTAGACCGGGCTGGTGATCGCGCTGGTCTGCGGCAGGCCGGTGGTCAGCGCCGCGATCTGCGCCGGGGTGGCGCCCGCCGGATAGAGCTGCAGCAGCGGCTGAAGATCGGCCGCACCCACCGCCAGCGCCGGCTGCGGCGCGGTGATGCCGCCGCGCAGCATGTTCTTCCAGTAGGTAACCGACAGGCGCAGGCCGGGCACCTGCACGGGCGTCAGGTCCACGCCCAGGCTCCACGCGGTGCCCTTCTGCGGCTTCAGGTTGCCGTTGCCACCGGCAATGGTGACGCCGAACACGTTGGGAATGGTGCAGGCCGTGGCGGTGCAGCTAGCCCCCGGAACGCTGGCCGCCGTCGGGAAGCTGGCCAGGCTGAGCGTGGGCGCACCGCCCGGCAGCGCGCTGGCAAGGCCGCCCGAGAAGCTCGATTCACCGGTCAGGCCGGCCGCGTTCGAACCGATCGAGGTCAGCGCCGGGGCCACGAACGACTTGGCCCAGTTGGCGCGGAACTTGATGCCCTGCACCGGCTCGAAGTTCATCGCGATCTTCGGGTTGGTGGTGCTGCCGATCGCCGAATAGTGATCGTAGCGGCCCGACAGGTTCAGGTCGAGCGAGCGGACGAAGCCGTCCTTCACCAGCGGCACGTAAAGTTCGGCATAGGCCGACTGGACGTTGCGGTGATAGTCGATCGCCAGGAACTGCGAATTCTGGCTGGCGACGCCGAGGTTGTTGGGGCGGACGATGTCCTGATGCAGCGAATAACCCAGCAGTTCGCCACCCACTGCCAGCTTGACCGCGCCGCCGGGCAGGTCGAACAGGTCGCCGCTCAGCTTCAGGTAGGCATTGCGCAGCGTATGCTTCGAAGCGGCGTACTGGTGGTTGTCGATCAGCGCGGCCTTGGTGGCGGCCGACGTGCCGGTGCCCCACAGATCGACCGCGTTGGCGGTGGTCAGTGCCTGGCTGACCGACTGGGTGACGCCGTTGATCGCCGCCGAGGTGAAGCCGTTGACCGCCAGGTTGAACGCCGAAGCGTTGAGTTGGCCGTCGTTGATCTGTTCGGAGGTGTCGCGGCCCAGCACGCCGCCGACGTTGACCGACCACTTCTGCGACAGGTCATAGACCGCGTCGAGGTGCGCGTAGAAATCCTCGGCCTTGCCGGTGATGGTGGCGCCGGGTCCGAACATCTGGTCGGCATCCCAACCGACGGTGGCGCCATTGGCGAGGCCGGCGGGGGCGAACGGGTTGACCGAGCGCCCGGCGGCGATGCCGGTGGCCGAGTTGTAGATCGCGGCCGAGGCGTTGCCGCGGGTGACGTTCTGGACGTCCTTGCGGTGCGAATAGATGAAGTCCGCGCTCAGGTGCAGCTTGTCGCCCACGTCCTGGGTGATCTCGGCATAGACGTTATGGCGCTTTTCCGAAGGCAGCAGGTCCCAGGTGCCGGTCGGATCGCAGCCCGACGGGGTGTAGGTGAGGTAGGGATTGAAGCTGCCGCCGATGGTGGGCACCACGCAGCGCGTCGGCGTGAAGTTGGTGCCGCCCTGCGCGCGCAGGTCGGCGTGAACGAAGGCGCGGTTGGCGGCGGCCAGGCTCGAGCGGTTCGAGTAGTTGTAGGCCAGCAGGACCGAGCCGGTATCCCAGGTCTTGCCCGCCAGCAGCCCGGCGCTGAACGTGCTGTAGTCCTTGCCGAAGCCCTTCTGGGCATCGACCTCGAGGCCGTCGAACTTCTTGCGGGTGATGAAGTTGATGACGCCGGCGACCGCGTCCGAACCATAGACCGACGAGGCGCCGTCGGCCAGGACCTCGACGCGCTCCAGCGCGATCGGCGCGATGATGTTCGGATCGGCCAGCACGTGATTGAGGCCGCTGGTGGGAATACGGTGCCCGTTCATCAGGATCAGCGTCGAGTTCGAGGCCGACGCGCCGAGGCCGTGGATGGTGGGCGCGTTGGTGCCCGAACCGTCGGCCGAGCCATAGGCGCCCTGACCCGGCGATTGCAGGCCCACCACCGCCGGAACCGACTTCAGCACCTGCTGGACGGTCTGCGCGCCGGAATTTTCCAGATCGGCGCGGCCCACCGTGGTCAGGTTCGAGCCGACCGGGGCGACGCCCTTGATGCTGGAACCGGTGACGATGATTTCGGCGCCCTGATCGGCATCGTCGGCCTTGGCCGGGGCCTTCTGCGCCAGCGCGGGAACCGCACAGCCCAACGAAATGGCAAACAGCGACGCACAGGCCGCAAAGCGGAACTTGTTCATGGTAACCCCTCCCGGAAAAACGTGAGTCCGCCGCGCGGACCCCACTCCTCATGTACGAATCGGTACATGAACTAACTGGTACATGTCAAGCGGCCGTCACAATCGACAGCCGGCTCAGCGCGAATCAGTCGATGTGGACGCGCTCCACTGGCCCCAGCAGCAGCAGGTAGGCCAGCGCTCCCACCACCCCCAGCGCGCCGATATAGGCCAGTGCGCCATAGAAACTGCCGGTGGCGCCGACGACGAAGCCGACCACCAGCGGGGTGACGATGCCGGCCAGGTTGGTGAAGAAATTGAACAACCCGCCGGTCAGCCCCATCATTTCCCGGGGCGCGACATCGGCGAGCAGGGTCCAGCCCAGGCCCGCCAGGCCCTGCCCGAAGAACGCCACGCTCATCACCGCGATCACCGCCTCGTTGCTGGTGAGGAAGTTGGCCGAGATCATCGAGGCGCACAGCAGCAGCCCGGCGATGATCGGCACCTTGCGGCCGATCGTGGGCGAACCGGTGCGGCGGATCAGCCAGTCCGAGAACACCCCGCCCAGCAGCACCCCCAGCGATGCGCCAAGATACGGCAGCGAGACCATGAACCCGGCCTTGATGAAGGTCATCCCCCTTTCCTCGGCCAGATAGCTGGGAAACCAGGTCAGGAAGAACACCAGTGTCGAATTGCTGCAGAACTGCCCGATCGACGCACCGGCAATCTGCCGCGTCGTCACCAGCCGCCGCACCCGGTCCCAGGTGAACGGCAGGCTGGGCGTGGCGTTGGAAAACCCGCCGCCCGCCGCGATCAGCGCGCGTTCGGCAGCGTTGGCGCGGGTGCTTTCATGCGGTTCGCGATAGAACGCGAAGAACAGGCCCGCGAACACGATGCCCAGCACGCCCACCGCCCAGAACAGCGAGCGCCAGCCGTAGTGGCCGAGCATCCAGCCCAGCACCGGGAGCAGCATCCCCAGCCCGACATATTCGCCCACGGTGTAGACCCCGGTGGCCTTCGCCCGCTCCTGCTGGGGGAACCAGGTGGACAGCACCCGGCTGTTGGCGGGAAAGCACGGCGCCTCGGCCACGCCCAGCGCCAGCCGCGCCGAGACCAGCCCGGCCACGCTGGTCATGAAGCCGTGCAATGCCGTTGCCGCCGACCACAGGCCCAGCGACAGCGCGTACGTCAGCCGCGTGCCCAGCCGGTCGATCACATAGCCACCGGGCAGTTGCGCCAGCGCATAAGTCCACGAAAACGCCGAGAAGATCAGCCCCATCACCTGCGGGGTGATGTGCAGTTCCCTGACCAGTTCGGGCTTGGCAACGCCCATGACCGAGCGATCGAGGTAGTTGATCAGCGTGGCCAGGCTGATCAGCACGAGGATGCCGAGGCGGGCTTTGGTCGGCTTCATGCGCCCCGGCTCCGCAGCCAGATCACGTGGCGCACCGCCAGCGGATAACCGTGGATGCCCAACCCCGAGACGATGCCGGTACACACCTGCGTCATGATCGAGTGCGACCGCCACTCCGCCTCACGACGGTGGATATTGGAGATATGCACTTCCATCACCGGGCAATCGCACAGTTTGATCGCGTCCAGCACCGGATAGGCCGCATAGGTGAACGCCGCCGGGTTGATGACGATGCCGGCCAGCCCCTTGCGCCCGGCCTGTATCCAGTCGACCATCTCATGCTCGGCATTGGTCTGGCGAAAGTCGATGGCATAGCCCGCCGGTTCAGCCTCCGCACGGCACAGCGCCTCGACGTCGGCCAGCGTTTCGTGGCCGTAGATGTGCGGCTCACGCTCGCCAAGCAGGTTCAGGTTCGGTCCGTTCAGGACCAGGATCGTGCCCGTCATACTCACCCGTCTCCCTCGGATTTC
>JAGWVC010000141.1 GCA_018971065.1 Sphingomonadales bacterium | reverse complement strand
CGGGGTTGACTGGACCGGCCTAGTCTCGGTCCCGTGACCGATTCCCTTGCGGTCAATTGTCAGCGCCGAATTGTCGCTTCACAGCAGGCCCCAGCCGCCCGACGATGCGCCAAACCGGAAGGGATGGCGGATGGCGGCTGCGGCACAGGTGGAGAACGAAAGTCCGGTCGAGCGCGCCCGACGGCTAGGCGGACAGATCGATGCAGCGGCGGCGGCGGATGAGGCCGCGACCGAGGTATCCGGCGACGTGGTGGCCGCGCTGCATCGGCAGGGGCTGCTGGGCCTGATGGTGCCGCGCGAACTTGGCGGGGCCGAAGCCGATGCGGCGACGCTGATCGCGACGATCCGCGAGATCGCGTACCACGACGGATCGGCCGGCTGGTATGCCGGCGCGGTGATGACCGCCGGCGCGGTTTCCGGCGCGATGCTGGGGCCGCAGGCAATCGCGGCGATCTATCGGCCCGGCGCGCGGGCGATCTGCGCGGGTCAGGCGGCGCCGACCGGCAAGGCCGTGCGCGAGGGCGACGGCTGGCGCATCTCCGGGCGTTTTTCGTTCGGCAGCGGTTGCCCGGAAGCGGAATGGCTGGTGGGCGGCTATGTCGTCCATGACGAGGGCGGACCAGTGTTGGGACCGCACGGCCTGCCGCGCATGTTGATCGGCTTTGCCCCGCGCGCCACCGCCACGTTCCACGGCAACTGGAACGTGCTGGGGCTGCGCGGCACCGGCAGTTACGATTTCACCATTGCCGAGCAGCATCTGCACGCGGATTTCTTCTTCGAGCCGGGAGTTTCCACCCCGCAGCGCGGCGGCGCGCTGTACCGCATGGGATTCATGGCGCTGCCGTGCCTGACCCACGCCGCGTTCGCGCTGGGGTGCGGGCGGCGGGCGCTGGACGAATGGGCCGCGTTTGCGGCCACCAAGCCGCGCGCACCCGGCGTGATGGCCAACGCGATGACGACGATGCAGCGCGACATGGCACAGGCGCATGGCGATCTGCGCGCGGCGGAGGCTTATGTGTTCCGCACGTTCGAGCGGCTGTATGCGGCGGCGGCAAGCGGCGAACCGATCGACGACGACCTGCGGCTGGATGGCCGGTTAAGCGCATGTCAGGCACTGGCGGCGGGGCAGCGGGCGGCGGCGCTGGCGTACCAGTCCTGCACCACCCACGCGCTGCGCAACGGCAACCCGATCCAGCGCGCGTTCCGCGACATGGCGGCGGGCAACGCGCACTTCATCACCGGCGAGCAGGCCTGGCTGGAAGCGGGCGCGGTGCTGGCCGGGGCGCCGGGGGCGGCGCTGGTGTTCTGAGCCGCTACTTCAGCGAAATGCGCGTGTAGCTGACATCGCCGGGCGCGCGCCGGCCCATCGGCATCGTGTCGCCCACCATGCCCATCATGCCCAGTTCCCAGTCGGCCGAGTCCGGATATTCGCGATACCAGTCGGTCAGGACCATGCGTTCCTTGATCCGCCATTCGTCGCCGCGCTTCTCCAGCCGGTCGATATAGCGGCCCGCACCGATCACGTCCTTCTTGCCATCGGGCGTGTTCACCCGGTGATAGCCATAGAAATAGCTTTCGACGTCGGCGGTGGCGCCATGCAGGTTCATCAGGATGTTGCCGATCATGTGCATGGTCTGGTCCATCGTGCCCATGATCGGGAACGACCAGGCGATGAATTCCTCGGTGTTGCCGGTGAAGGCCAGATGGTTGTCCAGCGCATCGGGCCAGTAGGCCGTGCGCAGCATGTCGGCATCGAGCCGGTCCACCCCGCGTGAGTAGCGATAGAGGCATTCGCGGATGGCTTCGCGGTCGGCAAGCTCGGCAAGGATCTGGCTGGTGGGGGTGGTCATCGGTCTCTCCCGTTATCACTGCTCCAGCGGACGCACGGTGACGTCCACGCCGGAGAATTTCGGCATGAAGTTGATGGTTTGCAGGTCGGCCGTCAACGAGGTGAGCCGGCCGACATTGCTGCCGCCTTCGGCACGCGGATCGGGACCGCCGACGAGCGGGCCGAACATGTGCGTCATCGAGACAACGCCGGGCCGCAGACGATCCTCGGCGCGGGCGATCGCGCGGATGCTGCCGTGCGCGGAGGTGATTTCGACCGGCGCGTCTTCGGCAATGCCCAGTTCCGCCATCTGGGCGGGCGCCATGAAAGCGTGGTTGACCGGATGCAGTCGGCGGTTTCCGCGCGAATCGCGATAGGCGCCGTTCAGCGCGTGGAGCACGCGGCGGCAGGTCAGGCGCAAGGGGGCTGGCTCGGGCGCTTCCGCCAGCGTTTCCACCAGTTCGGTGGCGACTTCCGGCGGGCACAGGTCAAGCCGGCCGGTCCAGCCCTCGGGCGCCGGCTGGACGATATGCGGCGGCAGATCGGGCCGGACGCCACCGGGGCTGGCCAGCAGGTCGTCGAACGGCACCGCGCTTTCGCGACAGAGGAAGCGGTAGAGCGCTTCCGGGTCAGGCGGCTCGCTCAGGCTGAGCGGCAGGCCCGGCTGCACATCCTCGAACTTGAGGCCATAGGCCCAGAACTTGAAGGTCAGCGGCAGGCCCATGCGCGCGGCAATCGCCCAGAAGAACCGCCAGTCATCGATGACGTCGCCGGGGGTTTCGACCAGCGCCGGCGAGTATTGCACGAAGGGTTCCGGAAACAGGCTGTCGCCGGGGATGGTCAGTTCGGCCCGCTCGAACCCTTGCGACGCGGCGACGACATAGTGCGCGCGCTTCGCGGTCTCGTTGCGGCGGCAATCGAGGCTGACCAGCAGGTCAAGGCTCTCGAACGCGGGCAGCGCGTGCGCGGGATCGCCCACCGCCACCAGCGGATCGCCGCCGAACACGATCAGCGCGCGGATACGATCGGGATGATCCACGGTGATCTCGTCGGGGATCAGCCCGGCGGGAAATTCGCCGTAGAGCGGGCCGACATCGCGCGACAGGCACTTCGGCCCCAGTTCCCAGCTTCGCGACGGCGGCACCGCCATTTCGCGCGTGACCTTGGGGCGCAGCGTGCCGGGATTGCGCACGGTGTCGCCGGCGCGGCGATAGCCACCGGCCAGCACGTTCACCGCCTCGATCATGTGGTCGGCAAGGTTGGAGTGCGCGGCCATCGAAGGGCCGGTGCCCGATCCGACCAGCGGCCGTCGCGCCTCGCCCAGCCAGCGCGCGGCGGTCTCGATGGCGTCCACCGGAACGTCGGCGCGGGCGGCGGCGTATTCGGGGGTATAGGGTGCGACGGCGGCGCGCAAGGCTTCCAGGTTGGCGCAATGCTGCGCAGCAAAGTCGGCCTTGCAGGTGCCGTCACGCAGCAGGACATGGGCGATGGCGGCGAAGATCGCGACATCCTCGCCCGGCAGCGGCTGGATGTGCAGATCGGCAAAGCGCGCGGTTTCGGTGCGGCGCGGATCGACGATCACCAGCCTGCCGCCGCGCGCCTTCAGCGCCTCGAACGCGCGCGCCGGGGCGCCGCTTTCGGCCAGCGCGAACGGCGCGCCCTGGTGGCTGACCAGCGGGTTGCCGCCGGCCAGCACCATGCAATCGGCATCGCGCATGGCATGGCGGCCACTGGCCATCGTGCCCATCCGCGCCATCGTCACCCATTTCGCCGACTGGTCGATGGTCATCGTCGAGAAGAAGTTGGGCGTGCCCAGCGCGGCGACGAAGGCGCGTTCCATCAGCCCGCCCAGCACGCTGCGATAGGCGCCGGTGCCGTGGTAGACCGCGACCGCGCGCGGGCCGTGTTCGGCAACGATGGCGGCAAGCCGGTCGCCGATTTCGGCCAGGGCCTGATCGGTGGGAACCGGGGCGAGCGTGCCGGATTTGTCGCGTGCCAGACTGGCGAGCAGGCGGTTTTCAGCGCCGTTGTGGAATTCCACCGAAGCCACACCCTTGGGGCAGAGATAGGGGCCATAAGGCGAAAGCCGGCCATCGGGTCGGGCGCGGACGGGTTTGCCACCCTCGATATCGAGTTCCATCGCGCACAGCGCGCTGCAATTGCGGCAGAAGGTGCGGACGGTGCGCGCGGTCATGGGCGACAGCGTAAGCGGCGGCGTGCGAGCGTCAAACCGAATTGCGGGAATGGCCGGTGGGGGCAAGCGGGGCCGCGCGGCGGGATTGGTGAAACTGCGTTTCACCGTCTCGGCTGTGAAATTCGAATTCCGCGAAGGGCACACCAAAAAGCCCCCGGCAAGCCGGGCCAGTACGCAAGCCATTTTGTGGAAACCCGGCGGGATTGGTGAAGCTGCGCTTCACCGTCTCGGGGCCTGCGGCCCCTCGGCTCGAACTTCGAATTCCGCTGAGGGCACACCAAAAAGCCCCCGGCAAGCCGGGGGCTTTTTGGTGTGCCCGGCGGGATTCGAACCCACGGCCCCCAGATTAGGAATCTGGTGCTCTATCCGGCTGAGCTACGGGCACCCGGCGGCGTCACTAGGACAGCGCGCGCGCCGAGGCAACGGGGATCAGTTGATCTCGTCCGGCGGAGCCACCGGAAACAGGACCGGGGCGATCTCGACGCCTTCCTCGATCAGCGCCTTCACCTCTTCACCCGTGGCCTGACCGTGGATGGCGGCGTGGTCCTTGTCGCCATAATGCATGGCGCGCGCCTCGTCGGTGAATTTATCGCCGACCCAGGTGGAGGACTTGAGCGCCTCGGCCTGCATCGCGGCGGCGGCGCGCATCATCGCCACCATCTGCGGCGGCATCGGTGCGGGCGGAACGGCGACCGGCTGCGAGGCCCGCGCGGGCGTTGGCGCGGCATCGCCTTTCTGGTTGCCCTTGCGCGCCAGACGGGGGGCCATCAGCGCCTTGCCCACATCGGCCGATCCGCACATCGGACAGCACAGCAGGCCGCGTTCCTGCTGGCGCGCGAAATCGTCCGAAGAGCCGAACCAGCCCTCGAACCTGTGCCCGCCTTCCCGGCATTCGAGTTCGAATACGATCATATCGGTTGCGAGATAGGAATTTCGCGCTTGTTGGCAAGGCTGGGCAATTGTTTGCGCACTTCGGCAACGCGCTCGCGATCGACTTGCGCAAAACCCAGTCCGGCCGCCGCGCCGCCCATGTCGAGCTGCACATCGCCCCAGGGATCGACGACAAGGCTGTGGCCGTATGTGCTGCGACCGTCCTGATGATGGCCGACCTGCGCGGCGGAAACCACCCAGGCGCTTGCCTCGATCGCGCGGGCGCGCTGCAGGACGTGCCAGTGCGCGGCGCCGGTGGGCACGGTGAAGGCGGCGGGAATGGCGATCAGGTCGCATTGCGCGCGGCCCAGCGCCTCGAACAGCGCGGGAAAGCGCAGGTCATAGCAGATGGCAAGGCCCAGGCGCCCGGCCGGGGTCTCGACGGTGACGGCGCGATTGCCCGGGGCATAGGCGTTCGATTCACGCCAGGATTCGCCGGTGGCAAGATCGACATCGAACATGTGGATCTTGTCATAGCGCGCGGCGATGGCGCCGTTCGCGTCGATCACGAAGCTGCGGTTGGCCCAGCGGGCACCGTCACCCGGCTCCTCGCGCTGCACGGCAAGGCTGCCGATCGCGATCCAGATGCCTTCGCGCGCGGCGGCTTCGCGCACGGCGCCCAGCACCGGGTCCTGCGCCTCGGCCACGATATGCGGGGCCGCGCGCGAACGCTTCTGGTCGATCAGCCCCGACATTTCCGGGGTGAACAGCATCGCGGCGCCACCGGCCCTGGCCTGCCGCGCGGCCTCCACCAGCGTGCGCGCATTGACCTCGGGATCGATGCCCGAGGTCATCTGCAGCAGGGCGATCGCGGTCACTGGATTCCCAGCAGCGGATCGAGCCTGCCTTCGCGATCCAGCGCGTGGATATCATCGCAGCCGCCCAGAGCGACATCATCGACGAACACCTGCGGCACCGTCCACGCATCGGGCTTGCGCGCCATCATCTCTTCGCGCTTCGGGCCGCCCATCGTGATGTCGTGCTCCTCGTAGGGAACGCCCTTGCGGTCCAGCAGCGCCTTGGCGCGAACGCAGTAGGGGCAGCCCCATTTGGTGTAGATTTCAACGCGCGCCATTGCCGTCCCTGCATTTGCCCGAAGGGTCTTGAAACGCGCTTCGGCTATCATATCTCGTCAACCGTGTCATGGCCCGGATGGGGATGGCACAGACCAACCGCCCGGATTGCCGGCGCCCTTGCGGGCCGGGTTCGAGCATCGAAAATTGCTCAAGCGAGGATTTTTGCCATGAACCGTTTCGATTTCACCCCCTATCGCCGCAGCACCGTCGGGTTCGACCGCCTGTTCGACCTGCTGGAAAACCACGCGCGCGGCAGTTCGGGCGATAACTACCCGCCGTTCAACATCGAACGGCGCGGCAATGATGCCTATCGCATCACCCTGGCCGTCGCCGGTTTCAAGCCCGCCGAACTGGACATCACCGCGCAGCAGAACCTGCTGGTGGTGCAGGGCCGCAAGGGCGAGGAAGCCGCCCCCGAAGGCAGCCAGTTCCTGCACGTCGGCATTGCCCAGCGCGGGTTCGAGCGCCGCTTCGAACTGGCCGACTTCGTGCGCGTGCAGAATGCCGCGCTGGAGGACGGATTGCTGGTGATCGACCTGGTGCGTGAAGTGCCCGAAGCGATGAAGCCGAAGAAGATCACCATCGGCGCCGCCCCGGCGCTGAGTGTGGTGGCAGACACCGCCACCGCGAGCGAGGCGGCCTGACCGGCGGGTGCCGGCGGTTCAGGCCGCCGGCGCCGCCACCCGCAACGCTGAACGTATTCGGGGGTGAGTCCGGGAAGACCCACCCCCGCGGCGCTTGCGCGCCGCCCTGTTCCCTGGTGGCCGTCCGGGTCGCAGAAGACGGCCATTGCGGAACAAGACCCGAATTTGGCCAAGGCCCGAATTTGGCCAAGGCCCGAATTTGGCCAAGGCCCGAATTTGGCCAAGGCCCGAATTTGGCCAAGGCCCGAATTTGGCCAAGGCCCGAATTTGGCCA
>JAGWVC010000044.1 GCA_018971065.1 Sphingomonadales bacterium | reverse complement strand
GAATTGCCGTTGCTGCTGGAATTGCCGTTGCTGCTGGAATTGCCGTTGCTGCTGGAATTGCCGTTGCTGCTGGAATTGCCGTTGCTGCTGGAATTGCCGTTGCTTGCGGAATTGCCGTTGCTGGCGGAATTGCCGTTGCTGGCGGAATTGCCGTTGCTGCCGGAATTGCCGTTGCTGCCGGAATTGCCGTTGCTGGCGGAATTGCCGTTGCTGGCGGAATTGCCGTTGCTGTTGGAATTGCCGTTGCTGCCGGAATTGCCGTTGCTGGCGGAACTGCCGTTGCTACCCGAGTTCCCATTGCTGGCGGCATTGCCATTGCCGGCGCTGCCGGAGGATGCCGCCGTTGCCGTCTCCCGGTCGCTGCGACTGCCTCCGCCCGCCAGCGCGGCGGCGCCGGCCGATGCGCCGACATTGCCCGATACCAGCCCGTCGGTCAGGCTGGACAGCGACGTCGGCGCTTCGCTGACAGCCGAAACTGCCGGCGCCGCATTGGCCGATGTGCCATTCGCCGAACTCGCATGGGACGATGATGAACCGGAATTCCCGGCCGCGCTTCCGCCGCTCGCCGATTCGCCGCCCACCGATCCACCGGTCGATGCGGCGCTGCCGGAAACGTCACCAACCGGGGTGGCCACCTTTCCTGCCGACGTTTCCGGCGCGACGGGCAGCGGCGCGCGCAGCACCTCGTGCCGTTGCCCATCCATCCGCAACCCGCCGGGATCGCCGACGGCGACGCTGGCGATATCGCCGGGCATCACCATCGATCGTGCCCCGCCGTTGTTCGCCACTTCCACCGCGCCCTCGATCACCTGCACGCTGGCGCCGGCCCCGTCGACCGTCACGCTGAACGTCGTGCCCTTGACCACGGCGGCCAGGTACGGCGTCTTCACCCCGAAGTGCGGGGTAGCCATCTTCTTGATCGAATAGACAACATTGCCCAGTCGCTCGATGAACTGGGTGACGGTGCCGCTCTCGCGCGGGTCCGCCACCTGCAACCGCGAACCCGGCGCCACCATCGCGTATTCCTGCTCGCGCACCAGCACCGCGCGCGCATTCGGGCCGGTGATGACGACATCGCCCGCCGCCAGCCGGGTGTTGCGCTGCGCGGTCAGCGTGGTGCCGCCATGCAGCACCAGCACGCCGGGGGTCGCTTCCGAAACCGACCACGCGGGAACATCGGCCCATGCGGTTCCGGTTCCGCCCAGCAGCAGCGGCAGCAATGCAATTGTCCTGCGCTTCATTGCCAAATCCTTTTCGAACCGCCCGGTTTTACTCTGCGCGCGTAAACGAGATATTGAGACGGCGCGGTTATTCGCATGGGAACATGCGCGGCGACGTATCATTGCGAAGGTTGGCACACGGCGCTGCCATCGTGGCGGTTTCCGCCGCCACCGCCGCGCACGCGCAATCCGCAACGGTCGATCGTGTCGCTGTCGTCACCACGCCCTCCCGCCCGGTTCCGGCGGCGCTGACCCTGCCCCCGCCCGGTTCCGCCGTGGCCGCCTTGCCCACTGACGTCGTCGTCATCGGCGCGCCCATCGTCGGCGCCATCCGCGTTGGCCTGCCCGATGGTGCGGGGCCATTCAAGGCGGTCGATTTCGTCACCGCCACCGCCCCGTTCGTCGGCCGCCGCCTCTCCGGCGACGACATGCAGGACCTGCTGCGCGCCGTGTCCGGCCTGGCCCGCGCGCGGGGCTTCATCCTCGCTCATGCGCGTGTGCCCGAACAGCGCCTGGCCGGTGGCGTGCTCGACCTGCAACTCGTGCTTGGCCATATCGATCGCGTTGAACTGGGTGGCGACACCGCCCCCGCCGTCCGCGCCCGGCTCGAAAAGCTGGTCGGCACGCCGCTCACCCGCGCCGCGCTGCAACGGCAGATCACGCTGGCGCGCGATGTGCCGGGGATGACCGTCGATCACCTGACCATCGCCGAGCAGGACGGGCAGACCGTGCTTGCCGCGCAGGTGCGCCACAAGCGCGGCACCCTGCGCGGCGGCATCGATAACTGGGGCAGCAGCGCGGTCGGCCCGGTGCGGATGCGGCTGGCCTATGACTTCAACGACCTGCTGGGCAACGCCCGCTTCTCCGGCGCGATCGAGGGCAATCTCGCTGCCCAGATCGACGAGAGCGCCGGGCTGGCTGCGCGGCTGGCCTATGATCTCGACGATCATGGCACCCGCGTCGAACTGACCGGCGCCTACAGCCATTCGCGCCCCGGCGCCGCACTGGCGCCTTATGCGCTGACCGGCAACTACACCGCGTTCGGGCTGGAGCTGTCGCGCCCGCTGCTGCGCGGGTTCGACCATAGCCTGTGGATTTCGGGCGGCCTGCGCATGGTCACGCTCGATCGCTGGGAAACCGGCCTGCAGACCGCGCATGACCGGGCGCTGATCGCCAACCTGTCGCTCAACGGCAACGCCGCACTGGCCGGCGGCCGCCTTCGCGGCGGCTTCGGCGTATCGACGCTGCTTGACGGGCTGGGCGCCACCGACAGCGCCAACCTGTTCGCCACCCGCCCCGGTGCCGGCAGCGGCGCCACGTATGCCAATTTCTGGCTGGACTGGCAGGGCAGGATTTCCGGCCCGGTTTCGGCCTGGCTGGCGGTCAACGGCCAGATCGCCAGCGCCCCGCTGCCGGTCACCGCACAACTCGCGCTGGGCGGGCCGATGTTCGGCCGCGCTTACGAATTCGGCGAACGCACCGGCGACAACGGCCTGATCGGTATGGCCGAACTGCGCTACACCCTGCGTGACCGCAATTTCGGCCTGCTGCGCTATGCCCAGCTCTACGGTTTTGCCGACGTGGGTTCGCTGGGCAACGTCGCCAACGATTTCGGCACCGGCGCGCTCGCCTCCGCCGGTGCCGGCGCGCGCGTCACTCTTGCCGACCACTGGCGCATCGGGCTGGAAGCGGCGCTGCCGGTCAACCAGCCGCGCTACGAAAGCGGCGATCTCAGCCCGCGCTATCGCGCCAATCTCGGCTTCCAGTTCTAGATTCGGATCAGGTATCCGCCTCCGTCGCTGTGGCAATCCAGCGCGGGCAGCCCGGCAGTTCGGCCGATCCCGTCGATATAGGCCGCAACCGCGTCGGCGCGCGCGCCTGCCGGAACCGGTCGGCCCGGCGGCTCGAACCACAGCGGCACGAACCCGGTCTCGATGCGGCCGTCGTCGTGCCACAGCACCCGGCCGATCAGCCCGTTGCGTGCCTCGGGATGGAACGGCGCCAGCGGGTAATCGGGCAGCGGGGTGAATCCGAACATGCGCTGGCGGCGCTCGGCCCATTCGGCGCGGGCCGGGTGGTCCTGCGCCGGGGCCAGCGCGTGGGTGACGACGCAGCCGTTGCCCAGCCCGTGGAACACCGGCCGCCCGCCCACCAGCTCGATGCCGCGGGCGATATGGGCATGGTGGCCGGCCACCACGTCCGCCCCGGCGTCCATCGCGGCGCGGGCCAGCGGTCGCTCGTATTCGGCCAGATGCGCCGGAACATGCGTCATGCCCTTGTGCAGCGCGACGATGACCAGATCGGCGGCATCGCGCGCGGCGGCAATGTCGGCCTGCATGGCGGCCAGCGATGCGGGGTCGATGTCGCGCAGCGTGGCCTGCGGGCGGCTGGGGCTGCCGTCGATCGCGCGGACATGGACAAACGCGCAGCCGGGGGTGGCATCGCCCGCCCAGCACAACTCCGGCCCGACGCAGTTGTAGCTCAGCAGCGCAATAGAGCGGCCTTGTGCGCTGATAAACGCGGGCTTGCGCGCCTCCGCCAGCGTCATGCCCGCGCCGGCATGGGCCATGCCATTGCGGTCCAGCCCGGCCAGCGTTTCAGCCAGCCCCGCCACGCCGCAGTCCATCATGTGGTTGCCCGCCATCGACACCGCGGTGATCCCGGCGCGGGCCAGCGCGTCGAGGTGCGCCGGGTCTGCCCCCGGCGCGGGCACGTCGCCGGGCATTTCCTCCGCGCTGGTGGTGTAGGGCACTTCCAGATGGCCGATCACCACGTCGGCGGCGCGGGTCAACGGGGCGATGGCCGACAGCCAGTGGTCCGGCTCGGGCACATCGAGGATCAGGTCGCCCAGCAGCAGGATTTCGGTGGCGGCCATGTCAGATCGCTCCCGCCTGCCGCAGCGCCGCGATGGCCGCCGCCTCCAGACCCAGCCCGCCCAGCACCGCGTCGGTATCGGCGCCCAGCGCGGGAACCAGCGGCGGCTCTTCCGAGGCATCGACCGCAAAGCCCGGCCCCAGCACGCCCAATGTCCGATCATGGCCCGGCAGCGTCGCCTCCTGAAGCAGTCCTCGCGCCGTTACATGCGGCGATTGCAGCGTCTCGCCGATTTCGCGCAGCCGCGCGGCGGGCACCCCGGCGGCGGTCAATTGCGCCTCAAGGTCGGCGCCGGTGCGGGTCAGCAGGTATTCGGTCAGCCAGGCTTTCAGCGCCGCATAGTTGGCCACCCGCGCGGCGTGATCGGCAAAGCGCGGATCGGCCAGCATTTCGGCATGGCCGATCACGCGGAACAGTGCCTCGATCTGGTGCTGGTGGTTCGCCCCCAGCGCGATCCAGCCGTCGGCGCAGGCATAGTATTCGGCGGTGGCGACCAGCCGGAAACCCCGGTTGCCGGTGCCCTTCGGCGCCTCGCCGGTATAGGACCAGACGCTGGCAGCGGTGCCCATGATCTTGATCGCGGCATCCAGCATGGCCACATCGACATGGCGGCCCTGCCCGGTGGCATCACGGGTCCGCAGGGCCGCCAGCACGGCGATGACGCCGAGGTAGCCCGAGAAGCAATCGACCACCGGAATGCCGATCTTGAACGGCCCGGCCTCGGTGCCGTTCATGATCGCCATGCCCGATACGGCCTGGGCGATGTGGTCATAGGCGCCCCAGTCGCGCCACTCGCCCGCCTGCCCGAAGCCCGACAGCGACAGCATGACAAGGCGCGGGTTAGCCGCGCTTAACGTGCCATAACCCAGCCCCAGCCGGTCGATCACCCCGGGGCGATAGTTCTCGCAAACCACGTCGGCGGTTGCCGCAAGTTGCAGGGCCAGCGCGCGGCCTTCCCGGGACTTCAGGTTCAGCGTCACCGAACGCTTGCCGGCGTTCACTGCCGCAAACGGCACCGACATGCCGGGCAGACCGGCGTGTTCGGTATAGTGGCGGAAATCGTCGCCCTTCACCGGCGGCTCGATCTTGATGACTTCGGCGCCCAGTTGCAGCAGCATCTGGGTGGCGGTCGGCCCGGCGATGGCATGGCTGAAATCGACGACGCGGATGCCGGCAAGCGGGGTCATGGGCGGGGGCCTCGTTCGGTGGAAAAGGCGCCGGCGGCTTCCAGTTCGGCGGCATCGAAGCCCAGTTCGGCCAGCAGCGCGGCGTTGTCGGCCCCCGGCGCGGCGGCGGCGCGGGGCGGGACGGCGGCGGTTTGCGAAAAGCCGAACGGCAGCGACAACTGCGCCAGCGGTTCCTGCCCGGCCAACGGCACCTCCACCACCCGCCCGCGCGCGCGGTTGTGCGGGTGGGCCAGCGCTTCGGCGGGGGTGTAGACCGGCATCGCCTGAGTCTGCGCCGCGCCCAGCAGAGCGAACCATTCGTCGCGCGGCCGGGTGCGCAGCACGGCGGCGATTTCGGCCTGCATGATCGGGTGCGCGGTGGTGTCGTGCTGGCGGGCGGCGAATTCCGGCTTGCCGATTGCCGTGCAGAACCGTGCCCAATAGGCGGGTTCCATGTCGGTGGTGCACAAGTAGCCGCCGTCTGCGCATTCCCACACCCCGCCCTTGGGATGCCAGGTGCCCGGCGTGGCCAGTTCGTCGAGGTTGTCATGCCGCCCCATCGACACCAGCAGCAGCGGCAGTGACGAATCCGACATTGCCACATCGACATGCTCGCCGCTGCCGCGCCGGTCGCGCGCGGCCAGCGCCAGCAGCATGGCGATGGTGGCATGGGCACCGGTCAACACGTCCGCCACCTGCAGGCCGGGCAGCGAGGGCGTGGGCAGGCCGTTCAGCCGCCCCAGCGTGCCCGCCAGTGCCAGCGCCAGCGGATCGTGCCCGGCGCGCCCGGCCAGCGGCCCGGTCTGCCCGGCGAAGCTGACGGAAAGATAGACGAGGCGCGGGTTCAGTGTGGCCATTGCGGCCGGGCCATAGCCCATGTCGGCCATCACCCCGGGGCGGTAATCCTCGATCAGCACGTCGGCAGCCACGATCAGCCGTTCCAGCACCGGCCGCGCGGCGGCATGGCCGGGGTTGATGCAAAGGCTGCGCTTGTTGCGGGTATAAGTAGGCCTTGCGCGGCGGCGCGCGGCGGCGGCATCGTCGTCGTCGTCATGCCCGAACATCGCCGCCTGCTTGGCCAGCTCGCGCGGGTGTTCGATCCGCACCACCTCTGCGCCCATGTCGGCGGCGATCCAGCTGGCATAGGCGCCCGGGAGGAAGCGCGAGAAATCGACGATCTTCAGGCCATCAAGCGCCGAAGGTTCAGGCCTTGCCATGACGCTGCTCCGCCCGCTGGCTGCACGGCCCGGCGATGAACGCGGTGATCGCCACCTCGATCGCGGCGGCATCCTCGCTCTCGCGGTTGAAGTTGTCGGCGGCGATTTCCAGCACCGGGAACCCGGCGGCGCGCAACGCGCGGACCACGAACGGATCGGCATCCTGCAACGCCACCACCCCATCGACGCTGTGCGTCTGCGCCTCATGCACATGCCACGGACCTGCCCACGTGGGCATCCGCAACTCGTCGCCCATGCAGATCACCCGGCTTGCCAGCGCGCGCAGCGGATCGCGCCCGCCGGAAAGATCGCGGATATAGCCATCCGCCGCCAGCGCCAGGTACATCGACCAGACGAACACCGCGCCGTGGCTTTCCTCCCACTTCTGGTAAAAGCCCATCTCGCTCCACAGCCCGCGCCCCACCCACATCAGGCGCACGCGTTCATTGGGGCAGGCGGCCAGCCCGGCATCGACGCGGGCCTGCACCTCGTCATGGAAGGCTTTCGCCGCATCGCGCGCCCATTCGGTGCCGCGATGCCATTGCGGCACCATCGTCGCGGGCATCGAATCGACCACGCCGATCGGCGCGGGCACGGTGCGGGCAACCAGATCGCGGGTTTTGCGGTAGTATTCCTCCTGCTCGTTCACCAGCGCCATCACTTCGGCGAAGCGCTGGGGGCTGAAGGTGCGCCCGGTGGCGGTTTCGAGGCGGGCGATCACGTCGCGGATTTCCGCCAGCATCAGGTCCACCCGCTCGGGCTCCAGCACGCTGTCCCAGTGCGCGGGCAATTGCGCCCACCAGTCGGCAAACAGGTCGGGGCGGGGGTCGATCGTGCGTTCGTAGACGAAGCAATCGGCACCCGCTTCGGCGCCCCACTGCTCGAACAGCTTCGGCGTCGGGTCCGAGGTGGCGACGGCATGGACGAAATCGGGCTTCGGCAGCCCGCCCCACGGCGCGTTTTCGGCATCGTCGTCGAACAGCGCGGCCAGCCCTTGCGCCGAATAGGCCTCGACATCGCTGGGGTAGTCGTGCGCGCGCAGCAGCGCCTGATAGCGGCGCGATTGCTGCTTGGCGGCGACGATCGAGGCCCACCACTGGTTGACCACGAACGGGATATCCAGCGCGCGCAGGATTTCCTGCGGGGCATTGGCGTTGGCCAGCGCGAACGGCGAACCGGCGGCAACAGCCGCGCGGACCGAGGCGAACCAGTCGCGGTTGTAGGCGTTCACATCCGCCACCGATGCCAGCGACTTGCGGCTGCGGGTTTCGCTGCGCGGGCGGGGGACGGGCTTGGGTGTCTCGACTGCGCTCGACACCAGCGGGGGTTGGGCGGGTTGCGCCGGTTTGCCGGCCAGCAGTGTCGCCACCGCGTCGGTGAAAGCGGCATCGGGCACCGAGCCGCAGCGCAGCGTGGCGAAGCGCGTGCCATCGGGCAGCGCGCGCAGGATTGCGGCAACGTCCCACGGTGCGGCTTCGTCGCCATCGATGGCGAGATGAAGCACCAGATCGGGGTGGCGTTCGGTGGCCAGCGCGGCAATGCGCTTGCCGAGCGCGAACGGCGATTGCACGCGCGGGGGGATTGGTGTTCCCGCCGCGAAGGCCAAGCCCCACGGGTGTTCCTCGCCGACGATGCGGGCGCCCAGCGCTTCCACCGCCAGTGTCAGTTCCGGCCCTTCCTGCGCGGTGCCGCACAGCAGCACGCGGGGGCCATCGGCGCCGGTTGCCGCCGTTTCCGACAACAGCGCGGCTAGCGCGGCGTTGGCCTCGTCCACGGGCAGGATGGCGGTGGCGGCGACGGCTTCGAGAAAGGCGCTGCCGACCAGCGTGCCCGCCAGCCGGGCCGCGTCGAGCAGAGCCAGCAGCGCGCGCTGTTCGGCCAGCAGCGCTTCGGCGCGGGCCAGCGACGGGGCATCGGGCCGGGTGCCGCTCTGCGCCACCAGCCAGTCGTCAAGCTGTGCCAGCCGCGCAGCGTTGTAGGTGCGGGTGCTGTCGCGTTCCATGTGCAAAAGGTCGCAGAAATGGATGTGGCGCGGCACCGGCTCACCCAGCCGCCCCAGTTCGCGCAGCGCGGCGAAGATCTGCGCCTGGTCGTTATCGGCCTGGGTGATCAGCAGCGGCACCTCGGGCATGGCCGGGGCGACCAGCACTTCCAGCAGGCGCCGGCCACGCGGGCCCATTTCCGCCGCGCCCATGATCGCATCGGCGCGCGGGGTGGCGGCAAGGCGCGGGGCGACGAGGCGGATCGGCTGGAAACCCGCCGCGATCAGCCGGGCGCGCGGCGCATCGAAGCCCAGCGTGCGCAGCGGCCGGCGGCCTGCCGCCAGCGCGCGGGCAACTTCCGCGTCGGGATCGACAGAAAGGGTAGCCGTCACAGCGCGCCCGCCGCCTTCAGCGCCTCCAGCCGCGCGTCGTCATAGCCCAGCAGGCCCTTCAGGATTGCCTCGTTATGCTCGCCGATGCGGACTGGCAGCGCATCGTCGAAGCCGGTGGTGGCACCCGAAAACTGGATGGGGACGCCGGCGGTGCGCAAGTCGATGCGCGAGCCATAGGTGGGGTGCGACACCGCCATCGTTTCCTGCCGGGCCACCACGCGCGGATCGACCAGCGCGTCCTCCGGGTGCCGCACCGGGGCGACCGGCACGCCTTGCGCGTCCAGTGCGCGCAGCACGTCGGCCATCGGCAATCGGCTGGACCAGGCGTTGATCCGCGCCTCCAGCTCGGTGGCATTGGCGACGCGGGCATCGCGGTTGGCGAAGCGCGGGTCGTCGGCGAGGTCCGGCTGGCCCATCGCCGCGAACAGCCCGCGCGCCAGCGGTTCGTGGACGGCGACCACCGCGACATAGCCGTCGGCGCATTCGAACACGCCGAACGGGCTGAGCCGCTGCACGGTCAACCCGGTGCGTGCCGGCATTCCGGCGGCGGCCATTGCCGACCAGTTCTCGATCGCCACGAACGAGGTCAGCGCGCCCAGCATCGATACATCGACATGCTGGCCCACCCCGGTCTTGTGGCGCTGCTCCAGCGCGGCCAGGATGCCGATAACGGTGAACACCGGCGCCAGCATGTCGGCCACCGGGATGCCGATGCGCACCGGCGGGTGGCCCGGCTCGCCGCTGGTGTACATCGCGCCCGACAGCGCCTGGATGATCACGTCCATCGCCTTGCCGTCGCGGTCGGTGGCGCCGAACCCCGACAGCGAGGCGAAGATCACGCCGGGGTTCACCGCGCGGCAGGCGGCATAGCCGATGCCCAGCCGGTCGGCGGTGCCGGCGGTGAAATTCTCGACGACGATGTCGGCGTTGCGGACCAGATCGAAATAGACCTCGCGCGCCTCGGCCTTCTTCAGGTCCAGCGAGACGCCGTACTTGCCGCGCCCGCGCGTCAGGTGGCTGAGCGAGATGTCGTCCTCGTGGCGGCGCTCGACGACGATGCCGTCGCGGCCGATATAGGGGCTGTTCTCACGCGCCAGATCGCCGCCCTTCGGCTCCTCGACCTTGATGACCCTGGCGCCAAGGCCAGCCAGCAGCATCGTGCAGTAAGGGCCGGCCAGCGCGCGGGTAAGGTCGACCACGGTCAGGCCTTCGAGCGGCCTGTGGAGAAGGTCGCTGCCGTTGCTCATTTCTGCACTCCTGGATGTGTCGCTGCCGGACAGGCCGGCGTTCCCATCGCGATCAGGCGCTGGGCTTCGTGGAAAACGGGCTCGCCATCGAGGCCGAACGCGGACAGCGCGCGGGCCTGCCTGACGGCAAAGCCATTGTAGAGCGCATCGAAGCGCGCCTGTTCGGCGGCGGGCAGCGGGATCATCTCGACCCCGTGGCCACCGGCATAGGCGACGCCGGCCTTCTCTGCCCGCAGCACCTGCCGCGCCAGCGCCGCTTCCCAGACCGGCTTCGAATCGGCCAGCAGCTTTTGCAGATCAGGCGGCAGGCGGCGCCAGGCACGGTCCGACATGGCGCGCGCCGGGTAGGCGCCGCGCGACAGGCGTAGGGTGGTGAAATGGTGCGCCACTTCGGCGAAGTGCAGGCTCTTGATGGTGTCGGCCGGGGCGACGACGCCGTCGATCACCCCCTTGGCCAGCGCCGAGTAGACTTCGCCCATCGGCATGTTCACCGGATCGGCGCC
This sequence comes from Sphingomonadales bacterium, assembly GCA_018971065.1. The sequence continues at coordinate 19,683 of JAGWVC010000044.1, read as the reverse complement.
CAGTTCGCGCAAGCTGTCGATGCTGTCGGTCTGGGCGCGCAGGCGTAGACCCCTGAGGTCGGCGAGGGTGCGCACCGGCCGGCTGCGGGTCAGCACGCCGGGGAAGTTGCCGCCCTGCACCGCCAGCACGTGCAGGCCAGACAGTTCGTTGCCGAACGCCGGGAATTTCGCGGCGAGGCAGTCATAGACGGTTACCTGATCCTGCAGCGTCTTCACGCCGCCGTAGAAGCCCGCCTGCACGCGCTGCATGTGGGCGCCGCCGCGTGTGTAGATCGGCGTGATCAGGCCGATGTCGGCGAGGCCGTGGCGGATTTCCTCCATGCTCATGTCCGAGGACAGCAGCGAGCCGGACCAGTAGGGCCGGAAGGCGATGCGGCCGTGGCTGGCTGCGGTGACCGCCTTCATCCAGTCACTGTCCGCCCGGCTGAACGGGTGAGTGGGGGGGTAGGGGCTGGCGTAAGTCAGGGTGACTTCGGCCTGCTTCGGCGGCGGCGAACAGGCGACGACGAGCGCGGCGAGCAGGGGGGCGAGAATGCGCTTCATGGCCATCACCCCGCCACCAGCCCTGGCAGCCACAAGGCCATCGCCGGGAACGCGATCAGCGCCGCCAGATGGATGAAATCGGCGACGAGGAACGGGATGACGCCGCGGAAGATGGTGCCCAGCGACAGGTCCTTCGCCAGCCCCTGGATGACGTAGATGTTCAGCCCCAGCGGCGGGTGGACGAAGCCGATTTCCATCGTGCGCACCAGGAAGATGCCGAACCAGATCGGGCTGAAGCCGAGTTGCTGCGCGATCGGCAGGAAGATCGGCGTGGTCAGCAGCATCAGCGCGACGCCGTCGAGGAACGAGCCGAGCAGCAGCAGCACCAGCGTCATCGCGACGATGGCGACCACCGGGCTGGCGTGGAGCTGGATCACCGCGCCGGACAGTGCCTCGGTAAGGCCGGTGACCGAGATGAAGGTGGCGAACACCAGCGCGCCGATGATGACCACGTAGATCATGCCGGCGGTGCGCAGCGTGGCGCGGATCGCCTCGCCCAGCGCGCCAATCGTGAAGCCGCCGCGAAACGCCAGCAGCGCCAGCGCGCCGCAGACGCCGACCGACGCGGCTTCGGTGGGGGTGAACCAGCCGATCATCAGCCCGCCGATGACGAACAGGATCAGCGCGAGAATGTCGAGCACCTTGCGCAGTGCGGGCAGGCGCTGGCGCCACGGCACCCGCGCGGTGGCGGGGCCGAGCGCGGGGTTGAGCGTGCACAACAGCAGGATAGTGAGGACATAGGACAGCGCCTGCGTCACCCCCGGCACGATCGCGGCGGCGAACAGCTTGCCAATCGACTGTTCGGCGATGATGCCGAACACGATCAGCGCGCCCGAAGGTGGGGTCAGCGAGCCGAGCGTGCCGCCCGCCGCCAGCGCGCCCGATGCGAAGCCGGGATGATAGCCGGCTTTCCGCATTTCCGGCAGCGCGACCGAGGAAATGGTGGCGACCGTGGCGAGGCTGGAGCCGCTGATCGCGCCGAACCCGGCGCAGCCGCCGATCGAGGCGAGCGCCAGCCCGCCGCGCCGGTGGCCGACGAACCTGGCGGCGGCGTCGAAGAAGTCGCGGCTGGCGCCGGCGGCGAAGCAGATGTGCGCCATCAGCAGGAACAGCGGCAGCACGCCCAGTTCGTATTTGGAGATCACCTCGAACGAGACGACGCCGCCTTTGATCAGCGCGGCTTCGGGCGAGATCGTCACCGCGAGGCCGCCGATGCCGACCAGCAGCAGGCCCACGCCGATCGGAATGCCGGCGGCCAGCAGCGCCATCAGCACGACGATGCCGGCGAGGCCGATCAGTTCGGGCGCGATCATGCCGGTTTCCCCAGCGCGTTGCGCGCGAAGCGCAAGGCGATCAGCAGCGCGAAGCCGATCCACAGCAGCCGCAGCCAGCGCAGCGGAATGTGCAGCAGTTCGGTCTGTTCGAACCCGCTCCACAGGTCGCGCGCCACCCAGGCCGAGCCGGCGGCAAGGATCAGGAACACCGCCGCGCCGGCCAGCGCCGCCAGCCGCGCGAGTCGCGCCCGAAGCGGCGGCGACAGGCGGCCGGTGACGATGTGGACGCTGGCGTGGTTACCGGTCAGCGTGGCGATCAGCATCGCGGCGGCGCCCAGCACGATCATCATCGCCTGGACCAGTTCGATCGAGCCGAGCAGGTGCAGGCCGGTGTGGCGCCCGGCAACGGCCAGTGCGTCGGCAGCGGTGGCGCCCAGCAGGCCGAGCGCGCCCAGCGCATAGGCAATATCGGCCAGTTTTCCGCGCGCGCGGCTATCCGCCGGGGATTCCGGCGAAAGGTCGGCATCGGGCTGGCCTGATCCGGCCGGTTGGTCCATTGTCTGCCCTCTCCGCATCGGGCGCTTGCCTGTGGTTGACAGGGTGCGATCCCGGCCGTCTAATGGCTGAGTGATATAGATAGTAGAATATTTCAATCATCCTGATTGTCAACAAAATGGACCGGCCCCGCTCATGAATTCCAGATCCTCCCGGCGCGACAAGGCTGCGGTGACCCCGCCGGAACGGGTCAGCCTGGGCAGGCTGGGTGATTTCGTCGGCTTTCGCCTGCGCCGCGTGCAGAATCACCTGTCGCGCAACTTTGCGGCGGTCACGTCGGGGCAGGGGCTGCGGTCGGGGCTGTTCTCGTCGCTGGCGATCATCGAGGCCAACCCCGGCATCTCGCAGATCGCGTTGTCGCGCGAGGTGGGGCAGGACAAGTCGGTTGCCGTTGCAATCGTGGACGAGCTTGAGAAACTGGGCTGGGCGAGGCGCGAGCGTTCGACCACCGATCGGCGCCGCCATGCCCTCTACGTCACCGATTCGGGGTGCGCCAAACTGGACGAGTTGTTTGCCCGGGTGGGGCAGACCGAAGCGGCGGTGCTGCACCAGCTTTCGCCGGGGGAGAAGCAGTTGCTGAGCGAACTGCTGGACCGGATGTACGAGGCCATCGTCCAGGACGACGGCTGAATCGCTGCGGCGGTGCGCACTGTTGCACGAAATCCACGTGGTGAAGGTCGATTTCAAGGATAGTTGACTTATTCCACTAATTGGCTGACATTTGCGATGTCGGGAGCGCGCAGGCGCTTGTGCCGATGCGCCGCAAGAGGCGCACGGCGGCCGGAGAGGATGCGCAGCAGCAGGCAGCAAGCCGCCGCATTTCCTCCGGTTTCGGCATGGTTTCAGGCGATGCCCCAGGGCTGGAGGAATGAAATGGCACTTTCCACGATGATCGCGACTCGCGCTTCAGGCATTGCGCTGGCGCTGGCGCTGCTGGCACCAACAACGGCTTTCGCCCAGGCGGCGCCCGCGGGCGGAGCGCAGGCCGATGCCCCCGTGGCCGGCGACATCGTCGTTACCGGCAGCCGCGTGCGCGGCGAGGCGCCGGTCGGCTCCACCGTCACCGCGCTGGGGCTGTCGGACATCATCTCCAGCGGCCGCGTCACCGTTGATCGCGCGATCAAGGAACTGCCGCAGGTGTTCGACCTGGGCGTTTCGGAAAACTCGCGCGGGCAGTCGGGCGGCTCGGGCAACATCGTCTATGGCAACTCGATCAACCTGCGCGGCATCGGCCCCAATGCCACGCTGATCCTGGTGGACGGCCACCGCGTCACCAGCAACAGCCGCTCGGTCGATCCCTCGGTGCTGCCGACGCTGGGGGTGGAGCGCATCGAGATCGTCGCGGACGGCGCCTCGGCCATCTATGGTTCGGATGCGGTGGCGGGCGTGGTCAACCTGATCCCGCGCCGCAGCCTGAACGGCATCGAGGCGTTCGCGCGCGGCGGCATTTCCGATGACGGCGCCTATAACGAAAAGTCGTTCGGCATCGCCGCCGGCAAGAAGTTCGATCGCGGCCAGATCATGCTGGCTTACGAGCATGTCGAGAAGTCGAACCTCAACGGCCTGGACCGGCCGTTCTTCACCTCGAACCAGACCGCGTTCGGCGGCAACGACTATTCGGTGACGAAGTGCGCGCCGGGCACGATCAAGGCCACCCAGGCCGGGGTCGTCACCAGCTATGCCATTCCCGCCGGCGGGTTGACCTCGGCCGGCCAGTTGACCGGTGGCACCAGCAACCGCTGCGACGATTTGCAGGGCCAGGATCTGATCCCGAAGCAGAAGTACAATTCGCTGAACGGCACCTTCACGTTCGACGTGAACGACTGGCTGACGGTGTTCGCCGACGGCTTCTGGTCGCGCCGCACGTTCGAGCGCCTCCCGGCCTTTGCCAACGCGACGATCACCGTGCCCGGCACCAACGCCTGGTTCGTGCGCCCCGCCGGGTTCACCGGCAGCAGCTACACGATCGACTACAACTTCCGCAACGACGTCGCCCGCAACACTTCGTTCGGCTATGGCGAAAGCTGGCAGATCACCCCGGGCATCCGGGTCAAGCTGCCGCATGACTGGCAGTTCGAGGCGCTGGTCGGCAAGGGCCGCACCAGCGACAATTCCACCTCGCTGCTGGGCACCAACAACACCGCGCTGAACGCCGCGCTGAAGAGCAGCGATCCGGCCACCGCGTTCGACCCCTATGGCCTGGGTCGCACGTCGGCGGCGACGCTGGCGGGTATCTTCAACCAGATCTCGATCAACCCCACCATCGGCCACTTCACCGGCTACGAAGCGCGGTTGAACGGCACCCTGCTGACGCTGCCGGGCGGCAAGGTGAAGCTGGCGGCCGGTTATGAAGGCCAGGAATTCACCGTGGACCTGGGCGTGGCGCGCGGCAATCCGGGTACGGCGGTGGTGTTCACCAACCGCAGTCGCCGCACTGATTCGGCTTATCTGGAAATGCTGCTGCCGGTGTTCGGCGACGGCAACGCCATCCCCGGTTTCCGCAAGCTGGAGATCGACGCGGCAGTGCGTTACGACAAATATTCCGACGTCGGCCACACCACCAATCCGAAGTTCGGCGTGAACTGGACCCCGGTGGAAGGGCTGAAGCTGCGGGGTTCCTACGGCACCTCGTTCCGCGCGCCGACGCTGCCGCAGCTTTACGGCAACTCGAACCAGCTGTTCGTGCAGAGCTATCAGAATCCGGCGGGCGGCGCGCCGATCGTCGGCGTGGCGCGCTCGGGCGGCAACCTTAACCTCTCGCCCGAAACCGCGCAGACCTGGTCGTTCGGCGCCGATATCGAGCCGCTGCCGCGCCTGCGCCTTTCGGCAACCTACTGGAGCGTCGATTACAAGAACCAGGTGATCGCGCTGCTGTCCGACCTGGCCGTGCTGACCCGGCTTTCGCAGTACGCCGGCACCGGGCTGATCGTGCAGGGAACCGCTGCCGCGCAGGCGGTCACCGATGCGCTGGCTGCCGGGGTGGCGCCGCCCACCGGCGTGCTGCCCAACCCGGTCACGCTCTATGTCGATGGCCGCAGCCAGAACCTGGGCCGGTCGATCACCCACGGCATCGACGTCACCGCCAGCTATTCGGTGCCGACCGACCACGCCGGCACGTTCGGCATCAACCTGTCGGGCACTTACCTCACCAAGTTCGTCACCGGGCAGACGCCGACCGCGCCGCTGGTCGATCAGCTCAACCAGATTTTCCAGCCGGCCCGCTTCAAGATGCGCGCCTCGCTGAACTGGGAGAAGGGTCCGCTCAGCGCCAGCCTGCGCGTCAGCCACCTCAACGGCTATGACAACACGGCGGTGACGCCGGCGCAGTCGGTGGCGAGCTATACGCCGGTGGACATCAGCCTGGCGTGGAAGATCGGCACTGACCGGCAGTTCACTTTCGGCATCGACGTGCGCAACATGTTCGATACCAAGCCGCCCTATGTGAACATCGCGCCCAGCGTGAACGGCAGCGGCGGGTATGACGCCACCGCGTCCGATCCGATCGGCCGCCTGATCGCCGCCAGCGTCCGCGTGAAGATCTGATGCGCGCCGCGCTGACCGCTCTCGCGCTGGGGCTGCTGGCTGCGGGGGCGGCGGCGCAGGAAACGAAGCCGGCGGCGGCGCTGGCGCCCGCCGCCGCGCCGTCCGCCTTCGGCCATTACCAGCCGCCGAAGCAGTTTGCCGAACAGGTCACCACCTCGTTCTATGTGCCGCTGCGCGACGGCACGAAGCTGGGCGTGCTGGTGGCGCGGCCGGCGAAGGACGGCAAGCCGGTGGAGGGCCGGTTCCCGGTGATCTGGCACCATTCGCTGAGTGCCACCCAGCAGGCCGGCGACGGTGTCGGCCCGCGCAAGGGCGGGTTCGGCTCGATGCCGCTGATGACGGCTTATGGCTATGTTGTCGTGCAGGTGGCGCGGCGCGGCAACGGCCAGTCGTTCGGGACGATGCGCGGCTATCACGACCGCAACGAGGCGCACGACGCCTATGAGATGATCGAGTGGCTGGCGCGCCAGCCGTGGTCGAACGGGATGGTCGGGCAATATGGCTGCTCGAACACCGGCGACGCCGCCGCGCACGCGATGACGGTGAACGCGCCGCACCTGAAGGCGGTGTTCGCCGGGTGCTTCAGTTGGAGCAAGTACGACGCGATGCGGCGTGGCGGCATCTTCGCGCAATGGGGCACCGGGCCGACGCGCACGGTGGCGCAGGACATGGAGATTCCGCCGGTTGCGACCGATCCCGACAAGACGGAGCTGCGCAAGGCGGCCGAGCAGCACCAGCGCGGGGTGCCGCTGTTCGAGCTGTGGAAATCGCTGCCCTATCGCGACAGTTTCGCGCCCAGCGTGCAGAGCACGTTCTGGGCCGAGGGCAGCGCATCCAGCTACCTGCCGCAGATCGTTCAGGGCGGGGTGCCGCTTTACGTGGTCGGCGGCTGGCGCGACGAACTGCGCGACCAGGGGCTGATCGCGAGGGAAAACATTCCCGGCGCGCGCATCCTGATCGGCGACTGGCTGCATTGCCAGAACGACGGCTTCGCGCTGGTGGAGGAAGCGCACCGGTTCTTCGACCGCTACCTGAAGGGCATCGATACCGGCGTCGATCGCGAGGACCCGGTGCACTATTTCACCGTGGGCGCGGGCGCCGATGGCGCGGGGGCGTGGCGATCGACCGCGCAGTGGCCGTTGCCGCAGGCGCGGCAGGCGGCCTTCGCGCTGAACGGCAAGGGGCTGGTCGAAGGCGGGTTTGCTGGCGCGGCGCTGCATCAGGCGTTCGCGGTCGATTACACGGTGAACTGCGAGAATGCCGGCAGCGGGCCGACGATGCAGCCCTGCCATATCGCCGGCAATGGCCTGTCGCTGGCGGGCAAGCCGCTGGCGAAGGCGGTGGAATACACCGGGCACGGGATTGCCGATGTGTGGATCGCGGCGGATACGCCTGATGCGAACCTGTTCCTTTATGTCGAGGATGTCGCGCCCGATGGTTCGGTTCGCGTCGTCACCGAAGGGCGGCTGAAGGCCAGTTTGCGCAAGCTGGGCACCGCGCCGTGGGCGCTGCCGGGCATTCCGTGGCACCGCGCCTTTGCCGAGGATGCGCAGCCGCTGACGCCGGGTGAGCCGGCGCGGTTGCAGTTCGACGTGATGCCGACCTCATGGACGTTCGCGAAAGGGCATCGCATCCAGTTCACCTTCACCGGAGCGGACTGGCGCGAGCGTGCGCGCGATCCGCAGGCGCAGCCGAAGGCGATCACGCTGGTCAGTGACAAGGCGCATCCCTCGTCGGTCAGCCTGCCGCTGCTGGCACCGTGAGGCGGCCGGCGGCCCTCGCCCTGGGCGTGGGGCTGCTGTTCGGGGCCGGCGCGCCCGCCCATGCCGGGGTGTGCGATGCAGCCGCGCGGCTGCATGTGGCCGGCGTGCGCATCGCCCGCCTTACCGAAGTGGGGCCGGAGCATCCGTTCACGCCGCCGCTGCCCGGTGCCGCGCCGCTGACCGCGCGCTTCTGCCGCGTGGAAGGGACGATCGGGCGCGAGACCGGTTTCGAGCTGTGGGTGCCGGACAAGGCGCGCTGGAACCGGCGGCTGCTGACCGGCGGCGTCGGCGGGCAGGCCGGGGCATTCAACTATCGCGAGCTGATCCGCGCGGTGGCGCGCGGCTATGCCGGGGCCAGCGCCGATTCCGGCCACAAGGCCAGCGAGGCGCACTGGTTGCTGAACCGGCCCGATCGCGCGGCTGATTACGCCTGGGGCGGGCATCACCTGTTGGCGGTGAAGGCCAGGGCGATGCTGCGCAGCATTTATGGTGCGGAACCGGCCCATGCCTTCTTCGTCGGTTGTTCGGGCGGGGGGCGGCAGGCGCTGACCGAAGTGCAGCGGTTCCCGCGCGATTACGACGGGGTCATCGCCGGCGCGCCGGGGGTGAACACGCCCGAGATGAGCGCGCGGCGGATGTGGGAGATGCAGCGCCATTCCGAATGGGGCGCGGCGATGCCGGCGTCGGCGTGGACGCTGGCCTTTCGCGCCGCGATTGCGCAGTGCGACGGGTTGGACGGGGTGAAGGACGGCGTGGTTGACGATCCGCGCGCGTGCCGGTTCGACCCCGCCAGCCTGCTGTGCCAGCCCGGCCAGACCACCGAATGCCTGAACGAAGGGCAAGTGGCGGCGATCCGCCGCCTGACCGCGCCGCTGCATGACGAGAACGGCAGGAAGCTGGACGATGGCCTGCTGCCGACGGTGCCGGTCACCCCGGCGCCGCTGCCCGAACCGTTCACACCGGGGCCGTCCTATCTGGCGACGGTGCTGTTCGCGGATGGCGTCCACGGCGATCCCGCGTGGGATGCGCGCGGGTTCAGCCTGGCGCGTGACCTGCCGGCGATCGACCGGGTGATGAACCTTCATGCCGATGATCCCCGGATTGGGCGGTTTACCGGGGCCGGGGGCAAGCTGATCCTCTATCAGGGCTGGGACGATCCGCTGGTTTCGGCGCAATCGACGCTGGGCTACTGGGGGGCGCTGTCGGCGCGGCTGGGGCCGGCGCTGGGGGGCTCGGTGCGGTTGTTCATGGTGCCGGGCATGGATCATTGCCGGGGCGGGCCGGGCGCCGATGAATTCGGCGGGGCGGGCGGCGATGCGCCGCAGGCCGATGCCGGGCATGACCTGCTGTCCGCGCTGGAAGACTGGGTGCTGCATGGCCGCGCGCCGCAGCGGATCGTCGCGGTGCGCCGACAGGGTGGCCGCGTGGTGCGCAGCCGGCCGCTGTGTGCCTGGCCGGCGCGCGCGGTGTGGAATGGCCGGGGCGACAGCGATGATGCCGCCAGCTTCCTATGTCGAAAGGGATAATCCGATGCGCTCGCTGATCCATCTGATCGTGGCTGCTGTCGCGTGCCTGTCCGCGCCGGCATGGGCGGCCCGCTGGATCGGACCCTTGCCCGAAACCCCGGCATCGCCGATCTTCGCGCCGGCGGTGCTGCCCGGCAGTGCCGAGGACGCGGCGATGAAGGCGGCAGGCTATGTCCAGGAGGAGTACCTGCTGGCGGGCGATGCCAACATCTATGGCGAGAATGCCGATGGCAGCCTGAATGTGCGCACGCCCGGGGTTCCCTATGTGACCCGTCTGGTGCTGGTGCGCCCCCGCGATGCCCGGCGATTCAGCGGCGTGGTTCACATCGGCTTCACGCATCCGCAACTGGCCAGCGCGCAATGGGGCCGGATCGACGCGCTGGTGCTGCGCAGCGGCGCCGCCTATGCCATGCTGGCGATCGGCGGCGACGCTGGCACGCGCGAGCGCAGCACGCCGCAGTGGCCGGTGACGACGCCGAAGCTGTTCGATTGGTACGATCATGCGCGTTATGCCGCGACGCAGTGGCCCGAGGATGACGGCATCCGCTGGGACGTGATGGGGCAGGCGGCCACGCTGCTGCGCGATCCCGGCGGGCAAGGCCCGCTGGCCGGGCTGAAGGTGCGGCATGTCACCTTCTCCGGCTGGTCGTTCCTGGGCAGCACGATCCGGAGCTGGATCAACTTTGGGTTCCACGATCGCTTTCGCCGCGCCGATGGCAGTCCGGTGGTGGATGGCTACCTGATCGGCATTTCCGCCGGATCGGTGAAGGCGGGGCACACGCCGCTGAATTCGGCCGATCCCGAGAAGGACCGCAACCGCGACATGCTGCGCAGCATCGACCGGCCGGTGATCGAACTGACCAGCGAGATGGAGGCGATCACCAACGTCTATCCGCAACGCGCGGAGAGTGATGCGGTGAGCGGCGGCCACCGCATCTATGAACTGGGTGGGGTCAGCCACGGCGATTCGGGCGTGGCCGGGCAGGTTCGTGCTGCAACGGTGCAGTTGCAGCAACGGCGGCACCCGGCGGTGGAGTCGCAGGTGGCCTGCACGGTGGCCGATACCGACGTGCCGATGCGCGACGTCGCGCAGGCGGCGCTGGTGAACCTGATCCGCTGGGTGGAAACCGGGCAGGCGCCGCCGCATGCCGATCGCATGGCGGTGGCGGGCGACGGCAAGGATTATCGGCGCGATGGCTTCGGCAATCCGCTGGGCGGGGTGCGGGTGGCGCAGCTTGACCTGCCGCTGGTGCGTTATGGCGAGCCGGCGGCGGAGCTGTGCGGGGGCAAGGTGCCGCGCCGCAACCTGCGCCGCCTGCCGGTCGATCCGGTGTTGTTGAAGGCGGCTTATCCGGGTGGCCTGGTGGATTACATGGCGAAGTTCCGCGCACGGCAGGCGGAACTGGTGCGGCAGCGCTGGCTGTTGCCCGGGGATGCTGCGGCGGAAACGCGGGTGGCAGCGCGTTTTGCTGCGCAGGCTTTCCCGGTCGGGCGCGGCAAGGGCCCGGCCAATTCCGTGGGCACGCTGGCATCGGGCGCGCGCTGGGCGGCGGATGTGCCGGGCAACTGGAACGGCACGCTGCTGTTGTTCGGGCGCGGGTATTCGCCGCGCGCGGGCGATCCGGAGACGGCACCGGCGGCGTGGAAGCAGGCCTTGCTGGCGCGCGGCTATGCGCTGGCGGCATCTAATTATGGCGCCTCGGGCTGGGCATTGGCCGAGGCGGTGCCGGCACAACGTGGCACTATCGCCGCGTTTACGTCCACCTATGGCGCGCCGAGGCGGGTGATCGCCTGGGGCCAGTCGATGGGCGGGCTGGTGACCACGGCATTGGCCGAGCAGGCGAAGCCCGGCATCGATGGCGGGATCGCGCTGTGTCCGTCGATCGGCGGTGCGGTGGGGATGATGAACATGGCGCTGGACGGTGCCTTCGCGTTCCGCACGCTGGTGGCGCCCGATGCCGGGCTGCAACTGGTCGATGTTGCCGACGACATGGCCAACGGCAAGCGCGCGCAGGTGGCGCTGGATGCGGCGATGGCGACCCCGGCGGGCCGCGCGCGGGTGGCGCTGGCCGGGGTGCTGGGCGGTATTCCCGGCTGGACGCGCCGCGATGCGCCGCGCCCGGCCGAGGCCGACTATGACGCGCAGGCGGACGAGATGGCGGCGAGCTTCGTTGCGGGCGTGTTCCTGCCGCGCGGCGATCAGGAGAAGCGCGCGGGCGGCGCGTTCTCGTGGAACACCGGAATCGACTATGCGGCGCAACTGGCGCGCAGCGGGCGCCGCGCGATGGTGGAGGGGTTGTATGCCCGGGCCGGGATCAGCCTGGCCGACGATCTGGCCCGGCTGGCGGCGGCGCCGCGCGTGGCGGCGAAACCGGGGGCGGTGGCGTACATGACGGCGCATTACACGCCGAACGCCCGGCCGAGCGTGCCGTTGCTGTCGGTGCAGGCGATTGGCGACGGGGCTACCTCGCCATCGTTGCAGCGCGGCTATCTGGATGCCGCCGATCCGCGCATGGCGGCCGGGCTGTGGCTGGATGCGGCCGGCCATTGCGGGATGAGCAAGGAAGCGGCGTTCGGCGCGCTGGCCATGCTGGAAGCGCGGCTGGACGACGGGCGCTGGCCGAATGCGGCGGCGGGCACGATCGCCTATGCGCCGCCGCTGATGCTGCGGCCCTGTGTTCGTGGCGGGAAGTGCCAGTAACGCTCAGTCGATGCGCTTGCGCTCGATGGTCCAGCCGGTGCCGGCGCCGCACAGGCGGCAGTTGGCGCCGGTGAAGGTGCGGCCGGCGGCCTTGTCGCCGCGCAATTGCCATTCCAGCCAATCGACCGCGGCGGCGGCGACGGCGCCGCCGTTGGCGCGCGAAAAGGTGCCGCCGTGGCCGACCGGCAGGTTGACCAGCACGGCAGGAACATGGTCGATCCGGCGGAAATCGTCGCTGCCGTTGGGGAAGGCGACATCGCCGGGGCCGCCGAGGAAATAGACCACCGGGGTGTGCAGCGATTTCAGCAGCGCCTTGTCCACGGTGATGCCCTGGATCGGGTTCGAGCCATCGGCGAACACGCCGCTGTTGTGGATCAGCACGGCATGGATGCGCCGGTCGCCCGCCACCTGCAGCGCCTGCAGCCCGCCGCACGAGTGGCCGGCGACGGCGGTTTGCGATGGCGCGATGCGGCCGAAGTAGCGGCTGGCCTTGCGGTGGTTTTCGCGCAGCGCCCAATCGAGGCCGGCGCGGACGTCGGCAGCGGTGGTGGCGACGGGGGGCAGCTTGCCGTCGGCGCCGGGCTGGCGGACGGTGCGTTGGCCGGTGGCGGTGGGGCCGGACAGGATGCGGCCGGGGGCGATGACGACATACCCGTGCGAGGCGATTTCCAGCAGGTGCTGGCGCGCGCTGGCGCCGTCGTCGCGGCAGCCGCCGTTGCCCCAGACCAGCACGCCGAGTTTGGCCGCCGGAAGCATGGCGGGGCGATAGACGACGTGATTGGGCAGGGTGGGGTCGGTTTCCATCACCGCCGGGTAGGGGCCGCTGCCGGGGCCGTTGGGCAGGGCAGCGGCCGCAGCGCGTTCGGCCTCGGCGCTGACGCTGGTGGGCAGGCCGGGGGCGGCGGTCTGCGCCGGCAGCGCGGCGGGAAGGGCGAGCGCCAAGGTGGCGAGCGTGGCGGCAAGTGGCTTGTTCATGGCAGGCTTCTCCCGAATTTCGGGCGAGGCTAGCCGGGTGAGTCGGCGCAGCAAGCCCTTGCATTGGCCGGATTGCGCCAAACATGGCGTTGTTGCGCATTTCTTATTGCCGATAGTGGCTTGCCGAAGCAGGAAAAACGGGTGATGTGGCGGAATTGTCACGGCTTTGGCAGGATCGCATCGTGCCATTGCAAGCGCTTGCGCTATCGGTTAGAAAAATTGCTATGGCGCATTGCTAAATTCCCGAGTCCATCGGGTGCTGCCTGGGAGAGTCGAGTGCCGCATGTCCTGCTTGCCACCGGCGATCTTGCGATGGATCGCGAGGACTACGACGAAAGTTTCGTCGCTACGCGCGATGTGCTGCGCGCGGCGGACCTGACGTTCGGGCAGCTTGAGACCAGCTTTGCCGACAGCGGCACGCGGCTGCCGCAGGCGCGGCACGCGGTGCTGGCGCGGCCCGACGGCGCGGCGGCGCTGGGCCGGGCCGGGTTCGACGTGATCTCGATGGCGGGCAACCACGTGATGGACTGGGGCAGCGAGGCGTTCTTTGCCACGCGCGCGCACTTGCGCGGTGCCGGGATCGAGGTGGTGGGCGCCGGGGCCAACATTGCCGAGGCGCGCGCGCCGGTGATCAAGGTGCTGGGCGATGGCACCCGGGTGGCGATGCTGGCCTATTCCAGCATTCTGCCGCAGGCCTATTGGGCGGACGAGCGCCGACCGGGCTGCGCGCCGATGCGCGCGCACACCGTCTACGAGCAGATCGAGCATGACCAGCCGGGCACGCCGGCGCGGGTCCATACCTTCCCGCATCGCGAGGACCTGGCGGCGATGGAAGCCGACATTCGCGCGGCGAAGGCGCGGGCCGATGTCGTCGTGGTCTCGCAGCACTGGGGCATCCATTTCGTGCGCGCCGCAATCGCCGATTACCAGCGCGACGTGGCGCGCGCCGCGATTGCCGCCGGGGCCGACGCGATCCTGGGCGGGCACGCGCATATCCTGAAGGGCTGCGAGGTGATCGACGGCAAGCCGGTGTTCCATTCGCTGTGCAATTTCGCCACCGACCTCAGGATGGACGAGGCGCACGCCAAGTCGAAAAGCTGGAACGAGATCCGCGTGCTGGCCGAGGCGTGGGAGCCGGACTTCGAGGGGCTGTACAACTTCCCCGAGGCGGCGCGGCTGAGCATGCTGGCGCGGCTGGAAATCGGCGGGGGCAAGCTGCTGAAGGCGGGGCTGCTGCCGCTGCACATCGGCCGCGACGCGGTGCCGCGCTTCGTGGCGCCGGGCAGCGCCGAACATGGCGCGGTGGTGGATTACCTGACGGCGGTGAGCGCCGAGGCCGGGCTGAACGGCGCGTTCCGCACCGGGGCGGAGATGGTGGAGCTGGTGGCGGCATGAACGCGAAGCGCGCCTTTTCGCTGGAAGCCTGGGTGGGGCTGTACCTGGCGCTGTACCTGCCCAACGTGATGATCACGCGGTACGTCTCGACCATGCCCAATGCGGCGTTGGGACGGCCGCTGACCGGGCTGGAGACGCTGCCGGCCTCGCTGATCTTCAACTGGCTGTTCACCTATGCGTTCATCTGGCTTTCGGGCTGGCACCGCGATGCCCATGCCGTGCAACTGGGCCGGTTCCGCCTGCCGGTGCCGACGCGGCTGACCGCGCTTTCCGGGCTGGGAACGGCACTGGTGCTGTTCACGGTGCCGCTGTCGCTGACGTTCCGGGGGGTATCGATCCCGTTCATCCAGCTGATCATGCGCGGCGACATCCTGATCATCGCGCCGCTGGTGGACCTGATGTTCGGCCGCCGGGTGCGGTGGTGGAGCTGGGCGGCGCTGGCAATGGTGGCGACCGCGCTGGCGATCACGCTGAGCGATCGTGGCGGGCTGAAGCTGCCGCCGTTGGCGATGCTGACGGTGGTGCTGTACACGCTGGGCTACTTCGTGCGGCTGGCGGTGATGAACCGGCTGTCGAAGGACGGCGATCCGGCGGCGCTGCGGCGCTATTTCGTGGAAGAGAAGATGATCGCGCTGCCGCTGTCGGTGGCGGCGCTGGCGGCGGTTTCGGCATCGGGGCTGGGCGGGCAGGCGGGCGAGCTGACTTATGGCTTCGTTGCCGTGTGGGGTAACCCGGTGATCTGGCCGCTGTTCTGGATCGGGCTGACTCTGGCCGCGATCGGCGTGGTGGCGGTGATCATCCTGCTGGACCCGAACGAGAACGCCTATTGCGTGCCGCTGGAACGCGCCGCCAGCCTGGTGGCGGGCATCGGCGGCGCGGTGCTGCTGGCGCTGCTGCATTTCGGCAGGATGCCGCGCCCGGCGGAACTGATCGGCGCGGGCATCCTGATTGCCGCGATCGCCCTGCTGTCACTGGCGCCGCGCCTGAGCGCGCGCCGCAAATCGAATCCTTGAGGAGGGGAAAACATGAGGACCAATCACACCATTCGCCGGTCGGCCATCTCGCTGGCGGCATTTTCCGTGGCACTGGCGGCGATGCCGGCCCAGGCGCAGCAGGCGCCGGCGAAGGACAAGGACGCGGCCCAGGCTTCCGGTGAGGACCAGGCGGCGATCGTCGTCACCGGCAGCCGCATTCGCGGCATCGCCCCGGTGGGGTCGAACGTGATCTCGATCAGCGCCGACAAGATCGCCAGCGAGCCGGTAACCTCGTCGGCCGACCTGCTGCGCCGGGTGCCGCAGGTGGTGTCGCTGGGCGTCAACCGCAACGGCGGCACCGCGCAGAACGCGGCGGCCAACGCCACGCGCGGCGCCGGCATCAACCTGCGCGGCATTTCCACCAACGCCACGCTGGTGCTGTATGACGGCCAGCGCCTGCCGCCGGCGGGCACGCAGGGCCAGTACACCGACCCGTCGGTGCTGCCGACGATCGCGCTGGAACGCGTCGAAGTCGTCGCCGACGGCGCTTCGGCGATCTATGGCTCGGACGCCATTGCCGGGGTGGTGAACTTCATCCTGCGCCGCAACTTCGACGGAATCGAGCTGCGCGCGCGCAGCGGCACCGCCGATGGCGCCTATAACGAGCAGCAGCTTTCGGGCATCTACGGCAAGAAGTGGTCGGGCGGATCGTTCATGATCGCCGGCGAGGTGACTCACAACAACGCGCTGCGCGGCTTCGACCTGCCGTTCTATCAGGACAACAACGTCGCGCGCGGCGGCCGCGACCTGCGGGTGACCAACTGCGACACCGGCACGATCACCGCCGGCGGCAAGACCTATGCGATTCCGGCCGGCGGGGTCACGGCGGCGACGGCGGGTTCGCTGGTGGCGGGCACCACCAACAAGTGCTTCTACAACATGTACGACGCGGTGATCCCCGCGCAGACCCGCACTTCGGTGACCAGCGCGTTCAGCCACGAAATCAGCGACGGCATCCGCGTGTTCGCCGACGGCTTCTTCTCGTACCGCAAGGGCCGCACTTCGGGTCTGACCAACATCAACGCGACGGTGAAGAACACCAATCCGTTCTTCGTCGCCCCCGCCGCCGGGGTCACCTCGGAAACGGTGGCCTGGTCGCTGGTGCCGACCAATGGCGACGAGGACTTCAACCCGTACTGGGGGCGGAGCTGGAACATCTCGGCGGGGATCGAGGCGCGGCTGTTCGGCGACTGGAAGGCGACCGCGCATTACGCCCACGGCGAATCGGCCGACGTTTCGGACCGCCATATCGGCGTGAACACCGCCGCGCTGAACGCGGCGCTGGCCGATACCAACGCGGCCACCGCGCTGAACGTGTTCGGCGGGCCGAACAACCCGGCGACGATCGCCAAGATTCGCGACAACCTGTTCGTTATCACCGGCAAGACCCGGCTGGACGTTGCCAACGTGCAGTTCGACGGTTCGGTGCTGGCGTTGCCGGGCGGCAACCTGCGGCTGGCGGCAGGCGCCGAGTACCGCAAGGAATACACTTTCACCGACCTGCTGAGCGGCAGCTCGACCGCGCCGGTGGACGTGCAGGATGCGGGCAGCCGCACGGTGAAGGCGCTGTACGGCGAGCTGTTCATCCCGCTGGTGGGCGCGGGCAACGCCATGCCGCTGATCCGGCAACTGTCGCTGTCGGTGGCGGGGCGCTATGAGAAGTACAGCGATTTCGGCCACACCTCGAACCCCAAGCTGGGGCTGACCTGGAAGCCGGCGGACATGCTGAAGATCCAGGCCAGCTATGGCAAGTCGTTCCGCGCGCCGACCTTTACCGAGGTTTCGACGATCGCCGGCGGCGCCGGGCTGTATTATGACACGCTGCCGGGCGCGAACGGCAACCAATCGGGCATCGGCATTGCCGGTGGCAACCCGACGCTGAAGCCCGAGACCGCGCGCACCTGGTCGGTGGGTGCCGATCTTGACCCGATGGCGGGGCTGCACGCCACGGTCAGCTATTTCGACATCGACTACAAGAACCAGATCCAGGCGCTGCGCGGCACCGCGGGCATCCTGACCAACCCGCTGTACGCCTCGTTCGTGACGTTCAACCCGACGGCGGCGCAGGTGACCGCGCTGATCAATTCGGGCCTGCCGATCAACCAGGCAATCAACACCGCGAACGTGACGTTCATCGTCGATGGCCGGCGGCAGAACCTGGGCCGGTCGCAGGTGCGGGGCGTGGACTTCGGGGTGTACTACAACTGGACGATGGGCCGGGTGAAGCTGGATGCGGGCTTTCAGGGCACGTACTTCACCAAGTACCTGTTCCAGGCGGTGCCGGGTTCGGCGATCACCGACGTGCTGGGCCACATCAACTTCCCGCAGAAGTTCCGCAGCCAGGCCGATATCGGCGCCAAGGTGGGCAAGTGGAGCGGGCGGCTGACCTGGAACCACCTGTCGGGCTACCTGAACGACACGGTGACGCCGGTGCAGACCGTCAGCCAGTACAACACCTTCGACCTGGCGATGGGCGTGGACGTGACCGAGCATTTCCGCATCGGGCTGGACGTGCGCAACCTGTTCAACCAGAACCCGCCGTTCGTGGACATCGCGCGCGGTTACGATGCGCAATCGGCCAACCCGATTCCGCGCATGGTCTCGGTGAACGCCGGGGTGAAGTTCTGATGGCGCTGCCGCCGCTTCTGCTCGCAGCGGCGGCGGCAAGCCCCGCTGCCGGCGATTGCGCCGGCTTGCGGGGCGCGAACGGGGACGTTGTCGTCACGGCGGCGACAGTGGTTTCGCCGGGGCAAGGCTGGCAGGCTGAGCCGAGCCGGGGGGCCTATGCGGCCATTCCCGTCAACGTGGCGTTCTGCCGGGTGGAAGGGACGATCGAGGGCAGCATCGGCTTCGAGCTGTGGCTGCCGGCGACCTGGAACGGGCGGCTGCTGGGCGCGGGCGTCGGCGGCGATGCCGGGGTGTTCAATTATCGCGACATGGCGATCCGGGTGGCGCAGGGTTTTGCCACCGTCACCACCGACAGCGGGCACAAGATTGCCGATGCGCGGTGGATGCGTGGGGCCAAGGCGCGGGTTGATTACGAGCATCGCGCCGTCCACCTGACCGCGCAGGCGGCCAAGGGCCTGCTGGCGCGCTATTACGGCAAGCCGGCGAACCGCGCCTATTACCTGGGCTGTTCGGGCGGCGGGCGGCAGGCGCTGAAGGAAATGCAGAACTATCCGGGCGATTACGACGGCGTGGTGGCCGGGGCGCCGGGGCCATATATGCCGCTGCAATCGGTGCGGATGCTGTGGTTTTCGCTGGCGCAGCAGCGGCAGCCGGCGGCGATGCTGACGGACGCGGAATGGGCGCTCTACGAAGCCCGCGTGTTCGCGCAGTGCGATGCGCTGGACGGGGTGAAGGACGGAATTGTCCAGAATCCGCTGGCCTGCCGGTTCCGCACCGCTACGCTGCTGTGCCGGCCGGGTCAGGTGGATGGCTGCCTGACCGCGCCGAAGCTGGCGATGCTGGACCGGATCGTGGCGCCGATGCCTGACGAGAAGGGCCGGCCGATGGACTGGGGGCTGTTCCCCGGCGTGCGCACCCGGCCGGGGCCGCCGTCGCCGCTGCTGCGGGCGATGTGGGCCGATGCGGTCTATGACAACCCCGACTGGGACGCGACGACGTTTCGCCGCAGCGCCGATCTGGCCGCCGCGAACCGGGTGATGCCCGAGTTGCGCGCCGACAAGCTGGACATTTCCGGCTTTCTGAAGCGCGGCAACAAGGCGATCATTTATCAGGGCTGGCAGGACCCTTCGACCAATGCCGGGCCGACGATCCGCTATTACGGCAAGCTGGCGGCGGCGCAGGGCGGCCCGGCGCGGCTGGGGCAATCGGTGCGGCTGTTCATGGTGCCGGGGATGTATCACTGCCGGGGTGGGCCGGGGGCGAACCTGTTCGGCGGGATGAGCCAGAGCCCGGTGTGGCCGGGGCCGGAGCGCGACGTGCTGTGGTCACTGGTGCAGTGGGTGGAGCAGGGCCGCAAGCCCGAGGAAATCGTGGCGACGAAGCGCGACGGGGATCGCGAGCTGTTCACGCGGAAGCTGTGCCCGTTCCCGCAATCGGCGCGGTGGGACGGCAAGGGGCCATCGGACAAGGCGGCTTCGTATGCCTGCCGGACCGATCCGCTGCTGGTGCGGTTGCTGGCAAAGCGGTGAAGGCTTGCCAGTCTGGCAATGATCGAATATTGCTATGTTGAATAGCTAATAGTCTGCGGAGAGCACGATGGAATTCACCCGTTTGAACCCGTTGACCGGCGAGGTCGCCTCTTCCGCGCCCGCGATGAAGGCGGCGGATATTCCGGCGATTGCCGCGAAGGCGGGCGCCGCGTTCCCGGCCTGGGCGGCGCAGGGGCCGAACGCGCGGCGCGCGGTG
>JAGWVC010000043.1 GCA_018971065.1 Sphingomonadales bacterium | reverse complement strand
CGGCTGAGCACCTGCTGGCTGCTACGCACCGCCACCAGGTACCCGTCCGCATTGTATTCATAAGACTCGCGCGTGCGGTTCACCGTCATCGGGGCCATGGTGACATCGCCCACCATCAGGATCGGGCCAAGGCCCGCGCCGGTGCTGTCGGCATACCAGGTGCCATAGGCCGCCGCGTCCCAGGCGGGCAGCGTGGCGGGCGGGGTGAAGCTGGCATAGTAGGGCGAGGCAGTGACATCGCCCGAGATCCGGTAGAGCGCGCCCGAGGGCTGGCGGAACACCGTCCAGCCTGCGGCGGCATCGAAGTAGGACGTCGCCCCGAGCACGAGGCGCAGGCCAAGCGGCGCATTGTCCAGCCAGACCCCGCGCCCGAGCGCATCGAACGAGGGCCGCGCGGCGGGCGCGGCCAGCCCGGCATAGCTGCCCAGCGAGCCCGAATAGTCGCCCAGCACCAGATAGCCGCTGCCGTCCGCCGCGAGGTAGCGGGTGCCGCCGACCTGCGCGTCGTAATAGGGGTAGGACGGATCGGGGGTGAAGACGACCGTCGTCGTCAGGTTGTAGGGATCGTAGTTGACCACCTGCGACCAGGTCCCGCCCAGCGCCGCGTCGTGCACCGGGTAGCTGGTGGGGAGCGACAGGCCCTCGTGGGCGGGATTGGCCTGCGCCTCGCCCTGCCACAGGTAAAGCTCCTGGCTATCCGCCGCCTTGTACCACATGCCGCCCTGCGCGGCATCATAGGTGGGGGTGTAGCCGCCGGTCTTGTCGCCCGGCACGAAGGTATAGCGCGTACCGTTGGCATACCAGGTGCCGCCCGCCACCGAGGCATATTGCGGCACGGTGGCTGGCGGGGTCAGCCCCTGCCACGCCGCCGTCCCGCCGCTGGCGTCGCCCTGGACGAGATAGGTGATGGTGCCGTTCTGGTACCAGGTGCCGCCCGACGCGGCGTCGTAATAGGGATAGGTCGTGCCGCCGCCGGTGCCGCCGGTGCCCACCGGCTCGAAGCGCGGATAGCCCGCCGGATCGGCGTACCACGTGCCCAGGGTGATGATGGAGCCGTTGTAGGCGGTGAGATCGATGGTGAAAGTCTGCGGGTAGGAACCCGGGGGGGTGATCCAGCCCCAGTCGACATTGTCGGTGGCGGTGTCTCCGAGGACGAAATAGACTTCAGCCGTCGAGAGTGACTGGTAGAAGGTGCCGCCCTTGGCACTGTCAAAATAGGGGTAGGTCACCGGCACGCCGAGCGTGAGCACCGCATAGCCCGATGTCCCCATCGTCCAGGTGCCGCCCGCTGCCGCGTCATAGGACGGGTAGCTGGCCGGCAGGGCCAGCCCGCCATGCGTGCCCGCCGCGCCGCCGGTGTCTCCCGCGACCAGATAGGCCGCGCCATTGGTCGATTGGTAGAAGGTGCCGCCCGCGTTGGTGTCGTAATAGGGATAGGTGGGCGTCACCACCCCGCCCGACATGTCGCCCAGCACAAGCTTGGCATAGCCCTGCCCGCTGTCATACCATGTGCCCGTGCCGATGAACCCGACGTAGGCGTCGTAGTAGCCTTCCAGCCCCGGCAGCGTCGCGGGCGGGGTCAGGTAGCTGTAGTCGAGCCCGTCGGTAGCAGTATCGCCCACCACCAGATAGACCGCACCGGTGCCGCCAACCTTGTAGAAGGTGCCGCCCGCGTTGACGTCGTAATAGGGGTAGGTCTGGGTCGTGCCGCCGCCGCCCGAGCCATTGGTCGGCTCGAAGCGCGGGTAGCCTGCGGGGTCCATGTACCAGGTGCCGACGGTGACATAGCCGCCACCGAGCGCGGTCAGGTCGATCGTCCAGGCCGAAGGGAAGCTGGCCGGCGGTTGGAGCGAGCTCCAGTCGGCCTGGTCGGTGGCGGTATCGCCCGGCACGAAGAAGACCGTGCCGCTGCCGGACGCCTGGTAGAACATGCCGCCCTTGGCGCTGTCGTAATAAGGATAGGTGACGGTGCCGCCGCCCCCGCCGGTCCCCGTGCCTGTTCCCGTGCCCGGATCATAGACCAGCACCGAGACAATGCCCGAGGTGTAGTCGGTAACGTCGATGTACCATTGCGACCCGGTAACCGGATCGATCCCGCCGCCGATGTTGGTCGGCGTCAGCCCGCCATAGGTGCCCGCGCTGCCCGCCGTATCGCCCAGCACGATGTAGCTCGTCGTGCCGTTGGCGGCGAGGTACCAGGTGCCGTTGTAGGCGGGATCGAAATAGGGGTAGCCGGTGCCGCCCGAACTCGTGCCGCCGCCGGTGCCGCTCGACGACTGGGTCGAGAAGCTGACAGTGTAGTAGCCGGTCGGGCTGCCCCACCCGTCGGTGCCGTTGGCGACGAATGACCAGGTGCCGCTGGTTGCCGTATCGTAGGTGTTGAGCGCGCCGGGGACCGCCAGCCCGCCGTGGCTGCCTGCCGCACCGCCGCCGTCGCCAAGCGCGAGGTAGCTCGTCACCCCGTCGGCGGCGAGGTACCAGGTGCCCTGCAGCGCGGTATCGTAGTAGGGGAAGCTGACCGTGCCGCCGCCGCCACCATCGCCGCCGCCATCGACGATCTGCTGGTCGATCAGCATCGAGGCGGCGAGGAAGGTCGTCTGGCCGGTATCGAAGCTCGATCCGATGTACGAATAGCTCTGCACGCCCGACAGCGAGTTCTGGTAGGCGGTATAGCCGGCGCCGATGTAGCCGCCGCCAAGATTGCCATAGGTATTCGGATCGTAGCCCAGCGGCGCTTCGACCGTCTGGGTGATCATCGCCGCGCGCTGGCCGGCGGCGTTGTATTCGATGCCGCGGCCGAGCGAGCCGATGTCGATATAGGCGGCGCTGGTGCCGGCGAGGCCGACGAGGCTGCCCTTGACCACGACGAAGCGGTTGAGCGCGTCGTACCGGTACCAGTCATCCTCCACCGAGGTTGCGGCGGAGAGGTTCCCGGCGGCGTCGAAGCTCTGGTATTCGGTGCGGGTGCGCCGCACGTTGCCGTTGGCGTCATAGAGGTTGTCGATCGACACGCGGCCCATCTGGCCTTCGCCGGTATCGTGGAACCGGGTCATGCGGTTCGCCGCGTCGAACTGCGCGGTGGCCTTCTGCAGGGTCTGGAGCACCGGGTTGCCGCTGGCGACGAAGCCGTTCGCGGGGGTCGCCCAGTCGAAATAGTACGACTGGGTTTCGTTCCAGGTGCTCTCCGACAGGCGGTTGCCGTCGGCGTCATAGAGATAGGCCGCCTTCTGAGCGATCTGGCTGCGCACGCCGTAATAGTTGTAAAGACCGCCCCAGCCGGAGAAGCCCATCGACTGGGCGATCTGGGTGAGCCCGGTGACCCGGCCCGACAGGTCATAGCTGTAGGCAACGTCGCTGCCATTGCTGTCGCCGTGCTGATCGCTGAGCTGGCCGGCGCTGTTGTAGGTCATGGTGAACCAGTAATTGCCCTGGTTCTTGCGGCTCAGCATGTGGCCGAAGCTGTCGCTGACCTCGACCTCGCTCAGGCCGGTGCCGTAGCTGATCGTCTTTACCCAGCCGCCCGACACGCCGATGCCGGTGTTGCTGCGGCCCGCATCCCAGGCATAGGTGGTCTGCGTGGTATCGCCGCCAATGGTGGTAACCGCCGTGACACGGCCTTCGATGTCATAGTCGGTGCGTTCGACCAACGACGTGTAGCCGATGATCGGGTACCCGACGATGTACTCGTTTTGATTCCACGGGTCTGATATGTAGTCCGGATTCTCGTAGTCATAGACCGGCACGGTCTGGACGCTGTTCCAGCGCCTGATCCGCTGGCCCAGCACGTCAAAGCCGAAATATTCCGAAACACCCGATGGGCGGGTGACCTGGGTGAGCCGGCCCAGCCCATCATAGCCATATTGGGTGGTCAGCCGGGCGGTATCGCCGGCGAAATAGCCCTGGGTATCGCTGCGCTTCTGGCCGAAGACATCGTAGCCGGTTTCCCAGATGCTGCCATCGGCGCGGTATTCGGTTGCCACCAGCGGTTCGGCATCGCCGTGGCCGCTGCCCGCCAGCAGCACCCGGCGCGTGACATTGCCATTGGCATCCTGCACCCCGGTCAGCCGTCCGGCGGCATCGTAGAAGTAGCGTTCCAGCGTGGTGACATGCTGGGTGCCGCCATGTTCGTCGGTGACGTCCACCGCCGGACCGACCTTCGCCACCAGCCGGCCCATGGCGTTGTAGCCATAGCCGGTGATATTGCCGCGCGCGTCGATTTCGGACGCGACTTCGCCGAAGGCGTTGTAGCTGCGGAACCGCTCGACCTTCCAGGCCGAAGCGCTGACCACGTCGTTGAGGTTGGTCGCCACTGCGCGGTTCGGTTCGATCGATGCCGTGGCGAGATTGCGCGCGTCATAACGCGACAGGGTGATGATGTGGCCCGCGTCCGACAGGTTGGCGACATCGCCAAGCTGCGCGACCACGGTGTAGACGTTCTGCCCCTTCAGCGAGCCGGTCTGCGCGGTAATGGTGATCGTGGCATTGCCGTTGGCGTCATAGCCGATCAGCTTCCAGGAACCGTCGCCGCCATTGGTGCCGATGACTCGCCCGGCGTTGTCATAGGTCAGTTCTTCCTGCACCTGCCCGGTGGCATCGCCTGCCGCCGCCACCGCGCGGCTGATCATTTCGCCATAGGTGTTGTAAGCCATCACCGTGGCGGTGCCGGTTTGCGGCTGGACCCAGTCGGCCCCCTGTTTCACCGCCTTGAAGCTGCGGACGGCCCGGCCCGCCGCATCATACTGGGTGATGTTGGCTTCTTCGAATTCATGCCCGGCGGGCGCTGCCGCATCCCACAGCGAATCGCGGCGCGTCCAGCTTTCGCGGATCAGGCGGCCGTTGAGATCGTAGGCATAGAAGCGGTCAAAATTGCCGGCATCGTGGACGTGGCTCAGCCGTCCGTTGACGTAGTCATAGCTGGTGGTGCGGCTCTCGCTGCCGTCCGAGGCGGATTCGACCGTCTGGACGACGTTGTTGAGCGCATCGTAGGTGTAGCTGGTGACCTTGCGCACCGCCGCGCCGCGCCAGTCGATGATCGCGGCATCGCTTTGCCGCACCAGCCGGCCGAACTTGTCATAGGCATAGTCGGTGACGTCGCCCGCCGTGCCGGCAGCATGGGCCTCGGTCTTGCTCAGCACTTCGTCGAAGCCGTTGTAGGCATAGTCGACTTCGGAGGTCACGCCCTGGCTCAGCGCACCGCTGGCGCCGTCCATGACGTTGTTCAGCGCCATGCGCAGCAACTTCGTGCGGCGGCCGTTGGCATCATATTCGAACCGCGTCTCACGGTCGTCGGCGCTGGCGACGGCGACCGGGATCGCCCCCGCCGGATCAACCGGCAGCGCCACGGCATTGGCGTGGCGCACCTCGGTCAGCACGTTGCCGTTGGTGTCACGGCTCCAGTTGGTGACGTAGCCGGCGGGATCGACCTTGGCCAGTTCGCGGCCGAGCTTGTCATAGTAGTGGACGGTCTGGCCGCCGTTGCCGTCCGTTTCGCGCACCAGGTTGCCGGCTGCGTCATATTCCTTCGCCGTCGCAATGCCCTGCGCGCCGCCGCCGAGGACATAGCTGCCGCCCGACAGGCGTCCGGTCTGGACGTTGAGCACCCGCGCGGAAATCTGGCGGTTGGCCGCGTCATAGTCGAAGCGGGTTTCGCGGTAACCGTCGGCGGGTGAGGGCGGTGCGCCGTTCCACCTGGTGCCAAAGACCTTTTGCCCGGTCACGTTGCCGTTCAGGTCATAATCCCAGGTGGTGTAGGTGCCCGTCGCCGAAATCTCGGCGATCTTGCGGCCCAGATCGTCGTAGGAGGAATAGACCTGCGCACCGATGGCGTCGCTGGCGTGGATCAGGTTGCCGCGCGCATCGTAGGCATAGTTTTCCTCGGGCAGCGCCGCCTGCCCGTCAACCGCCGGCAGCACCTTGCGCACCAGCCGGTCAAGCTTGTCATATTCGAAGCGGGTGACGCGCCCGCCGCCCAGCCCCGGCGCTTCGGTCTGGGTCTTGAGATTGCCGCGCGCGTCATAGTCATAGATTGCCTTGACAAAGGCGGGCGAGGAACCGTCCGAGCTGGCGTCAACCGCCTCGCTCAGCACCAGCCCGCGATGGTCATAGGCATAATGCGTGACCCCGCCGAGCTTGTTGGTCACCGCGGTGCGTTCACCGAAGGCGTCGAGCGTGTAGCTTTCGCTCTGGCCAAGCGCATCGAGCGTTGCAGTGACGCGGTCCAGCCGGTCGCGGACGAAATGGCTGGTGGCGTCCTTGTTCGAGTCAGGGTTCAGCGTTGGCCGCACCGCCGGATTGCCGGCATTGCTGACCCGGTTGGCATAGCGCGTGACACTGTCGACCGCGCCGCTGGCAAGGTAGGTCGTCGCGGTGGCATAGCCTTCCTGATCGATCTGTAGCACCAGCCGGTCGGCCTGGTCATAGTAGTTCCACGACCAGTTGCCGCGCGCGTCCTTCACGGCGGTGACGTTGCCGCGTGCGTCATAGGCATATTCGGTGACGGCGCTGTGGCCCGCATCGAGCGGACGGCGCTCGCGCGTCAGCCGCCCCAGCCGGTCATAGTCGCGGTGGGTGACCGCGCCGCGCGCGTCGGTGATGTCGGTCGCCCGGCCCAGCGCATCATAGGCGTAGTGCACCGTGGCGGCATAGGTTTCGCCAGCGGCGCGGGTTTCCTGCAGCACGCGGCCCAGCGCGTCGAACTGGCGGGTGGTGATCGCCTCGTCGGCGGTGCCGTCGGCAACATGGGTCTCGACGATCTGGCCGAGCGCATCGAGCACATAGCGAGTGACGACCTGGTTGGCGTCGGTGATCCGCCACAGGCGGTTCGCGCCGTCATAGGCATAGCTGGTGGTCGCCGTATCGGCGCTGGGCACGGCGGCGAGCCTGGCGGCGATCGACGCCGCGCTTTCACCCTTGGCCGCCGCGATCTTCGCGCCATAGCGAGTGGTGGCGGTGAGGTTGTTCGCCGCATCATAGGCATTGCCGGTGACGAAGCCTTCGGCATCGACCGCATAGGCCAGCCGCCCGTCGCGGTCATAGGCGCTCAGCGCCAGCCGGTCGTCGGCGCTCGCCGGGGCCAGCGCGTGGACCTGCGCGGCGGTCAGCGCCAGCGGCTGGGCATCGAGCGTGGCGCGGGCGATCCGCGTGGCATAGGCCTGGGTCCACACCGCCCGGCCCTCACCGTCATAGCCGGTCTCGACCACTTCGCCTTCGGCATTGACCGACATGACCTGCCGGTTCTCCGCATCATGGACAAAGCGAGTGACCCGGCCGAGCGGATCGGTGCTGGCAACCATGTTGCCGCTGTCATCCCAGGTGAACGACGAGGCCAGGTTGAGCCCGCCCGGGTCTTCCACCGTCTGGAGCAGCCTGCCCATGGAATCGTAGGCATAGCTGGTGGTACGCGCCAGCGGCGTGCCCCAGGCCTCGACCATGGACGTGACCTTGCCGGTCGCGCCGATGGCATAGCGGGTTTCGATGGCGAGGCCGCCCGCATCGGCGATCACCTTCACCTTGTTGCCGCGCAGGTCATAGGACACGCGGGTCACCGTGTTCAGCGCATCGGTGACGCTGACCTGCTGGCCCTTGGCATCGTATTCCCACGTGGTCGTCACCGGCGGTGCACCGAGCGCGCCATCGGCATTGTCGGTGCGGGTCAGCGTGCGGCCAACCGCGTCATAGGTGAAATGCGTGCGCACCCCGCGCGCGTCGATCGTATCAAACACGCGCTGCGCCCGGTCATAGCGGGTTTCGCTGGTCCCGGCGGCGTCGCTGGCGAAGCGCAGCTGGCCGTTGCGATCATAGCTGTAGCTGGTGACGCGGTGCGCGCCATCCTCGATGCTGATCGTCTGGCCCTGCGCGTTGCGGATGACCCTGGTGACCACGCCTTCCTGCGTGGTGGTGGTGACGGTGCGGTTGAACAGGTCATAGTCGAACTGGGTGCTGCGCCCGCTGCGGTCGACGTGGAGGAACTGGTTGCCGCGCGCATCGTACTGGAAGCTCTCCACCGCGCCCATGCGGTCGGTGGTGGCGGTGATGCGGCTGTCGCGGTCATAGGCGTAGGTGAAGTGACGGCCATCGGCGGCGGTGGTGGCGGTCTGCAGCCGCCCGAAGGCATCGTAGCCGAAGGTGGACAGCATCGCGCCCAGGCTCGATCCGCCGAGCAGGCGCTGCTCGCTGGCCTTCAGCCCGCGCCGGTCATAGGTGTAGAGCGTGGTATCGGCCGCCCCGCCGGCATCGCTCGGTGCATCGCTGCGCAGAAGCTGGGCGAAGGTGCTGTACTGGAAGCTGGCGGTATAGCCGCCCGCGTCGGTTACCGACAGCGCCAGTCCGCGCTGGTCATAGGCGGTGGTGGCCACGCTGTTCAGCCCGGCGGTATCGCCGGTGAGCCGCGCGATGGCGGCAGTGACGGCGCTGTCGACCAGTCCGCCCGACAGCCCGGCGAGCTCGCCCGCGGTCAGCCGCCCGCCATAGACGACCGTCTGGACCTCCTGATCGAAGGTGGACCAGCGGTGCTCGGTCACTTCGCCGGCGGCATTGATCGCAAAGCGCAGGTTGCCGTCGGTATCGTAGTAGAACAGCGTGCGCAGCAGCGCCGAGGCATCGCTGCCGTCGGGCTGGCTGGTGGCGATCAGCCGGTCGGCGTTGTCATAGAAATAGCGCGTGCCCCAGGTCTGGTAGAGCGCATCGACCTGCGCCGCGCTCGCTCCCGCGCCCAGCGCCGCGAGCGCCGCCGTGCCTTCACCGCCGAGCGAACCGATCAGGCGGCCACGCGCGTCATAGCGGCTGGTCGCCCCCCGGCTTTCGCCCGAGAGCGTATCGCTGACGGTCTTCGCCACGAGCCGCCCCAGCGCATCGTAGGCGTAGCTCGTGGTCTCGGTCTTGCCGCCGGCAAGCTGGCGCACCGCCGAGGAGGGCTGGCCATCGCTGCGGCGGGCATAGGTGGTGGTTTCGATCAGCGGACCGGTGGCACCGTTGATCGCGGCGGCAATCGTCGCGTCGGTCGGCGCTGCCTGGCCGAGCAGGGCGAGCACCTGCGCCGCCGTCAGCTTCGCGCCGTGTTCCTCGCTCGTCACGTCGCCGCGCGCGCTGTAGCCATAGCGGCTGACCTGGCCTTCGCCATCGACTGTCGCCAGCACCAGCCCGCGCCCGTCGTAGAGCCAGTAGTCGGCGATGTCCTTCGAGGCGGCGGAACTGTCCTTGGGCGCGCTGGCCAGCAGCGCCGCCAGCGTCCCGGTTGCGCGCTGGGCCGAATCGGTCAGCGCGGCATGGGACAGCGTTCGGATCCTGCGCCCGGCCCCGTCATAGGCGATCTCGGTAATCGCGCCCTCGGCATCGAGCGTGGCGATCATCAGGCCATCGGCATCATAGAAGTTGCGGCTGACCCGGTCGGCCGCCGAAGCGGTTACCGTCACCGGGGCCGTCGGCAGCGCGGCTTTCAGCGCGGCAACATCGGCCCGGGTGTCATAGGCGGTGGTCCGCACCAGCCGGTTCGAGGCGTCATAGGCATAGGCCGTCACCGCGCCGGCGGCGTCGATGGTCTGCACCAGCCGCCCGGCCTTGTCATAGACCGACCACGCCCAGCGATCATCCGCCGAGGCTGCGGGTCCGGCAAAGGCATTGCCCGGATTGGCGTTCAGGTTGGCATAGCTCGCCACCGTCGCCGCATCGAGCAGGTTGGCGCGGGCGATGGTCGCCACCAGGCGGTTGGCGGCATCATAGCGGTATTCGATCACCGACCCGTCGGCATCGACATCCGCCACCTCGCGGCTGCGCCCGTCATAGAGCGAATAGCGTCGCACCCCGGTGGCATCGGTAGTATAGCGCGGGCGGCCGAGGCGATCATAGGCGAAACTGGTCGTCGCCCCGTCGGCGGTGCTGGAGAGCAGTTCCCCGGCCATGTCGAACGCCGAGACCTGGCTGGCAAGGCCGGGGGTTGCCACCGTGGTAATGCGCGCGCCGTCATCGATGGTGATGGTTGACGTCGCGCCGGCCAGCGTGGTGGTGGAGATCGTCCGCCCGAGCCCGTCATAGATGAACAGCTCCGCCTGCGCCGCGCCGACCACCTGCCGCTTCAGCAGATTGCCGTACTGGTCATAGACGTACTGGGTCGCGGACTTTGGTCCGTTGGCGTCACCGTTGCCATTGGCCAGTGCCCGGCCATAGCTGGTGACCGTATCGACCGCGCCGCGAAAATCGTAATTCGTATCGGTGCGCTGCACCCCGCTCTTGTCGGCGATGGTGCCGGTCCATGCGGTCAGCTGCGCCTCGCTGAGCGTCGCCGTCGCGGCAAGCCCGGCGACGGGATAGAGGCTATCGGCATAGGCGATGGTCGAAACCAGCTGGCCCGGCGCGTCATAGACATATTCGCTGACCCGTCCGGCACCGCTGACGACGAAGCGCAGGTGGCGTTCGCCGTCGTAGACATAGCGCGTCGTCTGGGCATCGGCAGGTTCGCCTGCGCCGGGGCCGTCGCTGTCAAGCGAGACATAGCTGGCCGAGCGCACCAGCAGGTTGTCGACATAGGCATTGCGGACGATGGTGGCCTGAATCGCCCCCGTCGCCGGATCGCGCGCGGCGACGCTGCCCTGTTCGGCAAGGTTGTAGGCAGCATCGAGCTGCCGCCATTCGCGCGTCAGGTAAAGGCCCGCCGTTTCGTTGGCGGCACCGTCATAGAGCCGGATGTCCGACGAGGCGGCGATGGCAGGCATGCCGGTGGCGGCATTGGCGGCGGCCAGCAGCGTATCGTAATCGATGCGGGTGATCCGCGCATTGCCGCCCGATGCGGCTGCCGGTTCCTCGATCCGGGTGACGCGGCCCTGCGCGTCATAGGTCATCGCCGTGGTCTGGCCGAGCGCATCGGTGGTGGTGGCGACCTGCCCGGCAGCGTTGTAGGTGAAGCCGGTCGCGCGCGCGGTGACGCCGTCGATGGCTTCGCTGAGCTGGGTGACGCGGCCCGCGGCGTCATAGGTGATCGCCAGGCTGGAAACCGTGACGATCGCGCCGGTTGTCTGGTTGAGCGCCTTTTCGACAATCGTGGCAACCCGCTTCGCATCGACCCCGCTTGCCGCCTTGTAGGTATATTCGGTGACATAGGTCTGCGTGTCGGCGCCGTTCTCGGGCGTCAGGTCCACCGTGGCGCGGATCAGGCGGTTGGTCGCGTCATAGTCATAGGCAGTGCGGTTGATGCTGCGGGTAGCGCCGCCGGCATCGAGATAGGTGGTGGTGAAGCTTTTGACGTTGGTGGTGCCGGCCCAATAGGCCACGTTGACGACGTTGGTCGTCCCCTGCCCCTGCCCGGCCACCCCGGTCGCGCCGATGGTGGTGGTGATCTTGCTGAGCTTGCCGGTAACCGCCGCACTGTCATAGTCATAGGTGACGGTGTTGCCGTCCGGATCGGCGACGCTGATCAGCCGCGCGGTCTTGGGCGTGGCGAAATACTGGAACTTCTGCCGGGCTCCGGAGGTGCCATCAACCCAGGTGAACTGGTTGGAGACAGCATCGAAGGTGATGTAATCATCGCTGTAGGGACTGGTTGCGGCAAGCTGATAGCGCCCCTGCCCCGCGACATAGGAAAATTCGACCGTGCTGCCGTCCCAGTCGGTCAGCGCCAGCTTGCCGCCCGAGGCATTGGGCGTCTTGGCAGTGACTTCGAGCTTGCGCTGGACGTTGAACCACCAGTTGTCGGTCTCTCCGGCAATCGCACCCTGGCTGTTGTAGGTGCGGGAAAAGGCGGCGTCGGGACCACGGCCGGCCAGAATTTCATCGGCAGACTGGATCACCAGGTTGCCGTTGGCGGCGTTTACTTCAACCTTCTGGCCCGCCCGGCCCAGCGTGGGATCGCCCAGTTGCGCCCGTGCCCCCAGATAATAGCCGAGATTGCGCTCGATTCCGGTGCCCAGACCAAAAAACAGTGCGGTCATGCGTCGTCAGCCTTCCTTGCATTCCCCCTCTGCCGGGCGGAATGATGCGTGGTCGGCTTGCAAAATCCGGAGCATTTCCAACATGTTTAGCGATTTGTTGCGATTGATCCGCAATGGACAGGATATTTTGCCGTAGCCTGGCTTTCGCGGGTTTCGGGCAAAACGGCGATTCCGGTCGGTTCTTTCCGGACAATTCGCGGACAATTTAGCTGTTCGTCCGAACCGGAGCAAATTTCTTCGAATTTACGCTGGCTTGATGCCTTATCGCGCTGGACAGCGGCCCCGTTCCCCGCAACATTGCCTCTACGTAATTGTCGGGATTCGGGCCGGCGAAACGGGGGATGGGCAACTGACAATGGCGTGTTTCGCCGATGATCCGGCCGAATGGTTCCGGGGCAGTTCCGCTGCTGCCACCCATTTGCCCCTGCACGAACAGGAAGCCCTGCAGCTGGAAGCGCTGCAGGCGCGCTTCGCCGCGATGCGCGACCGGATCGTGCCGCTGAAGGCGCTGGCCGATGCTGCCCGGATCGATGAAATCCGCACGATAGACGATGTCGCGCCGCTGCTGTTCCCGCATGGCCTGTTCAAGACCTTTCCGCAGCATCTGGTTGAATCGTTGCGTTTCGCGCCGCTCACCGAATGGCTTTCGCGCCTGTCGCTGCACGATTTTTCGGCGCTGGACGGCCGCAGCTTCGGTTCTGCCGACGCCTGGATGGACGCGATCGACAGCGAAACCGACGTGCTGGTCACCCACAGTTCGGGCACCACCGGCGCGCTGTCGCTCTATGCCCGCGGCAAGCTGGAGACCGAGCGGCTCTATGCCTTCTCGCGGATGACGCTGGACGAATGGGTCGCGCAGGACGGCGTGGCGCGCGACGCGATGGACCTGGCCGTGCTGTGGCTGAGCTATGCCGGCGGGCGTTCGGCGGTGTTGCGCGGCGCGGACTGGTATCGCCGCTCGGTCGCCGCCACGCCCGAGCAGTTCTATCCGTTGCTGCCGTCGCGGCTCAGCACCGACTGGCAGCTCTACATCATGCGCGCCGAAGCTGCCCGGCAGGGCCGCGCCGCCGCGCCGCAGCCGTCCGACTATGTGCAGCAGAAGCTGGATGAGGCGGCGGACCAGCACCGCACCCACGCCGAACGCACGCGCTTCCTGCTCGATGCGCTGCGCCACGGGCTGCACGATACCCGCGTGATCCTGGTCGGCGGGCCACACAATGTCTTCCGCTTTGCCGAGGAAGGGCTGGGCATGGGCATGGCCCCCGGGCTGCGCAAGGGCAGTGTGGTGCGCACATTCGGCGGGCTCAAGGGCTTTCCCGAACCGCAGGGCATGGAAGCGACGATGAAGCGCTTCGGCGGGGTCGATCATCTGGTCAACACCTATGGCATGACCGAGATCACCACCGGCCATCACTGCTGCCGCGAGGGCCATTACCACGTCATGCCGTGGGTGCTGCCGATGGTGCTCGATCCGGCCACCGGGGCGCTGCTGCCACGCAGCGGCCGGCAGAAGGGCCGCGCCGCTTTCTTCGATCTGGTGGCGCAGTCCTATTGGGGCGGGGTCGTTTCGGCCGACGTGGTCGAGATGGACTGGGGCGGCTGCGCCTGCGGGCGCACCACGCCGCACATCCTGCCGCAGATCACGCGCGTACCCGCGCCCGAGCCGGACGAGCACGCCATCGGCGCAGCCAGTCCCGCTGCCGTCCACGCCGCGCTGCACGCGCTGAACCGGGACATTGCCTGATGCCGAACGCCGCCCCTTCGCGCCTGCAGCGGCTGCAGTCCTATCTGGAGGCCGATCCGGCCAACCTCAGCCTGCTGGCCGATGCCGCCAATGCCGCGCTGGACGAATCCGCGCTCGATACGGCGCTCGATCTCGTTGCCCGTTATCGCGCGCTGGCCGAAGTGCCGGCGGCGCTGGCCAATGTCGAGGGCATGGCCGCGATGCGATCGGGCGACTATGCCCGCGCGCGCCATGCCTTCGCGGGCTTGCGCGCGGGCGGGCATGACCACCCGGTGGTCCGCTTCAACCTCGCCTGGCTGTCGGCGCTCGAGGGCCGGTTCGAGGACGTGCTGGCACTGGCCGACGACGAGGTGATCGCCGCCGTGCCGCGCGCCGCCGCGCTCAAGGTGCAGGCGCTGCATCACACCGGCGACATCGACGGCGCGCTGGCGCTGGGCCAGCAGCTGCTCGAACGCCTGCCCGAGGACGATGCACTGCTCGGCGCGGCTTCGGTCGCGGCGATGGATGCGGACGACTATGCACTGGCCGCGCAGCTGGCGGGCCGCGCCACCGGCGGGGCCGACGCGCTCACCACCACCGGGCTGGTCGCGCTGAACGAGGAAGACCCGGCCCGCGCCCTGGCGCTGTTCGACCGCGCGCTGGCCGAAGCGCCGCAGGCACCGCGCGCGTGGATCGGCAAGGGGCTGGGGCTGCTCGCCTCGGGCGATGCCGCCGCCGCCGCGCCGTGCCTGGAGAAAGGCGCGGCGATCTTCGGCGATCACCTCGGTTCCTGGATCGCCGCCGGCTGGGCGCATTTCACCAACCGCGATCTTGCCGCTGCCCGCCGCGCCTTCGAGACCGCGCTGGCCTTCGACGACAATTTTGCCGAAACCCACGGCGGGCTGGCGGTGCTCGACATCGCCGCCGGTGATCTGGAAGGCGCGCGCCGCCGCAGCGAGATCGCCCTCAGGCTCGACCACGAATGCTTCGGCGGCATGCTGGCGAAGGTCCTGCTGCTGGAGGCTGACGGCAAGCCCGAACTGGCGCAGCGCATCGTCGAGCGGGCCATGGCCATGCCCGCCGGGGTCGACGGCAAGACCCTTGCCCAGGCGCTGACCGGCATCGGCCTGCAACGCGGCCCCGCCGCCGGGCAGGGGAGGCTGCATTGAGCCAGGGCCAGGCAATCGACATGCTCAACCGGATGATGTGGGAAGCTATGATCATCGCCGGTCCGCTGCTGGCGGCCGTGCTGGTGGTCGGCCTGCTGATTTCCGTCCTGCAGGCCACCACGCAGCTGCAGGAAATGACCCTGAGCTACGTGCCCAAGATGCTGGTATCGGCGCTGCTGCTGATCTTCCTCGGCCCGTGGATGATCGGGCGGATGATGCATTTTGCCCTGTCGCTGATCCGCATCATCCCGAGTCTGGGATAGCGGCATGACCGGCGGCGAACTCATCCGGGGAGACGGGCTGGCGGCGTGGGTCGCGTCCTGCGGGCTGCTCAGCCTGCGGATCATGCCGGTGTTCCTGTTCGCCCCGCCCTTCACCCTCACCCGCGTGCCGCGCCTGTTCGTCGGGCTGATGAGCCTGGGCTTCGCCATCATGCTGGTTTCCGCCCTGCCTGCCTCGGCCCGGCTCGCGCATGTCGACAGCACCGTGCTGGCGGTCGGCGCGCTGCGCGAGATCACGCTGGGACTGGTGCCGGTGGTGGCGCTGCAGCTGCTGTTCGGCGCGCTCTACATGATCGGGCGGACTATCGACGTGCAGGCGGGCTTCGGCCTGGCCATGCTGATCGACCCGCAGACGCGCGGACAGGTGCCACTGGCTGGCACGATCTTCGCCTATGCCGCCGGGGTGACCTTCTTCGCCGCCGGCGGGCACCTTGCCGTGCTGCGCTTCTTCGCCGCATCGCTGCGCGCGGTGCCGCTGGCCGCACCGCACGGTCCGGCGAGCCCGGCGACGCTGCTGGCCTATGCCGGCACGGTTACGCTGGTGGCGCTGGGCGTGGGCGCGCTGGTGATCGCAACGCTGCTGCTGGCCGACGTGGTGGTCGCCATGCTCAGCCGCACCGTACCGCAGATGAACGCCCTGCTGCTGGGCATCCAGGTCAAGGCGGCGGCGCTGCTGCTGGTCATGCCCATCGCGCTGGGCTTTTCGGGCGCGCTGTTCGCCCGGCTCGTCGCTGCGGCGATCGATGTCATGCCGAGGCTGGTCTGACATGGACGAGACCGAACTCGACAAGACCGAGCAGGCCACCCCGTTCAAGCTCAAGCGCGCGCGCGAACGCGGCGCGGTGGCGCGGTCGATGGACCTCGGCTTCTTTGCCGCGCTGGCGGCGGCGATCGGTTTCCTCTGGGTCGGCGGCGCGGCGCTGGCCATGGCCATCGCCCATGCCTCGGGCGAGACGCTGGCATCCGCCGGCGCGCTGGGCCACGATCCGCAGACGCTGGGCACGGTCAGCGCGCGGCTGGCCATGCCGGTGATCCGGCCGCTGGTGACCTTTGCCGGTGCCTTGTTCGGCATCGCGCTGGTGCTCGATTTCGTCCAGGTCGGCCCGGTGTTTTCGGCCCATCCGCTCAAGCCCGATTTGAGCCGGATCAACCCGGCCAAGGGGATCAAGCGCCTGTTCTCGTGGCGCATGCTGGTCGAGGCGCTGAAGGCAACCTTCAAGCTGGCGGTCTATGCCGTGATCGCCTGGCTGGTGATCGGTGAAATGGTCAGCGAACAGGCCGTCGCCCTGGCCGACGCGCCGCATTTCGGCGCGGTGCTGGTGGCGGCGCTGCTGCGGTTGATGATGTTCTTCGCCCTTGCCGCGCTGGCCTTTGCCGTGGTCGATCAGGTCTGGGTCCGCCGCGAATTCGCCAAGCGCATGCGGATGAGCCGCCGCGAGCTGAAGCGCGAGCACCGCGACCGCGAGGGCGAGCCCCGCCAGAAGCAGAAGCGCAAGCAATTGCACGGCGAACTGGCCAAGGCGGTGCGCGCGCTGCGCGCGGTCAAGGGCGCGGACGTGATCCTGACCAACCCCACCCATTATGCCGTGGCGCTGCGCTATGATCCGGCAACGATGCAGGCACCGCATCTGGTGGCGCGCGGCGCGGGCGAGATGGCGCGGCGCATCCGCTCCATCGCCTTCACCTATGGCGTGCCGACGATCAGCGACCCGGCGCTCACCCGCGCGCTGTTCCGCAGCAGCCGCACCGGCAGCGAAATCCCTTCCGCCTTCTACGAAGCCGTCGCCGGACATTACCGGCGGCGCGGGCTTGGCCAGCAGCAGGGGGCGGCGTGATGTTCGGCCGGTTCCTGCGCAACAATTCGGATCTGGTGCTGGTCGGCGGCATGATCGGCATCCTGCTGATCCTGTTCGCGCCGATCCCCACCCCGCTGCTTGATTTCCTGATCATCCTGAACCTGTCGTTCGGGCTTACCGTGCTGATGCTGACATTCTACGTGCGCAAGCCGGTCGAGTTTTCCACCTTCCCCTCGCTGCTGCTGGTGGCGACGCTGTTCCGCCTGTCGCTCAACGTCGCGGCGACTCGGCTGATCCTGACCGACGGCGATGCCGGGCAAGTGATCGGCGCGGTTGGCTCATTCGCCATCCAGGGCAATTTCGTCATCGGGCTGGTGGTGTTCTTCATCCTGATCGTGGTGCAGTTCGTCGTCGTCACCTCGGGCGCGCAGCGCGTGTCGGAAGTGGCGGCGCGCTTTACCCTCGATGCCGTGCCCGGCCAGCAGATGAGCATCGACGCCGATCTCAACATGGGGCTGATCGACCAGGACGAAGCCAAGCTGCGCCGCAAGACGCTGGAGCGTGAAGCGGCGTTCTACGGTGCGATGGACGGCGCGTCCAAGTTCGTGAAGGGCGATGCCATCGCCAGCATCATCATCGTGCTGATCAACATCATCGCCGGCTGGATCATCGGCGTGTCGCAGCGCGGGCTGGACTGGTCGGAAGCGCTGCAACAGTACACCCTGCTGACCATCGGCGACGGCATCGTCACCCAGGTTCCGGCGCTGGTCATCTCGATTGCCACCGGCATCATCGTCACTCGCTCCGCCGCTGACCGCCAGCTGTCGACCGAGGTACTGGCCCAGCTCGGCTCGGTGCCCAAGATCCCGCTGATCGTCATGGCCGCCATGGTGATGCTGCTGATGCTGCCGGGCATGCCCAAGTGGCCCATCGCCATCCTGCTGGGGCTGTTCGCCACGGCGTGGTTCGGCATGCGCCGCCGCGCCGCCGCCGATACTGCCGCCGCCGGGGACGAGGCGGAGGAAGGCGAAGCCGCCGCCACCCGCGCGCCATCGACCATCGGCGTCTCGCTGGGCAAGGAGCTGGCCGAAAGCTGGAAGCCGCTGCGCCCGGTGATCGCCGAGCGCATCGTCGCCATGCGCAAGCAGCGCGCCGAGGCGAGCGGGCTGACCA
Organism: Sphingomonadales bacterium; assembly: GCA_018971065.1. The sequence goes on along the minus strand of JAGWVC010000043.1, from coordinate 13,606 downwards.
TCCCCGGCGTGCTGATCGAGGATGGCGAGGGGCTGGCCCCGCTCGACTACGAGGTGACCCTGTTCGGCAGCGCCTATGCGCGCGGGCAGATCATGCCGGACCGGACGCTGGCGATCCGTTCGGCCAATGCCCGCGACGGGCTCAAGGGCATCGAGGCGCGCGATCCCACCTTCGGGCTGCCGGCGCTGTGGATCGACGATGCCGATCGCGAGCGCGCCCGCACGCTGGGCTATACCCTGGTCGATCCGGTGACGGTGATGATGACCCATCTGGGCGAAGTGGTGCGCAGCGAAGCGCCGCTGCTGCTCACCCGCGGCGACGTCACTCGCATGCTGGAGGAAGTGCGCCAGCGCCAGCCGGGGCTGGTCGAGGAACTGGTGCCCAACGTCATGTCGGTTTCCGACATCCAGCGCGTGCTGCAGAACCTGCTGGCCGAGGACGTCTCGATTCGCCCGATCGACCTGATTGCCGATATCCTGGTCGATGTCGGCCGCAGCACCCGCGATCATGGCGAGCTGACCGAGCTGACCCGCCAGCGGCTCAGCCACATCATCTGCAGCGAACTGAAGGGCCGCGAGGATCAGTTGGCCGTGCTCAGCCTCGATCCGCGCATCGAGGCGCAGATCACCGACGCCATCGGTCGCACCGAAGGCGCGCAGGGGCCGCTGGTGATCGAGCCGCGCCTCGCCGAATCGCTGATGCGCAAGGTGATCCCGATGGTCGAGGCGATGATCCAGCAGGGTCTTGCCCCGGTGATGCTGTGCGGACCGACCATCCGCAAGCAGCTGCGCGCCTTCCTGCGCCGCAGCGCCCCCCGGCTGGCCGTCATTTCGGTCAACGAAGTCCCGCAGTCGATCGATCTCAAGTCGTTCGATGTCCTGAGGCCCGACTGATGAGGAGCCTGCCCGCCCATGCCTGACCTGGTCGATTCCGTCACCGCGATCCTCGCGCAGGCGCAGCGCCGCACCGAGATCGCCGGCGAGAACATCGCCAATTCCACCGTGCCCGCCTACAAGCGGCGAGTGGCCTTCGCCTCGCTGGTCACCGGGGCGGACGCCGCGCGCCCGGTCGCGCCGCAGATCCTCACCGCGATCGACTTCCGCCCCGGCAAGCTGGTGGAAAGCGGCAACCGCTATGATTTCGCCCTCGCCGGCCCGGGCTTCTTCGCGGTGCGGCAGGATGACGCGCTGCGCTACACCCGCGCCGGCCGCTTCACGCGGCGCGAGGATGGCCGGCTGGTGGATCCGCTGGGCGGCGTGCTGCAGACCGCGGCGGGCGGCGACGTGGTGGTTTCCGACGCCGATTTCCAGGTCAAGGCCGATGGCAGCATCGTCCAGGCCGGCAGCGAGGCGGGGCGCATCGCGGTGTTCGACGCCGCCGACCGTACCGGGCTGGCCCCGGTGGACGGTGGCTACACCGACAATGCCGGGACGCTGGAACTCAGCGATGCGCCGCATCTGGTGCAAGGGTCCTGGGAATCCGCCAATGTCACCACCGGCGACGAAATGGTGACGATGATGCAGGCGCTGCGCATGGCCGAGGCCGGGCAGCGCGTGATGATGGCCTATGACGACATCATGGGGCGGGCAATCGCCACATTCGGGGAGAGCGTGAAGTGAACGGAGCCTTCTACATCGGCGCGACCGGGCTTGAGGTGCAGCAGCGCAACCTCGACGTGATCGCCCAGAACGTCGCCAACGTGAACACCAACGCCTACAAGCGCGCCGAAATGCGCTTTGCCGAGCTGGTCAACGTGCCCCCGGTCGCGCCCGACGCCGCGCCGCTGGCGCGCGGGGCAACCGATGCCGCTGCCGGGGTGGCGGTGGCCGGAACCGCGCGGATCTTCGCCCAGGGCGACCTGCGCCAGACCGACCGGCCGTTCGATCTCGCGATCAGCGGTGATGGCTTCCTCGAAGTTGCCGGACCCGGCGGGCAGACCTGGCTGTGGCGCGGCGGCGGGCTGAAGATCGGCACCGACGGCCTGCTGCAGACCGCCGACGGCATGCCGCTGAAGAACGCCATCGAAGTGCCGCGGGACGTCACCGAACTGCGCATCGAGCGCGACGGGCGCGTGCGCGGGCTGGCCGCCGGTGACACCGACTATACCGAACTCGGCCAGCTTGACGTGGTCATGCCCGATGACGTGACCCGGCTGGAAGCGGTCGACGGCGGCTATTTCCGCGCGCCGGACGGGGTGGACGTGCAGTCCTACGTTCCCGGCGAACAGGGCAAGGGCGTGCTGGTGCAGGGCTCGGTCGAAGCCTCCAACGTCGAACTGACCACTGAACTGGTCGGACTGATGCTGGCGCAGCGGGCCTATGGCGCCAATGCGCAGGTGGTCCAGGCCGGCGACCAGCTGATGGCCATCGCCAACGGCCTGCGCCGCTGATGCCGCTCGCCGCCGTCGCCGTCGCCCTGTCTGCCGCCCTGGCCTTTGCCACCGACGTGGAGTTTCGCGGCGAGCGGCTGCGGCTGGGCGACGTGGCCGACCTTTCGCCGCTGCCCGAACCGATCCGCGCCCGCGCCGCCGCGCTGGAGCTCGCGCGGATCCGGCGCGGCGCGGAGCAGGTGCGGCTGCCTTCCAGCTGGCTTGCCGCCCAGGCACGGGCGCGGATGCCGCTGCTGGGGGCATGGCTGCCCGCCGATGCGCGCGCCGCCACGGTCACCCTCCACCGCCCGCTGCGCCCCGGCCTGCCGTTCGTCACCAGCGGAGCCGAGGGGGTGGCGAAAGGCGCGCGCGTGGCGGTGCGGATCGACGCCGGCATCTTCCACATCCAGCGCGACGGCGTGGCCCTGGCCGACGCCCGCCCCGGTGAGCGCCTGTTCGTGCTGACCGCCGACCACCAGATGATTTCGGCCCTGTGCCAGGGAGCAACACCATGAAGCGCCTCGCCATTGCCATGGCCCTGTCCGGGGCGGCCCTGATGGCCGCGCCGCCGTGCCATGCCGACGATCTCTACAAGGGCGGCAACTGGCCCGCGCTCGCTGCCGACCGCAAGGCGTCGCGCGTCGGGGACCTCGTCACCATCCAGGTGCTGGCCAACAGCTCCGCCTCGAACACGGTGAGCCAGAGCGGGCGCAAGGGCACGTCGGCCAGCGGCTCGATCAACGCCGCCAAGGGCACCGGCGCGAACAGCGCCTTCGACCGGACCTTCAGCATGGGCTCCGACCGCTCCTATGACGGCATGGGCACCAATGCCCGCGCCAACCGCATGGCGGCGCAGCTTTCCGCGACGGTGACCGAGGTGCTGCCCAATGGCGATCTGGTGGTCTCCGGCTGGCAGGCGCTCGACATCAGCGGCGAGAAGACCAACATCAAGGTCACCGGCCGCATCCGTCCCGAGGACATCAACGCAGACAACGCGGTCCTCTCCTCGCGCCTCGCCGAAGCGCGGATCGAATACAACGGCCGGGGCTTTGCCAGCCGCAGCGCCAAGCCGGGCATCGTCGTGCGCATCTTCAACTTTCTGGGGCTGATATGAGACTCGCTGCGCTAGTCCTCGCGGCGCTCGCCGCGCTGCTCTCTGCGCCAGCGGCGCTGGCCGAAGACGTGCGGCTCAAGGATCTGGGCCGGTTCAGCGGCTGGCGGGACAACCCGCTGGTCGGCTACGGCGTGGTCACCGGGCTTTCGGGCACCGGCGATTCCGCCCGCAGCGAGGTCACCCGCCAGGCGCTGCGCAACGTGCTGAGCCGCATGGGCATCGTCGTCACCAGCGATCAGGTGCAGAGCCGCAACGTCGCCATCGTCATGATCACCGCGACATTGCCGCCCTCGGCCTCGGTCGGCGACCGGATCGACGTGACCGTTGCCTCTGCCGGCGATGCCCGCAGTCTGGCCGGCGGCACCCTGCTGATGACCCCGCTGCTCGGCCCCGACCAGCAGCCCTATGCCATCGCCCAGGGCGCGCTGGTGGTCAGCGGCTACCGCTTCGATGCCGACCAGAACCTGCGGCAGAAGAACTTCCCGACATCGGGCGTGCTGCCCGGCGGGGCGACGGTGGAAAAGGCAGTCAACGGCGACATCAAGCCCGAGGACGGCGCGATCACCTTCGTGCTGCGCCGGGGTGACTTCACCACGGCGGAAAATGCCGCGCGGTCGATCAACATGATGGTCGGCTCGGGCATGGCCTCGGTACTCGGGGCAGACCGCATCCGCATCGCCACCGATGGCTGGTCCGGTCCGATGAACACCCTGCTCGCGCGGATCGAAAACGTTACCGTCCATCCCGAGAATGTCGCACGGGTGGTGGTCAACGAACGGTCGGGCACCATCGTCGCCGGGGGCGGGGTGCAAATCTCCGACGTGGTGATCGCCCAGGGCGACGTGAAGGTTTCGGTGCAGATCGATAACGCCGCCAGCCAGCCGGGCATCTACGGCGGCTACGTGCGCGACGCCAGCGGGCTGGTGGTCACCAACACCCGGCTCGACGTGACCGAAGACACCAACGCGGTGATGCACTTCCCCAGCGCCACCGTCGCCGACCTGGCGCAGGGGCTGGCCCGCGCCAAGGTGCCGACCCGCACCATGATCGACATTCTCCAGGCGATGAAGGCTGCGGGTGCGCTCCATGCTGAAATCGTCGTGCAATGAGGACTGTGAAGCCATGAGTACCGAAGCCATATCCTCGGTCCTGCTGCTGAAGGCGATGGACGGCCTGTCGCTGCGTGCGCAAGTCACCGCAGAGAACATCGCCAATGCCAATTCGCCCGGCTACCGCCCGCTGGCGGTGACCTTCGAAGACGCGCTGCGCAAGGCTGCCGGGACCGGCAGTGCCGATGCCGTCGCCGGGGTCACCCCGCGCATCACCCCGGCATTCGACACCATGGGCCGCAGCGACATGCGGCTCGACCTGGAAATGGCCACCGCCAGCGCCACTGCCGGACGCTATGCCACGCTCGCCGAACTGCTCGGCCGCCGCCTGCAACTCGAAGCCCTTGCCGTATCGGGAACCCGCTGAACATGAACGCCATGGAAATTGCCCGCACCGGGCTCGACGTCGAATGGCGCCGGCTCGAAGTCATCGCCCAGAACATTGCCAATGCCCAGACCGCGACCGGGCCCGATGGCACCGGCTATCGCCCGATGCACCTGATTTCCGGCCCGGCGGTGAGCTTTGCCGAAGTCATGGCCGGCGGCGCGCAGGCCAGCGAGATGCGCGGGGTTTCGGTCTACTCGATAGAACCGCAGAACCTTGCCGCGCGGCGGGTCTATGAACCGGCCAATCCGCAGGCAGACGCGGCAGGCTATGTCTCCTACCCCGGCTTCGATCACGCCGCCGAGATGGCGCTGATGGTCAAGACCACGCGCGCCTATGAAGCCAATGTGGTGATGCTCAATGCCGCGCGGCAGATGTATTCGAACGCGCTGCAGATCGGCAAGCGGGCATGAGCGCGGTTCCCTTCGCCCCGGTCGGCGCCGTCGCCCCGGTGGACCTCGTCGCCCCGATGCTGGCCGACCGCGCGCAGGCGGTCGACGTGGCGCGCGCCGCCAGCCCGGTGTCCTTTGCCGACATGCTGACCCAGGGTGTCCAGGCGACCGACGCCAAGCTCGCCGCCGCTGATCGGCTGATCGCCCAGGCGGCGGTCGACGATTCGATCCCGCTGCACCAGGTCACCTACGCGCTCGAACAGGCGCGGATCTCGCTGGAGCTGATGGTGCAGGTACGCAACCGTATGGTCGATGCCGGCCAGCAACTGATGAACATGCAGCTGTAACCCGATATGGCCGAAGACACATCCTACCCTGCCGCAGATCGCAGCCAGCGCCAGATCGCGCTGATCGCCGGGGGCGCGCTGGCGCTCGCGCTGGTGCTGTTCGCGATCTGGTATTTCATCATCCGCACGCCGATGGCCCCAGCCTTCAGCGGGCTCAAACCCGCCGACGCCTCGCTGATCGTCGATGAACTCAAGCGGCAGAAAACGCCCTACGAACTGACCGACGACGGCGCGACGATCCTTGTGCCGAGCACCGCGGTCGATGCAGCGCGGATCGGCATCCTTGGCGGCGATCTGCCGCTGAAGGGCACGGTGGGGTTCGAGCTGTTCAGCAAGTCCGACATGGGGCTCACCGAATTCGCGCAGAAGATCAACTACCAGCGCGCGCTGCAGGGCGAACTGGCGCGCACGCTGATGTCGATGAGCACCATCGACACCGCGCGGGTCCATATCACCCTGCCCGAATCGGGCGTGTTCAAGGACGATCACCGCCCGGCGAAGGCCTCGGTCACCATCACCCCGCGTATCGGCGCCAGCGTTGACGGGCGTTCGATCATCGGCATCCAGCGGCTGGTCGCCTCGGCGGTGGACGAACTCGATGCCGCCAATGTCGTGGTGCTCGACAGTTCGGGCCGGCAGCTGTCGGCCGACATGCCCATGGCGGAAAGCGCCCCGGTCAACGGTGCGAACGGCGGTGCGATCGAGCAGGCCTATGCCGCGCAGGTCCGTGCCACCGCGATGCAGCTGGTCAACGATCCGGGCATGCGCGTCACCGTCTGGGCTCCCGCCGATGCCGCCGTGCAGCCGCAGGGCGAAGGCCCGGCAGCCAGCGCCCGCGCCAAGCGGCAATTCCCGCTGCGCATCACCCTGGCGCTTGCCACCACCCCAGGGCCGGACCTGCATGACCGGCTCGCCGCGCTGCTGGTGGGGGCGATCGGCTACGATCCGGCGCTGGGTGACAGCCTGACACTGGTCCGCCTGCCCGCACCCATGCCCTATGATGTCGGCACGCCAATCGCTGCTGCCACAGGTGCCCCGGCGAAAACGGCGGACTGGCAGGCGGGCGCATCGGGCCTCGGCTCGCTCGGCTGGCTGGCCGCGCTGGCTTGCCTGGCACTGCTGCTCGCCGTGCTCGCCGGGCGGCGGCTGCGCCATCGCGCCATGACCCCGGCAGCGCGCGACAGCTTCGCGGCGCGGCTGCGCGAATTGCTCGACGAAGATGAAAGGTTGCGCGGTGGCCGTGCCTGACCGCACCCTGCGCCGCATGGTCACGCGGCTGCCGGCCATGGCAGCCGCGGACTATGAGGCCGTGCTCGAAAGCCTCGACGAGCGGCAGCGTGCCCGGGTCGGCGAACTGCTGGCCGAGTACGACGGGCTGTCCACCCTGCCCGCCGGCCGCCCCGCGCCGCGCTTTGCCGCCGATGCCCTGCCGGCCGGCCTCTCGCCCTGGCTGCTCGAACGGCTCGGCATTCCGCAGCCTGACGGCGGCGCGCTGGCGGGCGGCGAAACGGTGACCCCGCACGCTGCCGACATGCTGCGCCGCTGCGCCGCCGAACTCGATCCGGCCCCGCCGGAGCCCGAACGCGGGCCGTCGCTGCTCGCCAAGGCAGCGCAGCGCTTCACCGGGCTGTTCGGCCGGGAGCCGGCAGCATGACGCGGGTGATCAAGGCGGGCGACCTGGCGCATGGCCTGGTTATCGCCCCCTATACCATTGCCGGTGAAGCAGAGCGCAGTGCAGCTGCCACCCCGGTGCGCCGCGATCCGCGCGAGGCGGAACGCGCGCGGCTCGAAGCCCTGCTCGCCGAGCGCGAGGCCGAGCTCGAAGACCTGCGCGGCGCGCTCGCCAAGGCCCGGGCCGAGGGCGAGGAAGCCGGGCGGCTCGCTGCCGAACTTGAATTCGAGGATGACCGGACGGCGGGCCTGGAACGGCTCGAACAGGGCATCGCCGCCGCGCGCGACGCCATGGGGCAATGGCACGAACACGCCGAAACGCTGGCGCTGCTCATCGCCCGCAGCGCCTTGGCCAAGCTGTTCGCCGGAGACGAAGCGCGCACCGCAGCGGTGACCGATCTGGTCCGCCGCCAGCTTGCGGTGATCGAGCGCGACACGGTGCTGGCCGTCACTGTCGCGCGGCGTGATTTTCCCGACACCCGCGAAGTGGCGGCGCTGGCGGCGAAGCTGGGCATCGAACCCGGCCTGCTGGCGGTCAGCGACGATCTCGATGCCGGGGGCTGCCGGATGAAGCTGCAGCTCGGCACGCTCGACCTCGGGCTGGACAGGCAGTGGGGCGCGGTGCGTGACCTGCTCGACGGGCTCGCCGGACTCGCGCCGGACAGCACCGCGGAGTGTGCCGGGTGAGGGAACATCCCTTCCTTGACAGCCTTGCCGCGCTCGATCCGGTTGGCCGCTGGGGCAGCCTCAAGCGCATCATGCCGACCTGGCTGGAAGCCGACGGACCGAACGTCGCGCTTGGTTCGCTGTGCGAGATCGGCGAGGCCGGAGATCGCGGCGGCCAGCGCGCGGCGCTGATCGCCGAAGTGGTCAAGGTGGACCGCGATCATATCGCCCTGGTGCCATTCGGCGATGCCTCGTCGCTGGCGGCGGGAATGAAGGTCCGCGCGCTGGGCGAGGATGCCTCGGTGCCGGTGGGCGATGCCTTTCTCGGGCGGGCGGTTGATGCGCTGGGCCGGCCCATCGACGGCGGCGGCCCGCTCAGGACCCCGCGTCAGGCACCGCTGCACGCCGACCTGCCCGAACCGCTCGACCGCACCTCGCCGCGCGATGCGCTGCATACCGGCATCCGTTCGATCGACGGCCTGCTGACCTTCGGGCTGGGGCAGCGCGTCGGCATTTTCGCCGCCTCGGGCGTCGGCAAGACCAGCCTGATCTCGCAGCTCGCCCGGCAGGTTTCGGCGGACTGCATGATCCTGTGCCTGGTCGGCGAACGCGGGCGCGAGGTCGAGCAGATCTGGAACGGCGAACTGGACGACACCGCGCGGGCGCGGACCACCATGGTCGCCGCCACTTCGGACAAGCCGGCGGCGATCCGCGTGCGTGCGGTCTATCAGGCGCTGGCCCTGGCGCGGCACTGGCGCGCGCGCGGGAAGAACGTGCTGTTCATCCTCGATTCCGCCACGCGGCTGGCCATGGCGATGCGCGAGACCGGCCTTGCCGCCGGCGAGCCGCCGACGGTGCGGGCCTATCCGCCCAGCGTCTTCGCCGCGATCCCGCGCATCGTCGAACAGTGCGGCGCGCTGAAGGCGGGCGGTTCGATCACCGCGCTGTTTACCGTTCTGTCCGAAACCGACGAGGTGGACGATCCGATCTCGGAAATGATGAAATCGCTGCTCGACGGCCACGTCATCCTGTCGCGCCAGCTCGCCGAGCGCGGGCAGTTTCCGGCCATCGACATCGCCCGCAGCGTCAGCCGCAATTCGCACCGGCTGATCGGCCGCGAGCATCTGGCCAAGGCGCGCCAGGTCCACGCCATGCTGGCCGACTACGAAAGCTCGCGCACGCTGATCGAATCCGGGCTCTATACCGCCGGCACCAGCCCGGCGATCGATGCGGCGATCGAGGCCAAGCCGGCCATCGACCGCTTCCTGACCCAGCCGCTCGACGAACATGTCCGCTTTGACGCCATGGTTTCCGCGCTGCACGCCTTGCCGGGAGGCGCGGCATGAGCCGGTCCCGCCGCCGCGCGCTGGAACTGGAGCGGATCGGCACGCTGCGTTCGCTGTCGACCCAGGTGGCGCTGCACGGGGCCTTCGATGCCCGCCGCGCGCTGGGCGAAGCCGATGCCGAACATCGCCGCGAGGAAGCCGCGCTGGACCAGCGGCTTGATGACTGGCGGCTTGCGCTGGCCACGCCCGGGTTCGATCCGGCGGCGATTGTCGGCTGGGGCCGCGCGGTCAACCACCAGGTCGAGCGGATCGGCACCTGCGCCGCAGCGGTGGAGCAGCGGCGCGGCGAACTGGACACGGCGCAGGCGGCATGGACCCGCGCCCAGGCGGAACAGGACTGTGCCGAAATGCTGCTGCGCCGCGCCAGCAGCCGCGTGGAGCGCGAACGCGAAGAGGCGCGGCTGGCCGAACGCGACGACGAAACCACCCGCAAGGCGGTGCGCTCATGAAGGTCGATCCGCGCCTCCCCGCCCGCTCGCTCTGGCCCGCTCCGTCGCAGGACGCCGCGCGGGACGGGGTTTCCTTCGCACAGATGCTCGAAGGCGGGACCAGCGCCGCGCAAGTGGTCGGGAACCGTGCGCTGGGCTTTGCCGAGGCCGGCCTGATGGGGCTGCACTTCGCGCTGGGCGAGGTCGCTGTGCCGCCACCGGGGCCATCAACTGCAAGGCCGGACACGGCGGGATCAGACAGGGCCAGATCAGACAGGGCAGGGCCGGCACCGGCTGCGCCCGCAGCGTTTACCGCGCGTGCCGAATGCGCGGCCAGCCCCGGCTCACCGCGATCCGCGCAGACCCGCGCCGGTCCCGCCGCCGATGGCGCTGCCATGCTCCGCCCCGCCGGCAATGCCGCAGCAGCCTCTGCGATACCAGCCGAGAGTGCGCTCAGCCTGCAATCAACCGGCCAGGACGCCGCCGAACCTCGCCCGCCGGAGGAACCGGCGCTCACCGGGCGCATCGCGGCACGAATAGCCCGTCTCTCCAGCAATCCCGTGCCTCCGCGCGTGCGCTTGCGCGAAGAAGCGGCGGGCGTGGCGGTGATTATCGATGGTTACGTGCCGGACGGTGAAACTTCGTCCGATCTTGAGCAATTGGTGCGGGCTACCGTCGCCGAATTTGGGATGACTGCGACCGGCGTTCTTGTTACGCCGACGCGGGGCATCGGTAATACTACGAAGAGGGGGAACTGATATGGCAATTGCGCCCACGTCTGCCACTACTTCGACTGCAAAGAGCGCCTTTGGCCTCGAATTCCAGTCGTTGCTGAAGATCATCCTGACCCAGCTGACCTATCAGGACCCGCTCAAGCCGCTCGACAACACCGAATTCGTCTCGCAGCTCGCGCAGTTTTCGCAGCTCCAGCAGACCCAGTCGCTCAATGACCAGATGACCGCGCTGCTCTCCGCCCAGTCGGCGATGCAGGCGACGACGCTGCTCGGCAAGACGGTCGACGTCGCGACTGCTTCCGCCACGCTGACCGGCACGGTGGAATCGGTGTCGTTCACTTCGGGCCAGCCGACGGTGACGGTCAAGACGGCGGGCGGCCAATCGGTCGCCGGGCTGTCGATCGCCAATATCTCGCAAATCCGCTAAACGAAGGGAAATCAGACCATGCTCGGTGCCATCTATACCGGCCTCAGCGGCCTCAACGCCTTCAGCCGCGGCCTGCAGACGATCAGCAACAACGTCGCCAACCTCAACACGCTGGGATACAAGGCAACGTCAACCAGCTTTTCCGACGTCTTCACCTATGGCGGCGGCGGGCTGACCTTCTTCAACAACACCTCTGATGCCAAGATCGGCAACGGCGTTCGCTTCGGCGAGGCGCGGATCGACTTCCGCCAGGGCGACCTGCGCCAATCGGACGGCGATCTGGACCTGGCGGTGCAGGGTGTCGGCTTCCTGGTGATGATCAACAACGGCAAGACCTATTACACCCGCACCGGCCAGTTCGCGGTCGACAAGGACGGCTATATCTCGCTGCAGAGCGACAAGAGCTTCCGCCTGGGCGTGCTGGACGGCACTGGCCGCGCGGTTCCGCTGAACATCGATGCGAAGCGCACCAATCCCCCCAAGGCGACCACGACGATCAAGTTTTCGGACAACCTCTCCTCTTCGGCCACCACGGCTTCGGTCGCCGACATGGCGGTCTACGATTCGCTGGGCGGCAAGCAGACCTGGACCGCCAAATTCGACAAGTCGTCCGCCGGCCTCAACGAATGGACGGTGACCGTCAACGATGCCAATGGCGTGACCGTCGGCACCTCCACGCTGAAATTCATCGGCAGCACGGTCGATCCCTCCACCGCCAAGCTGACGATCCATTCCGCGCCGACCGGAGCCGATGCCTTCGACGTCACGCTGGATTTTTCCGCCGGGGTCACCTCGTTTTCCGCCGGTTCCACCTCGACGCTGCGCACCTCGTCGATCGACGGCAACGCGGTCGGCTCGCTGTCCACGGTGACGGTGAATACGGAAGGCAAGATCCTGCTGACCTATTCGAACACCCAGACCGAAACGCTGGGCGCGGTAGCGCTCGCCGATTTCCGCGATCCGCAGCAGTTGCGCCGGATCAGCGGCGGCATGTTCGTCAACGACGGCAACGGCCCGACCCGCGTCGTCGGCAGCGAAGTGGAAGGCATGGGCCGGCTGCTGTCCAAGCAGGTCGAGGCATCGAACACCGATCTTTCGGCGCAGTTCGGCGACCTTATCCTGATCCAGCGCGGCTTCCAGGCCTCGTCGCAGGTGGTCAGCGCCACCAATGACATGATCCAGCAGCTGTTCGGCATCCGGGGCCAGGGGTGACGGCAGCGGCGGCGACAGACTGGCTGCCGGACAGCGCCTTCGTCGAACCGCGCCTGCTGGAGCGGCTCGACGGGGCGATCACCAGCTGGTCGGCGCGCTGGTTCGGCGCGCGGAACGTGCAGCGCTTTGGCAAGGCGGAAACCGTGGGCGGCGGCGGGCGTGGCCCTGCGGCGCGGGACTGGCGGCAGTTCGCACCAGGGGTGTGGATTGCCTGCGGCCTGTCCGGCGGCATGGCGCTGGCGCGGCACGCGCTGGCGCTGGGCACTGTCCAGCCGCGCACCAGCGGCGCGGATGAGCGCCTGCTGACCCATTACGCCGATACCATCGCGCGTGACCTTGCCACGGCCCTCGCCGAACTGGTCGGCGCGCGCGGTCCGATGGGTGATGGCCAGGCCGGGCCCGGACGCGGCATCGCCTTCAAGGTGCGCGCCGTCGATGACGGGCCGGTGGTGCAGGTCGCGCTCGAAGCCGGCATTCTCACGCGGTTCCGCAAGCAGCTGTGCCCGCCGTGGCGCGCGCCGGCAGCGGGCAAGACCCTGCTGTCCACCGCCCTCACCGCAAGCCCTGTGCGGGTCGAGGCCAGCCTGGGCGTCACCACGATGAGCGCGCTCGACCTGCGCAACATCGCGGTGGACGACGTCATCATACTCGATCGCCGGACCGACGAACCGGTGCTGCTGCGCGCCGTCGATGGCGGCGCGCCGCTCACCGGGGCGCGCATCGAACGCGGCACCGGCGACTGCATCGTGCTCAAGGCCAGTTAGGACAGACAACCGTGGAAACCGATCTCCAGCCGCCCCCCTCCGAAACGACTGCCCAGGCGGAAGTGACGCTCGACGCGGTGGCGTCCGAACGGCTGATTGCCATGCTCGATCCCGCCGTGCTGGGAACCGTGAACGTCGAGCTGACCGCCAGTCTCGGGCGCGGCACGCTGACCATGCACAAGCTCGCCTCGCTCGCCTCGGGCGATGTCATCGCGCTCGATACGCCGCTCAACGGCACGGTCGATCTCGCGCTCAACGGCACGCTGGTGGCGCGCGGCGAGATCGTCGCCGTTGGCGACCAGTTCGGCGTGCGCGTCACGGACATTCTCGCCCGCAAGCAATGATGCGCCGATTTGCTGCCTTCCTGCCGGGCGTGCTGGCTTTTGCCGGTCCGGCCCAGGCCCAGGCGCTTGCCCAGGGCGACGGCGGCAGCGCGGTTTCCGCCTGGCGGGTCGTGCTGGCGCTGCTGTTCGTGCTGGCGCTGGGTGTGGCTGCCATCTTCGCGATGCGCCGCCGGTTCGGCGCCCTGCCGCTGGCCAGTGCACCGGGCAAGCGCATCCGGGTGATCGAGCAGCAATACCTCGGCCCGCAACGCGCGCTTTATCTGGTCGAGATCGACGGCCTTGCCTATGCGGCGCTGTTC
>JAGWVC010000042.1 GCA_018971065.1 Sphingomonadales bacterium | reverse complement strand
TCCACGGCGGTGTTGCCGCCGCCGATCACCACCACCTTCTTGCCGCGATAGAAGAAGCCGTCGCAGGTGGCACAGGCCGATACGCCCTTGCCCGACAGTTCCTGCTCGCCCGCCACGCCCAGCCACTTCGCCTGCGCGCCGGTGGCGATGACCAGCGTCTCGCCTTCGTAGATGTCGCCCGAATCGCCGATCGCGCGGAACGGCGGGCCGCTGAGGTCCACCTCGGTGATGGTGTCCCACATCATCCGCGTGCCCACATGTTCGGCCTGGGCCTGCATTTCCTGCACCAGCCACGGGCCCTGGATCGCATCGCGGAAACCCGGGTAATTCTCCACCTCGGTGGTGATGGTAAGCTGCCCGCCCGGCTGCAGCCCCTGTACCACGATCGGATTCATTCCGGCGCGCGCGCCATAGATCGCGGCGGTCAGCCCGGCCGGGCCGGAACCGATGATGAGCATTCGGGTGGTATGGGTAGCCATGTGGGAATCGCCCTTTCGTTCGCCCCGCAGATAGGCAGGCCGCGCCCGCTTGGCCAGATCGCCGGGGCGCAAAATGCATGTCCGCCTCGTCGCAATGAATACGATTTGTCCCTGATGCAACCGGTAGCCGCCGCTAACCGGTTGCGGCATAGAGCGCCATCATGGCCGCCGCTTCCGCCATCGCCCTGCTTGCCATCGCCACGCCCGCCAGCGGCGACGACCTGGCCGCGCGCGCCGGGCTTTCGTTCGATGCCCAGGTGGCCACATTCGCGCAGCTTGCCGAAGACGCGCAAACCGCGATCGACGCCCGCGATGCCGAGGCGATCCTGGCCGGCATTACCTTGCCCCGCCAGGCACTGGTCCGCACCGCCAGGGCCACGCCACGCCGCATTCCGAAGCCGGCCGACGACAGCGCCGGCCTTGCCGCCATCGCCCGGCAACAGGCCGGCAGCGCCGACGGTATCATCCTCACCTGGCAACAGCGCCTGGGCGGCGATTTCAGCCTCGGCAACGTCATCGGCCTGCGCCACGCCAGCGGCCCGGTCGACGCGCAAGTGCAACTCACCGGACGCCTGCCGCTGGCGCATGGCGGCCCGCTGGCGCTGTCCTACGAAGGTTCGGCATGGGTTCGCGTGCTGCCCCCGCTGACGCTCGGCGCGGTCGCGCATGGCCCGCTCGGCACGCTGGGCGCGCTGCACCCCGGCGCCGCCGGCCAGTCGATCGGCCCCGACGCGCGGCTGGCGCTGCCGGGACTGGGCGGCGCATTGGCCGCCGAAACCGGCTGGCGCATCCCGCTGGGCGCCGACGCCGCCGGCAAGCCGGTCCAGCCCGGCGAATTTCACTGGAAACTGACCTTCCAGAAGAAGCTGTGATCCCGAAATCACGCACTTTGACCTCGGTCAACGACACCCCGCGAATCATATTGCAAATGCGAGCTATTCGCATTAGCGCACATTCAAAGGGGGGATCACTCATGTCACGCCGTTCACGCCGCCCCGGCCGGGCCTGCCTGCTGCTGCTTGCCGCACCGGCCACGCTGGCCCTGGCCGCTCCGGCCCACGCCGCGCCGGGCCTTGGCGACGAAGTCTATGCCGCCACCGTCGAGCCTGGCGAGTTCGAGCTGGAAACCCGCTACGGCGTGCTCACCGGCGGTCCCGCCTCGGGTGAGGACAACTTCCGCCTCGAAGCCGGCTACGGCGTCAACGGCCACTTGCGCGTCGCCGTCGTCGGCGAATGGGAAAAGGCCGCCGGCGGCCCGCGCCAGGCCACCCACGCCGGGATCGAGGCGGTCTATCACGTCGCGCGCATAGGCGGCATCGATGTCGCCGCCTATGGCGAATACGAACTGGGATTCCACGGCGAATCGGACGGGGTGGAGGCCAAGCTGCTGCTGCAGCGCCGCACCCGGATATGGGACCTGCGCCTGAACCTGATCGCCGAAAAACCGCTCGACGCCACCGCGCCTACCGAATTCGCCTATGCCACTTCGGCCGATGTCGCGGTTTCCGACAACCTGCGCCTCGGCGCCACCGCCTTCGGCGAACTGGGCACCGGCCACCGCCTGTTCCCTTACGGGGAACACTACTTCGGCCCGTCGGCCAAGCTGCGCGTGCCGCTGGCCGGCCACAACCTGCGGATAGAAACCGGCTATCTGTTCGCCATCGCCAAGGCCCGCGACGACGCCCGTGGACAAATTCGCCTTAACCTTGAACTCGAAATGTAGCATATCGCCGCCAAGCCCGGCTGCCGCCGCCCACCGACGGCGGTTGACGGGTCGGCCGGGGGGCTGCACGAAGCGACCCATGCAGTTCCCCGGCCCCACCTCGCACAGCTTCATGTCGCAGCGCCTGCGACTCCACTATGCCGACTGGGGCAACCCCGAGGCACCCCCGCTGATCCTCCAGCACGGTGGCCGCGACCATGCGCGCTCGTGGGACTGGGTGGCCAGCGAACTGCGTCATGACTGGCACGTGATCTGCCCCGATCTGCGCGGCCACGGCGACAGCGCCTGGTCGCCGGATGGCGATTACACCCCGCACGCCTTCGCCTACGATTTCGCGCAACTGGTCCACACCCTCGGCTACGATCGCGTCACGATCATCGGCCACTCGCTGGGCGGCAACATCGCGACGATGTTCACCGGCCTCTACCCCGACAAGGTCCGCCGGTTCGTCAACATCGAAGGCCTCGGCCCCACGCCCCGGCTCCTCGACGAGCGCGATGCCGTGCCCTTCCCCGAACGCCTGCGCGACTGGATCGGCAAGAAACGCGCCGCCGCCGGCCGCCTGCCCCGCCGCTATCCCACGCTGGAGGCCGCCTACCAGCGCATGAAGGAGGAAAACCCGTTCCTCTCGGTCGAACAGGCCCGCCACCTCACCGTCCACGGCACCAGCCGCAACGAGGACGGTTCGTGGAGCTGGAAGTTCGACAACTACCTGAACGTCTGGCCCCCGGCGGACCTGCCCCGCGCGGTGACTCACCAGCTCTGGCAGGCGATCACTTGCCCGATGCTGCTACTTTACGGCGCCGAAAGCTTCGCGGTGAACCCCACGAAGGACGGCCGCATCCAGCACTTCGCCACCGCCCGCGTCATCGAATACGAAAAGGCGGGGCACTGGCTGCACCACGACCAGTTCGAGCGGTTCATGGGCGATGTGACGACGTTCCTTGGGGAAACCTAGGTGCGTCGGGACAATCGCCCCCAAACGATCGCCTGCTTGCGACAAACTGCGCTGGCGTGAAGAATGGCAGTACGGTTGCGGAAGCGGGCGTCGTCAGGTTTGAGCTGAATTTGGTTTGCGAGGATGCCTAGAAGGTTCATCGGCCAAGCGATGTGCAGCCTTTGTTGCTGCCTCGAAGAAGCGCGCCTTCAGGTCAAGGGGCATCCGCGAAGCCGGCACTTGTGCGACTGCTCCGATCAGTCCGTCCATTAGCGCATTGATCCTTACGGCAACGTCCGAAGAAATGAAGGATGCATGATCCACTTGAAAAGTCGACCAATACTCTGCCGAACCGCGTTTGAAAGAGGTTCCTATGCGAAAGCCACTTAATGCGGCTGGCAAGCAAATCATATGCAGAACTAGCCTATCCGCTTTGTCCAACTGTACTTTTTCGAAATCAAAATCAACACCCATTGCGTATACGTACTCATTCATCCACTGCTGGAACGCAAGACCTGAAGGTTGATCGCCTAGAGTGAGAACAGAAACTGACATTATTTGAGTACCCTTTCTGCCCCGACTCACCTCACCAACCTCTCCCGCAGCCTTCCCAGCATGGCGTCATCCACGCCCAGCACGCGCCCGAAATACCCCGCCTCGCCGCCATCCGCACCGATCGCGTCCAGCGCCGCCTCGATATAGGCCGGCTCCACCCCCATGATCGCCCGCACCACGTCATCGTCGAGGTCTCCGGTCGCGCCCCTGAAGGTGCGATAACCCGCCGCTATCCGCGCCTCCTGATCGCCCAGCGTCCCGGTCAGCAGGTAGTCCGCCACCACGTCGTCGCGATGCACCCCCAGCGCGCGCTGGATCACCGCCACGGCAATGCCGGTGCGGTCCTTGCCCGCCATGCAGTTGACCAGGCTCGGCCCGTCGGTTTCGCCCAGCGTCACGATCATGTGGCGCAGCGCCGCCGCCAGCGCCGGGCGGAATGGCATCGTCGCATAATTGCCCACCATCCCGGCGCGGGTTTCCTCGGCCGTCCGCTCGCGACTCGGCCGGGCCGCCGCCGCTTTCGCGGCTGCCACGTGCGGCGCGGCGTGCCCGCCTTCGGCCACCTGCGGCAGCTCGATCGCCGGCGCCGCCTCGATCACATGGACCGTCGCCGCGAATCCCGCCGCCCGCCGGCACGGATGAGTCGCGCGCTCCTTCGCCGATCGCAGGTCGAACACCGCGTCCAGCCCCAGCGCCGCCACTGCCGCCAGATCCTCGTCGCTGGCCTCGTGGTGCTGGCCCGATCGCCACAGCATCCGCCGCCGCACCCGCCCGCCGCCGGATACCGCATAGCCGCCATAGTCGCGGAAATTGTGGATGCCGGCCAGCGCCAGCAGCCGCGCCTCGGGATCGTTCATGCTTGCTCCACCACCTTGATCGCCTGACCGTTGTCGCAGGCCCTAAACATTCTTGCCATGCTTACTATATCTCTGCATAGGAATCACCGACAAGCCACTCCCCGGGGAGAATACCGTGCCGGAAGGCGATAATTCCAGCGATGGCCGGGCAACCGGCTCGAAATCGAAACTGCGCGGCCCGCTGCTGATTGCCGCACCGGTCGTGGTCGCCGTCGGCGCCTTCGCAATGTGGCTCAACGGTGGCCGGTTCGAGACGACCGACAACGCCCAGGTCGAAACCGGCCTGGTCGGCGTCGCCGCCGATGTCAGCGGCAAGGTGGTTGAGATCGACGTTCGCGAAAACCAGCTCGTCCACAAGGGCGATGTGCTGTTCCGCATCGATTCCGCCACACCCCAGGCCAATGTCGCCGCCGCTGAGGCCGCGCTGGCCGCCGCCCGCGCCGGCGTCGGCGCCAAGCGCGCCGATTTCCAGCAGGCCGCGTCGGACATCCCCGCCGCGCAAGCTCGCCTCGAATACGCGGTGGGCGAAGCCGCCCGCCAGAAGTCGCTGCTGGCGCAGGGCATCTCGTCGAAGGCCCAGGCCGACGCGGCCGAGCTCAACGTCCGCACCGCGCGCGATGGCGTCACCGCCGCCCAGGCCAAGGCCGAAAGCAAGCGCGCCGAACTGGAAGGCAACCTGTCCGGCGGCACCGACAACCAGGCCGCCGTGCGCCAGGCCGCCGCCGCGCTTCAGGCCGCGCGCATCGCGCTGGGCAACACCACCGTCCGCGCCGCGCGCGACGGCGTGGTGACGAAGGTCAACCAGCTCCAGCTCGGCTCCTATGTCACCGCCTCGCGGCCAGTGTTCATGCTGGCCGGCACCAAGTTCTGGGTTGAGGCGAACTTCAAGGAAAACCAGCTCCGCTACATGCGTGTCGGCCAGCCGGTGAAGCTGAAGATCGACGCCTTCCCGGATGTCGAACTGAAGGGCCGCGTTGCCAGCTTCTCGCCCGGCACCGGCAATTCCTTCTCGATCCTGCCTGCCGAAAACGCCACCGGCAACTGGGTCAAGGTGGTCCAGCGCCTGCCGGTCGAGATCGAGCTGATCGACGTGCCCGCCGGCCTGCCGCTTCACGCCGGCCTGTCCACCGACGTCGAGGTCGATACCGGCCACAAGCGCAGCCTGTTTGGCGCCGACACCCCGCCCTACGATCCAGCCGCGGGGCGAATGCCTCCCCACCCATGATCGCGCGCCCGTGACCGCGCCCTACCCACCCCCTGCGAGACGCACGCTGATCACCGTCTCGACCATGCTGGCAACCACGCCGGTGGCGATCGACACCACGATCGCCAACGTGGCGCTGCCGCACATGCAGTCGACGATGTCGGCCTCGCAGGAACAGGTGGTCTGGGTGCTCACCAGCTACATCATCGCCTCGGCCATCGCCACGCCGCTGTCGTCGTGGCTGGCGGGCCGCTATGGCCGCAAGACGGTCATGCTCACCGCCGTTTCCGCGTTCACCCTCGCCTCGGTGCTGTGCGGCCTCGCCGCCAACCTGGCGATGCTGGTGCTGGCACGCACCGTCCAGGGCGCCACCGGCGCCGCGCTGATCCCGCTCAGCCAGTCCTCGATGCTCGATACCTATCCGCCCGCTGACCTCGCGAAGGCGATGGCGTTCAACGGCCTCGGCTCGATGCTCGGCCCGCTGGTCGGCCCCACCTTCGGCGGCTGGCTTACCGACAGCTTCACCTGGCGCTGGGTGTTCTTCATCAACGTGCCGTTCGGCGTGCTGTCGATCATCGGCATGACCCTGTTCCTGCCCGAACGCCGCAGCGACGCGCCGGTGCGGTTCGACATGTTCGGCTTTGCCACGCTGTCGCTGGCACTGGCCAGCCTGCAACTGCTGCTCGATCGCGGCCAGCATCTCGACTGGCTCGATTCCATCGAAATCCGCGTCGAGGCCGCGTGCCTCGTGCTGTTCGGCTGGCTGGCTTTGGTCCACACCCTCACCGGCCGCGACACCTTCGTGCGCCCCACGCTGTTCCGCGATCGCAACTTCGCGGTCGGCTGCCTGCTCAGCATCACCGTCGGCGTCGTCACGTTCGCCACCATCCCCATCATCACCCTGTTCATGCAGGGGCTGCTCGGCTTCTCGGCGCTGCGCACCGGCATGGTCAGCTCGCCCCGCGCGATCGGCACGCTGATCGGCATCCTTGCCGTCACCCGCATGGCCAGCCGGTTCGACATGCGCGCGCTGCTGTTCTTCGGCCTCGCGCTCACCGGCTTCAGCCAGGTGCTCTACTCGCGGATGGACTTGCTGGTCGATGTCCCCGCGCTGCTCACCGCCGGGCTGGTGCAGGGCATCGGCTCGGGCTTCCTGGTCGTGCCGCTGTCGATGGTGATCTTCGCCACGCTGCCGGCCGCGCTGCGCAACGAAGGCGCCGCGATGTTCGCGCTCACCCGCAACATCGGCTCGTCGGTCAGCATCTCGCTGATGCAGGTCGGCTCGTTCCGCATCGCCGAAACCGTCCATTCGCGCCTCGCCGAAGGGCTTCGCCCCGATTCGCCGGTATTGCAGTGGCGCCTGCCCGATGTGGATTTCGCGATACCGTCGGCGCTCACCCGCCTCGGCGGGCAAATTTCGCGTGAGGCGATGATGATCGCCTATCTCGACATGTTCCGGCTGGTGGCGCTCGCCGCCTTCCTGATGCTTCCCCTGATCCTGCTGTTGCGATCGTCCGCCGCCCGCGCTTCCGCGGTCCCGGTCATGGCGATGGAGTAAGACCGATGCGTACCCGTGCCATTCTCGCCCTCCTCCTCGCCACCGCCGCCTGCAAGCAGGGGCCGGATTTCGCGCCTCCCGCGCCGCCTTCGGCAGCGGCCGGCTATGCGGCCACCGGCTCCGGCCGCGCTTCGCTGGCCGATGGCCCGCAGGGCAAGTGGTGGGAAGGCTTCGGCTCGCCGCAACTGAACGCGCTGGTCGAACAGGCATTGGCCAACAACGCGTCGCTGGCCGCCAGCAACGCCACGCTGCAAGCCGCGCGCGAACGCATCCGCGAAGTCGCCGGCCGCAGCCTGCCGCAAGTCGATGCCAATGCCCGGATCGAGCATGAGAAGATCAACCTCGCCGCGTTCGGGTTCGATCCGTCCAGCTTCCCCGGCATCACCAACCCCGAGCTGGACCTCTACACGCTCGGCTCGGGCGTCAGCTACGATCTCGACCTGTTCGGCAAGAACGCCCGCGCGCTGGAACAGGCCCGCGCCTCGGCCGATGCCCAGGCCCAGCAGACCGCCGCCGCGCACCTCACCATCGCCGGCCGCGTGGTGACGCAAGTGCTCACCATCGCCGCGCTCTCGGATCGCCTCACGGCGGTGAACCAGCTCATCGATTCGGGCAGCCGCAACGTCAAGCTGACCGACGCGCGCCGCATCGGCGGCGAAGGCACGCTGGTGGAAGTGCTGGCCGCCCAGTCCCGCCTGTCCGAGGAACGCGCCCAGCTTCCCGCCATCGAACAGCAACTGGCCGAAGCCCGCGCCATGCTGGCGGTGCTGGTCGGCACCAGCCCGGCCGAACTGCCCGCCACCCCGTTCCGCCTCGCCGCTTTCACCCTGCCCGCGCAAGTGCCCGTCGCGCTGCCCTCGGCGCTGGTCCACAAGCGACCCGACATCCTCTCGTCCGAAGCCCGCCTCCACGCCGCCACCGCCGCCGTCGGTGTCGCTACCGCCCAGCTTTACCCGGACATCTCGATCGGCGCCTCGCTCTCGCAAAGCGCGCCGCACCTCAGCGACCTGTTCTCTTCGGGCTTCCGGGGTTTCGACCTGTTCGCCGGCACCACCGCCCCGCTGTTCCACGGCGGCACGCTGAAGGCGCGCAAGCGCGGCGCCGAAGCCGAAGCCCGCGCCGCCGCCGCCACTTACAAGCAGACCGTGCTGGAAGCGTTCGGCCAGGTCTCGGGCCTGCTGTCCGCGCTCGACAACGACGCGAAGGCGCTGGCGGCCGAGCGGGAATCCGCCAGCCTTGCCGAACGCTCGCTCGACCTGTCGCGCAAGTCCTACCAGATCGGCAACACCGGGGTGCTTCAGGTGCTGGAAGCCACCCGCTCGAACGAGCGTGCCAAGCTTGCCCTGGTCGATGCCCAGGCCAAGCAGGCGCTCGATATCGCCCGGCTCTATGTCGCCACCGCCGGCGGCTGGCTGGACGAACCGGCGGCGAAATAAGCGCCGCATGTCCTTCCCGCCACCCGTCCCCGGCCTCTGGCGCCGCATCCGCATCGTCCCGGCGGCGGAACACGTCACCGCCGGGCTGGAGGACGACATCCACCGCTTCCACGTCCGCCTGCGCCACGCCGACGGGCTGGTCACGGCGGTAGAGGCCGATGCCGTCCGCCACCCGTGGACCGGCTGCTTGGGCGCGCCCGGCAAACTCGGGCAGGATTTCACCGGCCGCCCGCTAGCCGACGTCGCCCGCACCGTGCCGGGCGATCATTGCACCCATTTGCGCGATCTCGCCGTCCTCGCCGCCGCCCACGCGGCGGACAGCGCCGAAACCCACCTCGACATGCACGTCGCCGATCGCGACGCGGCGGGCCGCACCACCGCCGTCCTGTCGGAAAACGGCACGCCAATGCTGGAATGGCCGCTGGCCGGCACAATGATCATCGCCGGCCCCCACGCCGGCAGGGACCTGCGCCACCTGTCGCGCTGGCAATCGGACCTGACGCCCCGTGAAACCGAACTGGCTCACGCCCTGCGCCGCGCCGTGTTCGTCTCCGGCGCCCGCGCGTTCGATCCCCCACCCGGCCAGACCGGCGCCGAACTCGCCGACAACCGCGTCGGCGCGTGCTACAACTTCAGCGCCCCGCAACGGCACACCACCACCCGCCGCGAAGGCTGGAAGGGCGACTTCCACGCCAATGGCGGCACCCCGCTCGAAGGGTTCGACCCCGAAGCGCCGCTCCCGCCGGTCTGACCGCCGCGCACGAAAAGGGGCGGCAGCGCACTGGCGCCCCGCCCCCTTTCGCTGTTACCGAAAAATCATTCCAGCCCGAACAGCTTCACCGCGTTCCCGGCCATGATCTTCTGCCGCGACACCGGATCGCAACCCGCCGCCGCCGGCGCGATCTTGTCCCTGGTATCGGGCCACAGGCAGATCGAGTGCGGATAGTCGGTGCAGAACAGCGCCGCATCGGCCAGCGCCGGATGGTCCTTCACCAGGTCGAAGCCCACCTTGTCGTCCAGCACGGTCACGAACAGGTTCCGGCCCACCGCGCTCGACGGGTTGTCGTCGCAGCCGAAGCCCGCCCAGCCCTTCTGCTTTTCATAGCACTGGTCCAGCGTGTCCATCCAGAACGGCATCCAGCCGAAGTTCACCTCGGCATCCATGATCTTCAGCTTCGGATGGCGCTTGAACACGCCGGTGTAGATCATCTTGGTGAACGGCTCGACCGCCGCGAAGAACCGGTGGACGGTGCCCGCCACGTTCAGCCCGGGCAGGTGGAAGTCGAAGTTGTCCTTGCCGCCCGGGTCCTTGCCGCCGCTGGTGCGGTGCATGCACAGCGGCACCCCGGCTTCCTCCACCGCGCTGAAGAACGGCGCGTAATACGGGTCCCAGTACGGCCGATCGGGATAGACCGGGATGTGCAGCGCCTTGAAGCCCTTCTTCAGGCAGCGGTCCATCTCGGCCAGCAGCACGTCCATCGAATGGTTCACCGGCATCAGCGGCAGCCCGATCAGCCGTTTCGGATCGGCCGCGCAGAAATCCTCGATCACCCAGTCGTTGAAGGTCTGGAACAGCGCCAGCGCGAACGGATCGTCGCCCCAGAACCAGCCCATCAGCGGGATCGACGGGAACAGCACCGCCGCATCCACCCCGGCATCGGCCATGTCCTTCGCGTGCGCGGCGCCGTCATAGTTGCCGGGAAGGATTTCCTCCCACTTGTAGCCGCTGATCTTCACCTCGCTGCGGCCGGCGGTGGCCTCGATCCCCAGCGTGCGGTTCACGGTCTTGCCGTCCCAGCTCCAGCCGTCACCGCCATCAGCGCCCTGCATCACGCGCGGCGCGCGGTCGCGGAATTCCACCGGCAGCCGTGTGGTGAACAGGTCGCGCGGTTCCAGGATGTGGTTGTCGGCGGAAACCAGATTGTAGGCCATGATGTCGGAAACCCCTCTCCATGTGTTTTCACCGCGCAAGCTATGCCGCGCGGCCGGGATTGCCATGCCCATTCGTCCGCCAGAATTGCCCGAACGTCCGGATCAGCCAGCTAGAGCATGATGACATTGGATTGACCAATGTCATCATGCTCTAATTGTTGTTGTCGTGCGATTATTTGACAAAAGCCGGTTCCCACTTTTTGTCATCGCACTCTAGCTGTCGCGTGCCAGCCGCTCCAGCCAGGCCTGCGCCTGCTTCGGCTCGCCCACCGCATCGGCCTTCACCGGCCCCCGCGCCGCCAGAAATTCGCGGTGCAGATCGAACGCCGGCAGGCCCAGCGTCTCCCGCGCCCGGTCGATCGCCTCGCTGATCTCGTCCAGCTCCGCGATCACCGGCGCCACCGCCGCCCGCGCATGGCGATCGGCCTGATGATCGAACAACCCCCACTTCCCCGCCGCCGTCACCCGCAACGCCGCCACCAGCGCCGCGCGATATTCCACTTCCAGCTCCTCGCGCCGGGCATCGAGACGTTCCAGACGATCCGCTTCGGCCATGCCGAACGCCTATACCGCCGGCCGGGAAGGGGCAATCGCGAACACATGTCCGCCCCACCCAACGCCAAACCCGCTCCCCCCGCTGCCGATCCTTTCTCCGTCGCAGCCCGGCTCCGCGTTGCCCTGCGGTCAACGCTCCGAAGGCCTGCGCCGTCGAACCTCGCCGCTTCGCGCCGAGGCCGGCCGGGTCGGGCGCTGCGCTGGCGCGCACCGGCTTCCAAGCTACCGTTTCGCGTTGCGAAACGTCGCTTGGGCGCCTGCGCCCTCCCTCACGCGATGCCCAACACACTCCGATGCACGAACCTCACCAGATCGGCCTGCCCCCGCGCCCCGGTCTTCGCGTAAATCCGCTTCGAGTACGTCCGCGCGCTCTCCACGGTAATCCCCAGGTCGCCCGCCGCCTCGCTGATCGACATGCCCCGCGCCAGCGCCAGCGCCAGCCGCGCCTCGCTGGGCAGCAGATCGAACAACTGCCCCAGTTGCTCGCACCGGTCCGCGCTGGACCATGAATCGGCGTGGACATAGGCAATCAGCGCGTGCGCCGGCCGTGCCGTCCCGGGCGCCGGGGATGCCGGCACCAGCAGCATGTCCAGCCACGGCTCCCGGCTCAGCACGATCGCGCGCGGCCGCGTCTCCGCCCCGTCCAGCGCCCCCACCGCCTCGCCGATCGCCCGCGCCACCGCGCGATCCCCCGCGCTCAGCCGCCCGTCGCGCCCGCGCCGCAATATCCGCGCCTGCGCCAGCAGTTCCGCCCCTTGCGCATCGGTATCCAGCACCCGCCCCTCGCCATCCAGAGTCAGCCAGGCAAAGTTCAGCCGCCGGATCGCCTCGCCCGCCACGCGCGCGGCCGTGCGCTCACGCTCCAGCGCCACATAGGCCGCCAGCGCCGGCCGCACGAACGGCGCCAGCGCCGCCAGCATCGCCTCCTCGCCACGCCCGAAATCGGCCTGCTCGCGCGTCACCGTCAGCCAGGCCGAAACCCCCGACGGCTCGGCCAGCCGCATCATCCGCATCCGGTTCATCCCCGCCGGTTCCAGCATCCGCGCGCGATAGGCATCGTGCGCCGGCTCGCCCGCGCGCAGCAGTTCGGGCAGCGCATAGACCCGCCCCTCCACCAGCTCGAAATAGGGCAGCGGGTCCTCGACATGCCCGCTCTGCCGATACATCCGCGCAAACAACGGCGGCCATTCCCGGCCCGAGGCGATGTGGACCACCCGGCTCGGCGGCCCCAGCTCATCCCCCGCGCCCGCCGGCGCGCCGCCCCGGGCAAACGGCCGGAACGTCACGCTGGCATAATCCGCCCGCAATGCGCCGCGCAGCCGTTCGACAAACCCCCGCCACGGCGGCGTCTCGGTCACCCCGGCAAGCAGCGCCTCGATCAGGTCCGGCAGGATCAAACTAGGCTCGGCCATCCTATCCCCAAATGGGAATTCATCCCCGGCGCGGGTATGCCACACCTTCGCCCAAACACAACGATACCGGAGAGGCCCTCGTGAAAGTCCAGCCCGCCGCCTTCCTGCGCACCACCCTGCCGCTCGGCATCGACCTTTGCGAACAATACGATTCCGGCCGCTACCACTCGATCTGGCTGCCCGATCACATGGTCAGCTTCTGGCCGGATTCGATCTGGACCCCCGAATTCACCGATCTCGCGCTCTCCTCCCCCAGCCCGCACCGCCACCTCGACGGCATGGCGGTCAGCGCCGCCGCCGCCGTCCTCACCAAAAACACCCCGCTCGCCACCTGCGTCGTCGATACCGTCCGCCGCCACCCCTCGCTGCTCGCCCAATCCGCGCTCACCATCAGCCACCTCAGCAAAGGCCGCTTCATCCTCGGCCTCGGCTCGGGCGAGCTCGAAAACACCGTCCCCTACGGCTTCGACTTCGAAAAGCCGGTCAGCCGCCTCGAGGAATCGATCAAGGTCATCAAGCTGCTCTGGCACAGCGAAGGCAAGGTCGATTTCGAGGGCCAGTTCTACCACCTCGAACACGCCCGCATGGACACCGAACTCTACGATGGCAAAGCCCCGCCGATCTGGATGGGCGCGCTCGGCCCGCGCATGCTGCGCATCTGCGGCCGCGAGGCCGACGGCTGGTGGCCCGCTGGCACCTACACGCCCGAGGACTACGCCGCCAAGCTCAAGGTCATCCTCGACGCCGGCGACGCCGCCGGCCGCGACATGAGCCACTTCACCCCCGCCCTCACCCAGATCTGCCTGATCGGCGACGAGGACGAATGCGCCGAAATGCTGCAGCAACCGATGGTGAAATCGATCATCCTCATGCAGACCGCGGAAGACCTCCGCCAGTTCGGCTACAAGCACCCGATGGGCGACTCGTGGCGCGGCATCCACGATTTCGACCCCGTCCGCCTCTCCCGCGACGAAATCCTCCGCTTCTGCGCCGAACTCGACACGCAGGCCATCCGCGACATCTTCCCGGTCGGCGACGTGAAATCCGTGGCGCGCAAGTTCAAGGGCTTCGCCGACGCCGGCATGCGCGTGTTCAAGGTCATGGATTACGGCGGCATGGCCGGCGCCAAGTTCGCGGCAAAATCCGCCGCCAAGGTCCGCGCCGTCGAGGACGAAGTCGTCCGCCTCTGCGCCGGAATCGCCTGATGCTCGACGCGTCCCAACTCCTCGCCACCGCGCTCCTTGCCGATGCCCAGGCCGCCACCGGCCTCACCGACTGGGGCGATGACACCCTCCCCGCCCGCTTTTCCCTCGCCGTCGATCACATCAACGCCGCCCTCTCCGACGAACCCGGCCGCGAAGCCGCCCGCCAGAACATCCACTGGCTCCTCACCGACCGCCTCAAGTTCTTCGCCGACCGCGCCACCTACCCCCTCGCCGAAGAAGTGATCGACCGCCCGATGTTCGCCACCGGCGAGCCGCGCTCCGGCACCACCCTGATGCACGCGCTCATGTCGGTCGATCCCGACGCCCGCGCGCTTCGGTTCTGGGAAGTGATGAACCCCAGCCCGCCCCCCGGCACCGTCACCGGCCCGGACCCGCGCATCGCGAAAGCCGACGCCGACTGGCGCGAGATCAACCAGAAAATGTGGAAGTGGCTCCACTGCCACCCCTACAACGACATGCTGGGCAACGGCCTCCCCGAGGACGAGCGCACCTGGGCGTTCGACTTCCGCGTGATGACCCCCACCGCATGGTGGCGCGTCCCCATGCAGCACCTCTCCGCCGGCCTCCCCACCGACGCCGCCGCGCAATACCGCATCCACAAGGGCATGCTTCAGGCGTTCCAGTACCAGCGCCCGAAGAAGTACTGGGTCCTCAAGGGCTTCCACGGCCACCGGCTCAAGGAATTCTTCGAAGCCTACCCCGACGCCACGCTGGTATGGCTCCACCGCGATCCGGTGCAAGTCGCCGCATCCAGCACGATGATGATGGCCGACATCATGGAAGGCGTCGTCGGCCAGATCGATGTCGTCGCCGAAGCGAAAAACCACCTCGCCCGCGTCCGCGCCTCGATCGCCAACACCATGAGCAACCCGCTGCTGGCCGACCCCCGCATCCACCACGTCCGCTACGTCGATTTCGTCGCCGACCCCATCGGCACGATCCGC
Organism: Sphingomonadales bacterium; assembly: GCA_018971065.1. The sequence continues at coordinate 16,990 of JAGWVC010000042.1, read as the reverse complement.
GGCTATTACCAGTTCGCCGGCCGCCCCTTCACCCCGCGGGCCGAAACCGCGATGCGCACCTACCTCGCCGAGAACAAGGGCGATCGCTACGGCAAGTTCACCTACTCGTCGCAACTCCTCGTCGATGCCGGCGAAAACCTCGCCGCGCTCCACGCCGAATTCGCCCCGTTCTACGCGCGCTACAACGTCCCCATCGAGGCCCGCTGATGCACCCCAAAGTATGCCTCCACCAGGTCGGCTTCCTCAGCGAATCCACCCCCGCCTTCGTCCAGTTCTGCCGCAGCATCGGCGTGCAGCACATGACCATCGTCAACCCCGCCGCGCTCGGCCCCACCGAACTGCCCGACACCCTCGCCGAACTCGGCGCCAACAGCCCCACCCACCCCGGGCCGAAACCCACCAACATGGCCCACCCCTTCGCCCGCTACCCCGATGTCGAATCCGACACCGGCGGCGCCGCCGAACACCTGAACGCCGCCATCGCCGCCGCCGCCCAACTCGGCTGCCCCCACATCTACGTCGTCTCCGGCGGCCGCGGCTCGCTCGATTGGGAACCCGCCGCCGCGCGCCTCGCCGAACTCATCGCCCCCTGCCGCGCCCTCGCCGCCCGCCACGGCATCGCGCTCAGCATCGAGACCGCCAACCTGCTCAACGCCGACATCCACTTCGCCCACACCATCGACGACACCATCCGCGCCGCCAAAATCGCGCAGATCGACGTCACCCTCGACCTCGGCGCCAGTTGGTTCGAAAGCGACCTCAAGGCCAAGTTCCGCCGCGCGCTGCCCCACCTCCGCCTCGTCCAGCTCAACGACTACGTGGCGGGAGACCGCTCCACCCCCTGCCGCGCCGTCCCCGGCGACGGCATGGTGCCCCTGGACCGCCTGATCGGCACGCTTCTGGAAGTCGGCTACGAAGGCCCGTTCGACCTCGAACTCACCGGCCCCCGCATCACCGCCGAAGGCCACCGCCCCGCCTTCCAACGCGCGGCCGAAGCCCTCTCCGAAATCCTGACGAAACTCGGCGCATGACCGGAACGCCTGACCGCTCCACTCCCTATCCCCGTCTGCCCTGAGCCTGTCGAAGGGCTGCCCTTTTCTTCAGCAACCTCGCCATCCAGCCCAAGGTACCCCGCCATGTACGGTGACTCCCCCGAAGACCCCGCCCTCAAATCCGCCTGGGCCAACTTCTGCGACCGCCTGAAAGCCGCCGGCGACCTCGCCTTCAAGGACGCCAACCCCGCCAACCCGCTGCAACGCGCCGACGCCTTCCGCTTCCTCACCCAGAACCTCGGCCAGGCTTTCCCGCTCGCGCTCGAAACCGCCGATCCGGCCTTCCCGATGATCCACTGGTTCACTCACCCGACCATGAAACTCGGCGGCGATGTCGCGGATTTCACCTATCGCCAGGCCTGGATCAGCGGCCAGTACCAGTACCGGCTCAGCGGCACGCGCGGCACCGCCCGCTTCTTCAACGTCACCGTCCAGGGCCCCAAGCCCGCGCTCATGGCCAACGGCAACCCGCCCCTGCACGAACCCTTCGGCGACACCCCCGAAGCCAACCTGTTCGGCCACCAACTGGTCTGCGATGCCGACGGCCACTTCGAAATCCTGATCGGCGGCGCGCAAAGTGGCCCCAACTGGCTGCCGCTGACCGAAGGCAGCCGCAAACTCTTCATCCGCGAAGGCTTCGATAGCTGGGACGAAACCCCCACCCCGCTGACCATCGAACGCGTCGGCATGACAGGGCCAAAGCCCCTGCCTACCCCGCAACGCATGATCGACGCGATGCAATGGGCCGGCGATTTCACCACCGGCCTGATGCGCGACTGGCCCGAATGGTCGTGGGCCAATTCCGGCGGCGTCACCGATCCGCACAAGCGCAACGAATTCCCCGGCGCCAGCGCCAATTCCGCCGAAGACGCCAAACGCGGCCGCATGGCCGCGCACATGGTGTGGAAGCTTGCGCCCGACGAAGCCCTGATCGTCGAGATGGACGCGCACGACGGCTTCTTCATCTTCGGCATGGGCGGGGCGATGGTCGGGTCGATGGACTTCCTCTACCGTCCGGTGTCCTACACCCCGGCGCGGACCCACGTCGATGCCGATGGCGTCGTCCGGCTGGTGCTGGCGCACCGCGATCCCGGCGTCGCCAACTGGCTCGACACGCAGGGGTTTGCCGAGGGCAACCTGACCTACCGCAACCTGCTAAGCCAGCAGGGCGCGGCGTTTCGCACCCGCCTTGTCGCCCACGATGACCTGGCCACCGCGCTGCCGGACACCATGTCGCGGGTCTCGCCCGAAGCGCGCGAGGCGGAAAGATTGCGGCGTTATCGCAGCATCAAGCGCCGCTTCGGGGTTTGAGCGCGCTCAGGCCAGCCGATCGATAACCCCCGCCAGCGCCACATCCCGCGCGCTCAATCCCCCGGCATCGTGCGTGGTCAGCGTGATCTCCACGCGGTTCCACACATTGCTCCATTCCGGGTGATGGTCCGCCTTCTCGGCCTCGATCGCCACTTTCGTCATGAAACCGAACGCCGCCACGAAATCGGCAAACACGAACGTCCGGCCAATCGCCAGCCCGTCCGCGCGCAGTGTCCACCCCGGCAATTCTGCCAGCGCCGCCGCCACCCGCTCCTCATCCAACCGCGCAATCGCCATTTCCAAACTCCCTGGCACCGCACGCCTTGGCACCGCCCCGGGTTTCCCCTATCGCCCCACCCCATGCAAGGGGGCACCGACACCGCCAGCGTCCATCTCGCCGCTCACGGCTTGGCCTGCCGCCGTGGCGATCGCGTGCTGTTCGCCAGCCTCTCCCTCGAACTCCACCCCGGCGCGGCGCTTCACGTCGTCGGCGCCAACGGCATCGGCAAATCCAGCCTTCTCCGCCTGCTGGCCGGCCTCGCGCGCCCTTACGCCGGCCATGTCACGCGCACCGGCGCCATCGGCCTGCTCGACGAACGGCCCGCGCTGGAACCCGCGCTACCGCTGGGCAACGCGCTCGCCTTCTGGGCCGCCGCCGATGGCCATCACCCGTCCGCCCGGGCCGAAGTCCACGCCACGCTGGGCCTGTCGGACCTGCTCGACGTCCCCGTCCGCTACCTCTCCACCGGCCAGAAGAAGCGCGCCGCGCTCGCCCGGCTGATCGGCCAGGCCGCGCCGATCTGGCTGCTCGACGAACCGCTCAACGGCCTCGACACCGCCGCCACCGAGCTGGTGGGCCACATCGTCGCCCGGCACTGCCGCGACGGCGGCCTGTGCCTCGTCGCCTCGCACCAGCCGTTCGTCGTCCCCGGCATCCAGCGGCTGGACCTTGCGGAATACGCGGCATGAGCGCGCTCGCCCTTCTGCTCCGCCGCGATCTTGGCGCGCTGCTGTCGGGCCGGCGCGGCGGCCCGGTGCTGCCGATCCTGTTCTTCCTGGCGGTCGCCATGCTGTTCCCCTTCGCGATCGGGCCGGACGCGAAAGTCCTCGCCCGCGTCGGCGGCGGCGTCATCTGGGTGGCGGCGCTGCTGGCCGCCATCCTCCCGCTCGACCGGCTGGTCGAACCCGATCTCGAACTCGGCGTGTTCGACCAGCTCGCCCTGCGCGGTGTGTCCGAGGAAGCCGTTCTGGCCGTCCGCATCCTCGCCCACTGGCTCAGCTTCGCGCCCTGGCTGATGCTGGCGACGCTGCCGGCCTCCGCCCTGCTCGGCATCGACGGCGCCACCTTGCGCGTCGTCGAATGGGGGCTGCTGGCCGGAACCCCGGGCCTGGCCGCGCTGGGCGTCATGGTCGCCGCCATCACCACCGGCCTGCGCGGCGGCGCGGCGCTGGGTGGGTTGCTGGTGATCCCGCTGGCGGTGCCGCTGCTGATCTTCGGCGCCGGCGCGGTGGCACAGGCCAATATCGGCGGCGACAGCAGCGGCCTTGCGCTCACCGCCGCCGTCAGCCTGGCGCTGCTGGCCATCGCCCCGTTCGCCGGCGGCGCCGCCATCCGCGCCGCGCGGTGACCGCCGGAAGGTGCCAGCCAACCCCCTCTTCTCGAAAAACGACATGCACCACATCGTTTTTCGATATTATCGATTGACGATATGACGAATCGACATTATTGATTTTCGATATCGAACATATCGGAGAACGATCAATGACCCGCACCGCTCCCCAAACCCTCGCCGCGCTCGCCTCGCTGGTCCTCGTCACGATGACCTGGCTGCCCACCCTCACCACGCCGCACGCCGCCGCGCATCTCGCCGCCACGGTCAGCATCGTCAGCCACGCCTGAATTCGACAGGAGCCGCCACCATGACCTCGTTCCGCGCCGATCCGCTGCTGGGCCTCGCCCGTGGCGTGCTGGTCTTCATCAAGGGCATAATCGCCATTTCGGCGGCGGCCATTGCCGTTGCCCTGCCGGTCTGTGTCTTCATGCGCGCCGACATCATCGCCGCGCTGGCCCGGGATCACCCGCCGCTGGCCCACCTCTCGGTGATCTGGGCGCTGTGCGGCCTGCTTGTCGCGGTGCTGGCCCTGCTCGGCGCGCTGTGGTTCTTCGTGCAGAAGCTCAAGCAGATCGTCGATACCGTCGCCACCGGCGATCCCTTCATCCCCCAGAATGCCGAACGGCTGAAGGCTATGGCCTGGACCGCCATCGCCATCCAGGTGATCTCCGCCCCGGTCACCCTGTTCGCGGCGATGATCGCGCACGAATCGGGCGCACACGCCAATGTCGATGTCTCGCTGAACGGCATCGGCCTGGCGCTCGTCCTGTTCATCCTCGCCCGCGTGTTCCGCACCGGTGCCGCGATGCGCGAAGAGCTGGAAGGGACCGTGTGATGCCCGTCACCGTCAAACTCGACGACCTGCTCCACGCCCGCCGCATGACGCTGACCGAATTGGCCGAGCGCATCGACCTTACCCTGGCGAACCTGTCGATCCTCAAGACCGGCAAGGCCAAGGCGATCCGCTTTTCCACGCTGGATGCCATCTGCCGCGAACTGGATTGCCAGCCGGGGGAACTGCTGGGGTGGGAGGCGGGGGAGGCTTCGCCTGACGATGGCGCCCCCGATTAAAGGAATGCGGTCTGCTGGCCGCCGCCGATTGTCCGGCCCGGAACGGTGGCGGCGCGGGCTTCGATCACGCCGATGGCATGGTTCAGCAACCGGAAATCGGGGATCGGCACCGGATTGACCCGGCGCAGCGAATCCGGGTCGGCGCGCAGTTTCTCGCGCAGTTCCATCAACAGGCGGCCCAGCACATTGCGCCCGGAAAGCCCGTGTTCCGCGCAGGGTCGGGCCCCCCAGAAATCGTCCTTGCGCGAATCCTCCACGATCGATCGATCGCCGGTGGAAAGCAGCAGCGCCGAAAAGCCCGGCCAGTTTGCCGCCAGCTTCATGCGAAGGCACCACTTCATGATCGGAACGCGAACCTCGTCCCAATCGGGGCGCGATTGCTGCCGATAGGGCTTCGACCGCATCTTGGCCGTCATCGGGCTGGCTTCGTCGATGATCATCCGCTGCACATCGGGCAGATGCGGAAAGCGGCAGGCCTGGTACAGGGCTTCGGCGGTTCGGATGCGATGGCCCAGCACCTCTATCGGAAAGCCCGGCGCCATGTTCGACAGCCCGCCGAACGCCTCGCCCGTGCGTCGGAAAACAACGACGTCGGGTCGATGGTAGTTTCGGGCGGCTGCTTCGCTCATGCCTTCAGTTCGTCCTGCGCGGGAATAGCGGATACCACGGATTTCCCGCCCACAAAACCAGCGGCGTGTTGTTCGCACAGTTGCGATAGGTGACGAACATGGAACCGAATCCCGTGGTTTTCATCCACGTACAGCCAAGCGGACGCATCTGCTGCGGCAACAGATCGCACATCCGGCGAACGCGCACCCCGGCCTTGAGGAATTCCCGCTCGACCAGCGCCCGACCGGCGCCGGACGAAAAAATTCCCAGCGTCCCGATTGCTGCCCCGGTGCGCAACACCGGCGGCGCCCCCAGCCCGGCAACATAGGCTGCCGCTTCAGCGGGGATCGCGGTCGGACGCAGGACATCGGAATTCGCGATGTAGGCCTTGCGATCCTCGATCGTCATCGCCCGCCACCACGTCACCTCGATCGTCTTGCCCGCAGCCTGGGTGGCCTTGGCGATGTCGCCGTTGGCAAACCATTCGCCCAGCGTGTGAATGGCCATGACGATCACGGCGACCTTGGCCTGCGGTGGCGCATCGTTCTCGATCCAGCGGATGATGTCGGACTTGGCGCGGCCGCCCGAGTATATCGCATCGTCGAGGTAGACAAAGCTTCGCGCGCCGCTGGCTCCGCAATCCGCGACTTTCAGGCCCACCGCATCGGACAGCGCGTTGTCGAACAGGGCAAGCATGTCGCGCTGGCTGTTCCCCGCCTGCTGAAGACGCAGAAAGCGCACGCCGGCCCAGAATGCCTTTGGATCGTCGCCGACCAGCTCCCGACTGGTGACAAGGTTCTTGAGGAAGCCGGTGACCGCCGCCTTTCGCGCGTACGTGCGTTCCAGAACATGGGCCATCTCAACCAGAAGCGGATCGCGGACCGGGCCGGGAAACTGGTCAATCCAGCGCGCGACATGCGCGCCGTCGGGAGGCGCGATCTCGCCCCGGCGGTAGTCCGCGATGATCGCGGAAACCTTGTCGCACAGTTCCTGGCTCGACACGGGCCATCCTTTGCCGTCGTTGCTGCCCGGGCAGGCCCGGCCGAGCGCCGGCGCCTAGCGCCCCCGCCCGGCCTCGTCACGCGCACATGCAGTTGATATATCTATAAATTGATCCGGATCGGACCCAACCAGCCGGTTCCGCCCGGATTGCCGACGGCAGGCATGGCACCAGGGCCGGCAAGCATGACGCATGACCCGTGTCGCCAGCAGGACAAATTTCTTCGCCACCCCCCTTGTGTTGCCAATTAGCCACACCACATCCCTCCCCAACAGGAGGACACTGAAGCTCATGAACCTCGAAAAATTCACCGATCGCGCCAAGGGTTTTCTCCAGAGCGCCCAGACCATCGCGGTGCGCATGAACCATCAGCGCATCGCGCCCGAACACCTGCTGAAGGCGCTGCTGGAAGACGGCGAAGGCATGGCCAGCGGCCTGATCCAGAAGGCCGGCGGCAATGCCGGCTTCGCGCTGCACGAGACCGACGCGGCGCTGGCGAAGATTCCCGCCGTCAGCGGCAGCGGCGCGCAGGCCGCGCCCGGGCTCGACAACGACGCGGTACGGGTGCTGGACCAGGCCGAACAGCTTGCCGCCAAGGCGGGCGACAGCTTCGTGCCCGTCCAGCGCATCCTCCAGGCCCTCGCGCTCTCCCCCGGTGCCGCCGGCAAGGCGCTGAAGGCCGCCAACGTCGATGTGAAGGCGCTGGAAACCGCGATCCAGTCGGTCACCGGCGGCCGCACCGCCGACAACGCCTCTGCCGAGAACGCCTACGAGGCGATGAAGAAATACGCCCGCGACCTCACCGAGGCGGCGCGCGAGGGCAAGCTCGATCCGGTCATCGGCCGCGACGAGGAAATCCGCCGCACCGTGCAGATTCTGGCGCGCCGCACCAAGAACAACCCGGCGCTGATCGGCGAGCCCGGCGTGGGCAAGACCGCGATCGCCGAAGGCCTCGCGCTGCGCATCGCCAACGGCGACGTGCCCGACAGCCTGAAGGACCGCCGCCTGATGTCGCTCGACATGGGCGCGCTGATCGCCGGCGCCAAGTATCGCGGCGAGTTCGAGGAACGCCTGAAGGCCGTGCTCGACGAGGTGAAGGGCGGCGCCAATAGTACTTCTGGGGGCGAGATCATCCTGTTCATCGACGAGATGCACACGCTGATCGGCGCGGGCAAGAGCGAAGGCGCGATGGACGCGGGCAACCTGCTGAAGCCGGCGCTGGCGCGCGGCGAACTGCACTGCATCGGCGCCACCACGCTGGACGAATACCAGAAGTACGTCGAGAAGGACCCGGCGCTGCAACGCCGCTTCCAGCCGGTGTTCGTGGGCGAGCCAACCGTGGAGGACACGATCAGCATCCTGCGCGGGCTGAAGGAGAAGTACGAGCTGCACCACGGCGTGCGCATCACCGATCAGGCGATCGTCGCGGCGGCCACGCTGTCGAACCGCTACATCGCCGACCGCTTCCTGCCCGACAAGGCGATCGACCTGATGGACGAGGCCGCCAGCCGCATCCGCATGGAAGTGGAGAGCAAGCCCGAGGAAATCGAGGTGCTCGACCGGCGCATCATCCAGTTGAAGATCGAGGAAATGGCGCTGGCCAAGGAAAGCGACCAGCCGTCGAAGGACCGGCTGGAAGCGCTGCGCGCCGACCTTGCCAATCTGGAGCAGCAATCGGCCGAGCTCACCACCCGCTGGCAGGCCGAGCGCGACAAGCTGGCCGGCGAGGCAAAGCTGAAGGAAGCACTGGACGCCGCCCGCATCGAACTGGAACAGGCGCAGCGCGCCGGCGATTACAGCAAGGCCGGCGAACTGACTTATGGCCGGATCCCCGATCTGGAAAAGGCGCTGGCCGAGGCGCAGGGCGTGTCCGCCAACGCGCTGCTGCGCGAGGAAGTTACCGCCGAGGACATCGCCGCGGTCGTCGCCAAGTGGACCGGCGTGCCGGTGGAGCGGATGCTGCAGGGTGAGCGCGAAAAGCTGCTGAAGATGGAGGAAACCATCGGCAAGCGGGTGATCGGGCAAACCGACGCGGTCGTCGCGGTCTCCAAGGCCGTCCGCCGCGCCCGCGCCGGCCTGCAGGACCCGAACCGCCCACTCGGCAGCTTCCTGTTCCTGGGGCCAACCGGCGTCGGCAAGACCGAGCTGACCAAGGCTCTGGCCGGCTTCCTGTTCGACGACGACACCGCGATGGTCCGCATCGACATGTCCGAGTTCATGGAAAAGCACGCGGTTTCCCGCCTGATCGGCGCCCCTCCGGGCTATGTCGGTTATGACGAGGGCGGCGTTCTGACCGAAGCCGTCCGCCGTCGGCCCTATCAGGTCGTGCTGTTCGACGAAGTCGAAAAGGCGCACCAGGACGTGTTCAACGTGCTGTTGCAGGTGCTGGACGATGGCCGCCTGACCGATGGCCAGGGCCGCGTGGTGGATTTCACCAACACGCTGATCATCCTGACCAGCAACCTCGGCAGCCAGTACCTTGCCAATCTGGGCGAAGGCGAAAGCGTCGCCAGCGTCGAGCCGCAGGTGATGGACGTGGTGCGCGGGCACTTCCGCCCCGAATTCCTCAACCGGCTCGACGAGATCATCCTGTTCCACCGCCTTGGCCAGGAACACATGGGACCGATCGTCGAAATCCAGGTGGGCCGGGTGCAGAAGCTGCTGAAGGACCGCAAGATCACCCTGACACTTACCGACGCCGCCGAGCGCTGGCTGGGGCGGGTCGGCTACGATCCGGTCTATGGCGCCCGACCGCTGAAGCGCGCGGTGCAGCGCTATGTCCAGGACCCGCTGGCGGAAAAGCTGCTGGGCGGGGACATCCCCGACGGCAGCACGGTGCGGATCGACGAGGGCGAAGGCGCGCTGGCGATCAGCGTGCGCTGACCCCGACCGGCATCGCGAGGGCGCAGGGCGCGATCCCTGCGCCCTTTCGCTTGCCGGTTGCGCGGCGCCGCGTCATGCTCGCGATCGATGACGTTTTCCTTCACCAAACTGGTCGTGCCCGACCTCGCCGCCGCCGAAGCGTTCTACGGCGCCGTGTTCGGCATGAAGCCCGTCCACCGGGTCGGCGCCGGACACGGCTTCGCGCTTGACGAGGTGATCCTTTCCGGCACCGGCCAGCCCGGCGGCCACAGCCTTGCTTTGCTGCAATACCGCGACCGACCGTGCCCGCCCGCAGGCGCCGCCTGGACGGGCTTCGTCGTGGCCGATCTCGCCGCCACCTGCGCGGCGCTCACCGCGCAAGGCGGCACGATCGCCGAACCGATCCACGAGAACGTGGAACACGGCGTCCGCGCCGCGCTGCTGGCCGATCCGTTCGGACACATGATCGAAGCGATCGAACTGCTTCGGCCTCGTGGTTGAAGATCAGCGCTTGCGCTGCTGTTGCCGCCAGCGCAGCGGGCTGGTCCCCGTCCACTTGCGGAACGCCAGCGTGAACGCGGCATTGCCCGAATAGTCCAGCAGCGACGCCACCAGCCCGATCGGCGCGTTCGAATGGGCCAGCATGTCAAACGCCAGCTTGCGCCGCAGGTCTTCCAGCACCGCGCTGAAGCTGGTGTCCTCGGTGGCCAGCAGGCGTTGCAGCTTCTTGGCCGAAAAGCCCAGAATCTCGGCAATCGCGGCCAGGTTGTTCTGGCCGGTGCCCATCATGCTGCCCACCACCAGCGAGACATGCGTGGCCATCGACGGATCGTAGATTTCCATCGCGTTGGCGCGATGCTGCACATACTTGCGCACGATCGCCCGCAGCGGCGGCGCCCCGCCCGTGGTCGGCGCATCCAGCAGCGCGGTGGGGAATTCGAAGCTGTCCTCGTCACAGCCGAATTCGATGCCACAGCGGAACACCTTCTCGTGCAGCGAGATGTCGCGCGGGCGGGCGTGCTGGAACCGCACCAGCAACGGCGCGAAATCCAGCCGCCCGGTGGCCTGGCGGATGACGTTGATGCTGTTGGCCATCATCTTCTCGCCATACTGGCGCGAGGGATGACCATAGAGCCGGTTGCGCTCATGCATCCGGCACACGCCGGGCCGCACTTCCATTTCCATATCCAGCCGGAACGAGTTGTTGTGCGTGCTGAGATACGCGGCCAGATCGCGATACCAGCCACGCACATCGTCCGCGCAGCGCGCCATCGCCAGCACCGGCCCCACGTCGGAATGGTGCGGCGCCAGCCGCTGCGACCATTCCAGCCCCAGGTTCGGCAGATCGAACCGCCGCGCGGCCAGTTCCATCAGCGCATGGATGCCGCGATAGGGTATCAGCATTTCATAGTTGTGGAGCGCCATTGCCGGCAGCTCGCATTCTTCCAGCAACTCGCGCAATTCGCCGCCGCGTTCCGCGACAATTTCATCGAGCCCGATCAGGAACATCGCCCTGAGGTGCGGCTCCCCCTGTGTAGCAGTGGACATGTGGTGCGACCCCTTATGACGCATCTTTGCGGCGCCATTAACATTCCTTAACCGTCTTTTTACGCCTTTTGAAGGGCTTGCATGACGGCGACACAAAATTTTCACACCGCCGTCTGCATTTTCGCGGCGTCACGCAATGGCAATTTCGTCCCCCGCCCGCAGGTCCGCAATGCCGTCGCGAACCATTATTTTTGCGACACGCTTGCAATGCCGCCACTTCGCCGACACGAGGCGCGGCGTGAGCACAACCGATCCCTCCCGGCCATCCGCGCGCCAGGGCGACCTGACCCAGGGCCCCATCCTGCGCACCCTCGTCGCGTTCTCGATCCCCATGCTGATCGGCAACGTGATCCAGACCCTCAACGGCTCGATCAATTCCATCTGGGTCGGCCGGCTGATCGGTGAAAGCGCGCTGGCCGCCACCGCCAACGCCAACGTCGTCATGTTCCTGCTGTTCGCCGCCGTGTTCGGGCTGGGCAACGCCACCACCGTCCGCGTCGGCCAGCTTTTCGGCGCCCACGACATCGCCGCCGCGCGCCGCACCTTCGGCGGCGGGGTCGGGTTCTGCGTGCTGCTGGCCACGCTGATCGCGGTGGCCGGCTGGTTCCTCTCGCCCGCGCTGCTCCATCTGCTGGCCACCCCCGGTGCCAGCTTCGGCGAGGCCGAGGCCTATCTGCGCGTGGTCTTTGCCACCATGCCGTTCGGCACGCTGTCGATGATCCTGGGCATGGGCCTGCGCGGCTCGGGCGATTCGAAAACGCCGCTTCACGCGATGATCCTGACCGTCGCGCTCGACATCGTGCTGAACCCGCTGCTCATCCGCGGCTTCGGCCCCGTCCCCGCGTTCGGCATCGGCGGATCGGCCGCCGCCACCGGCCTGGCCAACTTCGCCGGTTGCCTGCTCGTCCTCCACCGCCTCTACGGGCGCGACCTGCCGCTGCGGCTGCGCGGGCCGGAATGGGGCTACCTGTTCCCCCGCCGCGACGATCTCGCCTACATCGTCGCCAAGGGCCTGCCGATGGGCGCGCAGATGCTGCTGATCTCGTCGTCGCAGGTCGTCGTCATCGGCCTCGTCAACCGCGAGGGGCTGAACGCCACCGCCGCCTATGGCGCCTCGATGCAGTTGTGGAACTACCTGCAGATGCCCGCCTTCGCGATCGGCACCGCGATCAGCGCGATGGTCGCCCAGAACATCGGCGCCGGCCATCATGAGCGGGTCAACGCCATTACCCGCATGGGCATGATCACCAATCTGGTGATGACCGGCGTGCTGGCCGCGCTCATCCTCCTCGCCTCGCGCCCGCTGCTGGCGCTGTTCCTCGGCGGCGCCAGCCCGGCCCTGCCGATCGCGCAGCACATCCAGTACCTGATCACCTGGTCGTACATCATCATGGGCGCGATGATGGTGCTTTCGGGCACGATGCGCGCCTACGGCATCGTCATCGCCCCGCTGGTCATCCAGGTGCTGGCGCTCTACCCGGTCCGCCTCGGCTTCTACTTCGCGCTCTACCCCTCGCTGCGCGGCGACGCGCTGTGGTGGTCGTTCCCGGTCAGCTCGATCGCCTCGGCCGTGCTCACCTGGCTGCTCTACACGCGCGGCGGCTGGCGGCGCCGCGTGCAGGGATAAGGCAACCGCCTACCCTTCGCTGTCCGACAGCCGCAGCCCCTGCCCCAGCGCCCCGCGCTCGTCGAACACGAAGCATTCCCCGCGCCACAGGCTCTCCGCCTCGGGCACGGTTTCCAGATACTTCAGGATTCCGCCCTGCAGGTGGAACACTGCCTCCACCCCCTCGCTTTTCAGGAACGCGGTCGATTTCTCGCAGCGGATGCCGCCGGTGCAGAACATCGCCACTTTCGGAGCCTTCCCCTCCCCCAGCAGCCGCGCCCGCTCGGCCCGGAACCACGCCGGAAACTCGCGAAACGTCCGAGTCCCCGGGTCGATCGCGCCGGCAAACGTGCCGATCGCCACCTCGTAGGCATTGCGCGTGTCGATCACGATCGTGTCCGGATCGGCGATCAGCGCGTTCCAGTCCTGCGGCGCCACATACGTGCCGACACTGGCCAGCGGATCGACGTCCGGCTGGCCCATCGTCACGATCTCGCGCTTCAGCCGCACCTTCATCCGCCCGAACGGCATCGCCGCCGCGCCCGAAACCTTCACCTCGATGTCCGCGCAGCCCGGCAGGCCGCGCACGTGCGCCACCACCGCCGCGATTCCCGCCGCGCTGCCGGCAATCGTCCCGTTGATCCCCTCGCGCGCCAGCAGCAGCGTCCCCCGCGTCCCCGCCCCGGCACACACCTGCGCCAGCGCCGCGCGCATTGCCGGCAGGTCATCGAACCGGGCAAACCGGTACAGCGCCGCCACCACGATCGTGTCTTTGTCCATCATGCCCGGCCCCATAGCGTTCACTGGCGCTTCCTGCTAGGCGCCCCCGCAGCGGTCACGGAACCCCGGGTCGTCGCCGGCGCAGGCAGGCGCGTGATTGCAAGGAACATCGACACATGGCGGAACTCGGCGAACCGGCGGTGGCCCCGCCGCGCGACCCCCCGCGCGAACCCATCACCCTCGACGGCCACGACCTGGTCGGCACCGCCGCCGTGCCAGACGGCGTGCGCTATCGGCTGGTCCAGCGCGGCGATCAGTTCACCATCCTGCTCGACCAGACCGAACTGATGAGCACCCGCGCCAGCGCCTCCGAACGCGCGCTGGCGACGATGACCATCGCCCGCCTCGACACCCCTGCTCCCGAACTGCTGATCGGCGGCTATGGCATGGGCTATACCCTGCGCGCCGCGCTGCGCGCGCTGGGGCCGGATGCGCAGATCACCCTGGCAGAACTCGTCCCCGAGATCATCGAATGGGCGCGCGGGCCAATGCAGCGCCTCACCAACGGCTGCCTCGACGATCCGCGCGTGCAACTGGTCGACGACGACGTCGCGCTGCTGATCGCCGCCGCGCGCGAGGGTTACGACGCCATCCTGCTCGATGTCGATAACGGCCCCGAAGGCATCGTCCGCCTTGCCAACGACGATCTCTACACCGCGCGCGGCCTGCAGGCGGCGCTGTGGGCGCTGAAGCCCGGCGGCATCCTCGCGGTCTGGTCGGTCGGCACAGATGCCGGCTTCACCGCCCGCCTCGTCGCTGCCGGCTTCCTGGTGGAAGAAGTCATCGTTCGCGAACAGATCCGCAATCGCGGCGCGCACCACGTCATCTGGTTCGCGCAGAAACCGGCAGGCTGAACCTGTCGGGAATCCCCGTTCCCCGCGCGGCCATTATCCACTACCCTCCCCCTCATGCGCCATCTCCTCCTCCCGCTCGCCCTGCTTCTGGCAACGCCCGCCCATGCCGAAGTCACCGCGAAGACCGAAACCGGCTTCGTCACCACCACCGAACTCGACGTCGCGGGCAAGACCCCGTGGGATGTCTGGCAGGCGCTGCTGAAGCCGGGCAAGTGGTGGAACCCTATCCACTCGTGGTCGGGCGATGCCGACAACCTCTATATCGACGCGCAGGCCGGCGGCTGCTTCTGCGAACTCCTGCCCCCGCCGAAGGACGCGCCCGAAGGCATCCGTCGCGGCTCGATCGAACACGGCCGCATCCTCGCCGCCATGCCGCCGCGCCTCATGCGCATCACCGGCGCGCTGGGGCCGCTGCAGGGCGAGGCGCTGGTGGGCACGCTTACTGTCACGCTGAAGGCCACGGCCGACGGCGGCACCCACCTCGGATGGTCCTACGTCGTCGGCGGTTTCATGCGCATGAAGGTCGATGACATCGCCCCGATCGTCGACAAGGTGCTGGCCGAACAGGCCGCGCGCCTGTCCGAATTCGTCCGCACGCCCGATGCCGCAGCCGCCGAAACGGTCGATCCGCGCCGCCGGCCGCGTTGAAGCCTCTTTCCCCGGCCGGCGCGAACCGCTATGATCGTGGCATCGCCGTGGGGGTGTTCGTCGGATAATTCCGCATTCCCGGCCAACTCGCCGCAGCATGTGCGTCGGGCCGTTGACAGCGGCCGCGAATCCCCTTAAGCGCGCCTTCCACGCAACAACATCGGAGTAGTCCGGCAGGCGATCGCAACCCTTGCGCGCCATCCGGGCTTTTTGCCGTTCGGCCTCCTTTCACGTTTCGTGACACCGCTTTGAGATGGGGCTTCGCATCCGCGAAGGCCCGTGGAGCATGGAGAATTAAGTGGCTCGTATTGCCGGGGTAAACCTCCCCACCAACAAGCGCGTTATCATCGCGCTCACCTACATTCACGGTATCGGCCCGTTCAAGGCCCGCCAGATCGCCGACAAGATCGGCATCGATCACACCCGCCGCGTTCAGGACCTGTCCGACCAGGAGGTCCTGCACATCCGCGAAGCGATCGACGCCGAACACACGGTGGAAGGCGATCTTCGTCGCGAAACCGCGATGAACATCAAGCGCCTGATGGACCTGGCCTGCTATCGCGGCCTGCGTCACCGCAAGGGCCTGCCCGTTCGCGGCCAGCGCACCCACACCAACGCCCGCACCCGCAAGGGCAAGGCCAAGCCGATCGCCGGCAAGAAGAAGTAAGCAGCCCTTACCGGCACGCTTTTCCCTTCTTTCTAATTCGACAGGAATTTCGATATGGCACGCGAACCCCAGCGCATCAAAAAGCGGGAGCGCAAGAATATCTCGAGCGGCATCGCGCATGTGAATGCCAGCTTCAACAACACCATGGTCACCATCACCGACGCCCAGGGCAACGCCATCGCGTGGTCCTCGGCCGGCATGATGGGCTTCAAGGGCAGCCGCAAGAGCACGCCCTATGCCGCGCAGGTCGCCGCTGACGACGCCGGCAAGAAGGCCGCCGAACACGGCGTCCGCACCCTCGAGGTCGAGGTCAAGGGTCCCGGTTCGGGCCGCGAATCGGCGCTGCGCGCCCTTCAGGCGGTCGGCTTCGTGATCACCTCGATCCGCGACGTCACGCCGATCCCGCACAATGGCGTGCGGCCGGCCAAGCGCCGCCGCGTCTGATCCTGCCGTGCGGGTGGCTTGTTGCCGCCCGCGCAGACGGCCCGGCCGCGTAGGGGTGGATTGCCCCGAAAGCCGGACCTTCCCGCCAGAAACAATCCCAGGGGAAGTCCATGACTGTCAATATCAAGAACTGGCAGGAACTGAAGAAGCCCAACAACCTCGAGGTCAAGCCCGGGAACGATGGCAAGCGTCGCGCCACTTTCGTGGCCGAGCCGCTTGAGCGCGGTTTCGGTCTCACGCTGGGCAATGCCCTGCGTCGCGTGCTGCTCTCGTCGCTCCAGGGCGCCGCGATCACCTCGATCAAGATCGAGAACGTGCTGCACGAGTTCTCGTCGCTGGCCGGCGTCCGCGAGGACGTCACCGACATCGTGCTGAACATCAAGCAGATCGCGCTGAAGATGCAGGGCGAAGGCCCGAAGCGCCTCCAGCTCTCGGCCACCGGCCCCGCCGAAGTCACCGCCGGTGACATCGCCGTGACCGGCGACATTGAGGTCATGAACAAGGACCTCGTGATCTGCCACCTCGACGAGGGTGCCACGCTGAACATGGAACTGACGGCCGATACCGGCAAGGGCTATGTCCCCGCCGTGTCGAACCGTCCGGCCGACGCGCCGATCGGGCTGATCCCGGTCGACTCGCTCTACTCGCCGGTCCGCCAGGTCAGCTATAAGGTGGACAACGCCCGCATCGGCCAGGAGCTTGATTTCGACAAGCTCAGCCTCTCGGTCGAAACCGACGGCACGGTCACGCCGGAAGACGCGGTTGCCTATGCCGCGCGCATCCTGCAGGACCAGCTCGCGCTGTTCGTCCACTTCGAGGACGCGGCCCCGATCGGCGCCTCGCCGATGATCGGCATGGCCTCGGCCCCGGCTGACGAGGGCGACACCAACCAGCTCAACCGCTACCTCCTCAAGAAGGTGGACGA
>JAGWVC010000041.1 GCA_018971065.1 Sphingomonadales bacterium | reverse complement strand
ACCAGCGCGTCGTTGACGATCTTGACGACCTGCTGCCCCGGCGTGACCGACTTCAGCACCGACTGGCCGATCGCCTGCTCGGTTACCCCGTCGATGAAGCGCCGCACCACCGGCAGCGCCACGTCGGCTTCCAGCAGCGCGATTCGCACCTCGCGCATGGCGTCGCGGACGTCCTGCTCCTTGAGCGCACCGCGCCCCCGCAGCTTGTCGAACACCCCGCCGAGACGATCGGACAGCGAATCGAACATGGCCCAGCCACTCCACAAGCGGGAGAAGTCCCGCAAACGACAAATGCGCCGGCGGACGTAACCACGTCGGCCAGCGTTGCAACAGATTGCCTCAAGCGAAAAACGCCGGTGGACGAAACCTCGTCAACCAGCGCGTCGCACAAGGCGAGTATCAAAACGAAGCGGATGGTGGAGCCTAGCGGGATCGAACCGCTGACCTCCTGCATGCCATGCAGGCGCTCTCCCAGCTGAGCTAAGGCCCCATTTCCATCTGCTGCCGGCAACCCTTGGGAAATTGCCTGCCCCGGTTTGTGCCGGGAGCCGCCCTCTAGAAGCGGCTTTCAAACTTGGCAAGAGGTTTTCTTGTCCTTTTGCCAGGCAGTTTTTCGCGCCCGCAACGCAACCGCCGCGGGCGCGAAGCAATCAGGTATCGTCGCCGTCGCCATCTTCGTCGATGCCGACGCCCAGGTCGTCGTCGCCGCCCAGGTCAACGTCGTTGTCCGGCGAATCACCGTCCTCGTCGATGTCCAGATCCTCGTCGGCCAGATCGACGTCGCCGCCTTCCTTGGCCTTGTCCTTCTGGAGTTCCTCATAGGGGATCGGCTGCTTCGACTTCAGCACCGGCTCGGGCTGCCAGGCATAGCCGCACTCAATGCAGGTGACCGGGTCATCCTTGCCCAGGTCGTAGAAGCGGGTGCCGCATTTCGGGCAGCCATGCTTGGCGCCCCATTCAGGCTTGACCATTCCAATTCCTCAAGTCTCGCCGGGAATGAACCCGGCGCATTCGAAACCATGTGTGTCGATAGGCAAAACCGGGCACTGGCCCAACGGCAGCCCCGACGCGCCGCGCGCCTTGCCATAGCCGGCGCGCGCTGTCAAAAGCCGCGCGCCCCGCCCCCTCTTACCCGCACGAAAGCAGTCCCTTGTCCGGCCACGCCTTATCCGAAGCCACACCCCGCCGCTTCCTGCCCGCCGGACCGCTCACCGGCCGCATCCGCGTGCCGGGCGACAAGTCGATCAGCCACCGCTCGATCATGCTCGGCGCGCTGGCGGTCGGGCAGACCCGCGTCACCGGCCTGCTCGAGGGTGAGGACGTCATGTCCACCGCCGCCGCCATGCGGGCGATGGGCGCCACCATTCAACGCACCGGCGAAGGCGCGTGGACTATCGACGGCGTCGGCGTCGGCACCCTGCTCCAGCCGCAAACCGCGCTCGACATGGGCAATTCCGGCACCTCGACCCGCCTGCTGATGGGCCTGGTCGCCAGCCATCCGATCACCGCGACGTTCACCGGCGACGCCAGCCTGTCGAAGCGCCCAATGGGCCGCGTCATCGAACCGCTGAGCCTTATGGGTGCCGACGTCACCGCCAGCCCCGGTGCCAAAGGGACTCAGACCCTGCCGCTGATGCTGCGCGGCGCCCGGCCCGCCGTGCCAATCACCTATCGCCTTCCCGTCGCCTCGGCGCAGGTGAAAAGCGCGATCCTGCTTGCCGGGCTCAACACCCCCGGCGTCACCACCGTGATCGAGCCCGTCCCCACCCGCGACCACTCCGAACGGATGCTCAAGGGCTTCGGCGCCGACCTTTCGGTCGAAGTGGAAGCCGACGGCACGCGAATCATCCGCATCGCCGGCGATGCCGAACTGAAGCCGCAGACCATCGACGTCCCCGGCGATCCCTCCTCGGCCGCGTTCTTCGTCGTCGCCGCACTGATCGTCCCCGGCTCCGACCTCGTGATCGAGAACGTCGGCCTCAATCCCACCCGCGCCGGCCTGTTCGAGGTGCTGCGCGCGATGGGCGGCTCCATCGACTATCTGAACCCTCGCGAAGTCGGCGGCGAACCCGTTGCCGATCTTCACGTCCGCCACTCCACGCTCACCGGCATCACCGTCGATCCCGCCGTCGCCCCGTCGATGATCGACGAATTCCCCATCCTGTTCGTCGCCGCCGCGCTGGCGCAGGGCCGCACCGTCACCACCGGCCTCGACGAACTGCGCGTCAAGGAATCGGACCGCCTCAGCGCCATGCGCGCCGCGCTGGAACTGGCCGGCGCCCGCGTCACCGAAACCGGGGACGGCCTCGTCATCGACGGCACCGGCGGCGATCCGCTGCCCGGCGGCAACACCCAGCCCGTCACCACGCATCTCGACCATCGCATCGCCATGTCGCTGGCCATCGCCGGCCTTGCCAGCCGCTCCGGGGTCGAAGTGGACGACACCCGCCCCATCGCCACCAGCTTCCCGCAGTTCGAGAGCCTGCTCGACGGCCTCGCCCGCGCATGACCGAGACGATTCTCGGGCCGATCTCGGGCACCACCGCCAACCTTGCCGGGTTCGCGGGCATGGCCTGCATCGTCCTCGCCTATGCCTACATGACCTGGCACAAGACGCCGAACCCGTTCGTGCTGCACGGCACCAACCTCGCCGGCGCCGCGCTGCTGACCATCTCGCTGCTGGTCCACACCAACCCGGCCAGCCTCACTCTCGAAGGGTTCTGGGCCGCCATCGCGCTCTGGGGCCTGTTCAAGGCATTCAGGAACCGCACATGATTATCGCCGTCGACGGCCCCACCGCCTCGGGCAAGGGCACCATCGCCAAGGCGCTGGCCGCGCATTACGGTCTGCCGCACCTCGACACCGGCCTGCTGTACCGCGCCGTCGGCCGCCAATGTGATCTGAACGGCGCCAACCCTGACGATCCCGCCGCCGCGCTCGCCGCCTGCGCCTTCCCCGATTCGCTGCTGGCCGATCCCGAACTGCGCTCCGAGACCACCGGCGGCCTTGCCAGCCGCGTCTCGGTTCACCCCGCCGTGCGCGCCGCGCTGTTCGAGCGCCAGCGCGCCTTCGCCACCCAGCCCGGCGGCGCCGTGCTCGACGGCCGCGACATCGGCACCGTCATCGCGCCCGAGGCACAGGCCAAGCTCTATGTCATTGCCGGCGTCCCCGCCCGCGCCCGCCGCCGCCATCTCGAAATGCAGGCCCAGGGCCGCAGCATCACGCTTGCGGAGATCGAGGCCGACCTTGCGATGCGCGACCGCCGCGACCGCGAACGCAGCGAAGCCCCGCTGCGCGCCGCCGCCGATGCCGTCGAACTGGATACCTCGAACCTTGATCGCGACGCCGCCATCGCCGCCGCGCTGGCCATCGTCGAATCGCGTCAGGCTACCGAATAAAGCGCCGCCGCGCGCTCCTCGAACGCCTGCACCATCTTGCGGAACGCCTTGTCGAAGTATTGCCCCGCCAGCGATTCGAACAGCGCGTTGCGGAAGGTGAACTGCACGGTGAATTCCACCTCGCATTCATGCGGCCCCAGCGCGCGGAATTCCCAGCGGTTGTCCAGATCGCGCATCGGTCCATCGACATACTGCACGGTGATCAGGCTCGGCCGCTCCTTCACCACGCGCGAGGTGAACTTCTCGCGCAGCATCTTGAAGCCCACCAGCATGTCGGCCAGCATCACCTGTCCGTCGTCGGACTTCACCCGCGTCGCCACCACCCACGGCAGGAACTCGCCATAGCGGCCCACGTCGGCCACCAGATCGAACATCTGCTCGGCGCTGTACGGCAGCCGGCGAACCTCATGCACCCCCGGCATCAGCGACTCTTGGCGAGCTTTGCCTCGCGCGCCGCCCGCATCTCGGCAAAATCCTCGCCGGCGTGATAGCTCGACCGCGTCAGCGGCGACGATGCCACCTGCAGGAACCCCTTCGCCCGCGCGATCGCGCCATAGGCGTTGAACGCCTGCGGGGTGACGAAATCGATCACCGGCGCGTGCTTCGGCGTCGGCCGCAGATATTGCCCCATCGTCAGGAAATCGATCCCGGCGGAACGCATGTCGTCCATCACCTGATGAACCTCCAGCCGCTCTTCGCCCAACCCCAGCATGATGCCGCTCTTGGTGAACACCGTCGGCGAATGCACCTTCACTTCCTCCAGCAGCCGCAGCGACGCGTAATAGCGCGCACCGGGACGGATGGTGGGATAAAGGCGCGGCACCGTCTCCAGGTTGTGGTTGTACACGTCCGGCCCCGCCGCGACGATCGCCTCAACCGCAGGCCGCATCTTGCCGCGAAAATCGGGCGTCAGGATCTCGATCGTGGTGTTCGGCGTCGTCCGCCGCAGCGCCTCGATCACCTTCACGAAATGCCCGGCGCCACCGTCGGGCAGGTCGTCGCGATCGACCGAGGTGATGACGATATGCTCCAGCCCCAGCTTCGCCGCCGCCTCGGCCACGTTCTCCGGCTCGTTCACGTCCACCGCGCGCGGCATCCCGGTCTTGACGTTGCAGAACGCGCAGGCCCGCGTGCAGACATCGCCCAGGATCATCACCGTGGCGTGCTTCTTCGACCAGCACTCGCCGATGTTCGGGCAGGCCGCTTCCTCGCACACCGTGTTCAGGTTCAACCCGCGCATCAGGTCGCGCGTCTTGCCGTATTCCTTGCTGGTCGGTGCCTTCACCCGAATCCAGTCGGGCTTCCTCTGACGTTCAGGCTTCGGCTCGGATGCGATGTCGTTCATGCCGCGCACATAGGCGCATCCCCGGTTCGTCGCAAGGCGCGGCGGCGGGCGATCCGGGGGCTTGCAACCCGCCGCCTCTCCCGCCATGTGAGCGCCATGACCGAGACCAGCCCCCCCCACCCGAGTCCCGAGTTCAACCGCCTGATCGAAGGCTACCGCGCCTTCCGCGCCAACGGCTGGACGCCCAACCGCGAACGCTGGGCCGCGCTGCGCGAAGGGCAGGAGCCGCAGATCATGGTGATCGCCTGCTCCGACAGCCGCGTCGATCCCAGCCAGATCTTCGATGTCGATCCCGGCGAGATGTTCGTGGTCCGCAACGTCGCCGCGATGGTCCCCCCGTTCGAGACCAACCCCGGCCACCACGGCGTCTCCGCCGCGCTGGAATTCGCGGTGCAGGTGCTGAAGGTGAAGGAAATCGTGGTCATGGGCCACGGCATGTGCGGCGGCTGCAAGGCCGCGCTCACCCAGGAACTGCGCGGCGCCGAACCCGGCGAAGGCGGCTTCATCGCCGACTGGATTTCGCTGCTGGACGATGCCCGCGTGCCGGTGGCGGCGAAATACGGCACCACCGGGCGCGAAGCCGAACGCGCGATGGAACACGAAGGCGTGAAGGTTTCGCTGGCCAACCTGCGCACCTTCCCCTGCATCCGCCGCAAGGAACGCGACGGCGAACTGAAACTGCGCGGCATGTTCTTCGCGATTTCCGACGGCCTGCTGCACGTGCTGGACGAGGGTGCGGGGACGTTCGCTCCGGTTTCCTGACCGGCTGCGCCGGGGTTTTGGAAGAACAAGGATGAAGCAAGGGGGCGGCGGCCCCCTTGACCCCCGTTACCTTTGCGTTTGCGCTAGGCTGCTAACGAAGTGCCGTGAGGCGGGCAGACATTGTTCTGCCGCTGCGCGGCGGGTTCTGGTTTACAAGGCCGGAAGCGGGATAGCAGCCATTCGCCCGCTACTATTACTTGCAAATCGCAGGCGGCACCCTCGGCTGCGTATACGTGAATCGGCGGGCGTATACGGCCCGATCTTCAGGCGAGAGTTGGCGGAGGACATTGATTCCATCTTCGGCCCTCCGCAATTCGCGCTCGGAAGCCGCCTTTGCACTGGCCCGGATGGCGCGCTCAAGCTGAACCATGTTGATCGGTTGCGAGTAGGCCGCCGTCGCAACGTCATTTTCCAGTTCACGGTAGCCTTTGGGCACAGCGGCGGCTGCCGTTCGATTGCTCGCCCAGGCAGTGATGATGACGCGTACACCCTTTTCAGAGATGCAGGATCGGCGCAATTCCTGCTCGTATTGCGCTTGTTCGCGTTGGAATGGATCACTGCCAGGAGACGGAGGAGGCGCTGCCGTTGGTGGCGGCATAAATGTTGCCTGCGCCAACACGAATAACAGACCAGCGAAAGTCATAGCATTCTCCCCGAACGAATCCGGTCCGTCTGCGGAAAATCCCCGCCGATGTGACGAAAGGCAGACAATCTGTCCACCCACGTCTCGCCATCCGCGAAGCGG
Organism: Sphingomonadales bacterium; assembly: GCA_018971065.1. The sequence goes on along the minus strand of JAGWVC010000041.1, from coordinate 26,424 downwards.
CCCAAAATCCCGATAGCCGCCACACACTGCCGCTGCCGGCCCACGCAACGCAAAGGCCCCGGGGTGCGCGAGGGGAACCCCCTCGCCCCTTCCCTTTTCACCTTCCCCTTCGCCGCAGGCGACAAAAAAGGGCGACCCTAGAGCCGCCCTTCCCTGTTCCAACAAACGCTGAAGCGCTTACTTCACGCCCGCCTTCTGCTTCGCGTAAACCGCCCAGAACTGCGCCAGCGGCGCGCGCGGGCCGGTTACCTTGCCGAAGCTGTCCAGCGCGCCCGCCGCATCGCCGGCGTCAATCTGCGCGATGCCCAGCCGGGTCAGCACGCGGGCGGTGTCCACGCCCGGCTTGGTCAGCGCGATCTTGTACAGTTCCACCGCCTTGGCGGCATCGCCATAGCCGAGGTAGGCATCGGCGGTACCGGCCACGACAGCGGCGCTGGCTGCCGCGCCGTGCGACTGGGTGTACAGCGCCGGCAGCGAGGCCTTGTCCGGCCCCAGGCGCGCGGTTGCCAGCGTCTTTGCATCGACCACCGCCGCATCGGTCGCGGCCAGCGCGCCCGATGCCGTGGCCGCGTCGATCACGGCCAGCACTTCGCCCGGCTGGCGGCGCGCGTCGGCGGTGGAGATATAGTCGAGGTATTCCTGCTTGGCCCGCGCCTTATCGCCGGCCAGCGCGCCCGAACGGCTCAGCAGGCGGGCCAGGTCCAGCGCTTCCTGGCTGGTATAGCCGTTGTAGATGCGCAGCAGTTGCGCCGATTCGATCCAGTTCTTCGGCGTCGGCGCATACGTCACCGTCAGGATCGCCCATTCGTTGCCCAGCGCCGGGTTCTTCGCCTTGTAGGCGATCTGGTTGGCGCGCAGCAGCCAGGAATCGGGCACCGTGCCGCCCGCCGCCTTGCGCGCCGCGGCAGCCGTCTTCAGCGCGTTCAGCGCCTCGTTGGTCTGGTTCTGGCTGGTGTACGACAGCGCCAGCGCCTCGGCGGCGACGTCATCCGAATAGTTGGCCGCCACCAGCGGGGTCAGGACCCTGGTCGCGGTGGCATAGTCCTGGTTCTGGTAGGCGGTGACGCCCAGCTTGAACTGGTTGGTAGCCTGTTCGGCCGGGGTGCCCTTGCCCGAATCGACCACGTCCTGCAGCGCGTGCTGGACCAGCTTGCTGTCGCTCAGGACGGTGCCGACCAACATGCCCCACTGACCGACAACCGACTTGTCGGCGCCGTTCTTCGCACCGGCCTCGGCGGCGGCAAGCTGCGCGGGGGCGGCGGCGAAGGCGGTCTTCAGCTCGGCCATCGCCGCGTCCTTGCCGGCCTGATCGGCAGCAGCCTGATACTTCTTGAGCAGCGGCTGGGCATCGGCCAGCGTCTTCTGCAACGGGCCGGCGGCCTTGACGAATTCGGGCGAATTGTTCTCGGGCTTGGGCGCCTGATCCTTGGCGAACGCGGGCGCACCGGCAACCAGCGCAACCGCCAGCGCGGCCTGGGCGACACGACGGCCAAACAACACGGACAAGCTTACACCGTTCTGGGACTTCATCTCAGGTACTCTCCTGTTCGCCGGCGCCGTGCCTGAAGGGGTCGGCCGGTCCCGGACGAGTGAATTGCGCGCGCCGTAGTGGCGATGATTTCGCGCCTTTGCAACGACGATTGAATGCCGAACACCCGCTGAATGGCGGCTGAAGGCCGATTGCAGCCGCCATGCAGCCACACCCCCACGCAGGACGCGGCATGATCGCCCGGATTTGTGGAAAAACCGCCCCTCGTTCCGCCCCCCTCCCCCGCCCCGCTGGCAATGGCGGTGGCATTGGCCTAGGGCGAATGGGCAGAATCCCGTTTTCACAAAGAAAAGCACGAAATCGCAGTGAGCGAAGACACCATTCCCCCTGAACCCACCGGCCCCGAATCCGGCGTGCCCGGCGACTGGACCCGCGTCGACATCGTCGACGAGATGAAGTCGTCCTATCTCGATTACGCGATGAGCGTGATCGTCGCCCGCGCCCTGCCCGATGTGCGCGACGGCCTGAAGCCGGTCCACCGCCGCATCCTGTTCGCCAGCCAGGAAGGCGGCATGGTCGCCGGACGGCCTTATCGCAAGTCCGCCAAGATCGTCGGCGACGTGATGGGCAACTATCACCCGCACGGCGACAGCGCGATCTACGACGCCTTGGCGCGCATGACCCAGGACTGGTCGATGCGACTGCCGCTGATCGACGGCCAGGGCAACTTCGGCTCGATGGACCCCGATCCGCCGGCCTCGATGCGTTATACCGAGGCGCGCCTTGCCCGCGTCGCCAACTCGCTGCTCGACGATCTCGACAAGGACACCGTCGATTTCGCCGACAACTACGACGGTTCGCGGCAGGAACCCACGGTCCTCCCGGCGCGGTTCCCCAACCTGCTGGTCAACGGCGCCGGCGGCATCGCCGTCGGCATGGCCACCAACATCCCGCCGCACAACCTGGGCGAGGTGATCGACGGTTGCCTGGCGATGATGGAAAACCCCGGCATCACGGCGGAGGAGCTGATCCAGATCATCCCCGCCCCCGATTTCCCCACCGCGCCGCTGATCCTCGGCACCGCCGGCGCGCGCAGCGCCTACATGACCGGGCGCGGCTCGATCATCATGCGCTGCCGCCATGTCATCGAGCAGGGCCGGGGTGATCGCCGCTCGATCGTGCTCACCTCCATCCCCTATCAGGTCGGCAAGTCCGGCCTCGTCGAGAAGATCGCCGAAGCCGCCAAGGACAAGCGGATCGAGGGCATCTCGGATATCCGCGACGAATCGAACCGTGAGGGCGTCCGCGTCGTCGTCGATCTGAAGCGCGATGCCACCCCCGAAGTCGTGCTCAACCAGCTCTGGCGCAACACCCCGGCGCAATCGTCGTTCCCCGCCAACATGCTGGCGATTCGCGGCGGCCGCCCCGAAGTGCTGGGGCTGCGCGACATCCTGCAGTCGTTCATCCAGTTCCGCGAACAGGTCATCACCCGCCGCACCAAGTTCGAACTGAACCGCGCGCGTGATCGTGCCCATATCCTGCTTGGTCTCGTCGTCGCGGTGACCAACCTCGATGAGGTCGTGAAGATCATCCGTGGTGCCAGCAACCCCGCCGCCGCCCGCGCCGCGCTGCTGGCGCGCGAATGGCCGATCGGCGACATCGCGCCTTATATCCGCCTGGTCGAGGCGATCGAGCCGAACGCCGAACAGGAAGGCGGCACCTACCGCCTGTCCGAAATTCAGGTGAAGGCCATCCTCGACCTGCGCCTGCACCGCCTCACCGCGCTGGGCCGCGACGAGATCGGCGACGAGCTCAAGGAACTTGCCGCCGCCATCGCCGAATACCTGGCGATCCTGGCCGACCGCGTGAAGCTCTACGAGGTCATGCGCGGCGAACTGGTCGCGGTGCGCGATGCCTATGCCACCCCGCGCCTGTCGCAGATCACCGCCCCGGCCGACGGCATCGACGACGAGGACCTGATCGAGCGCGACGACATGGTCGTGACCGTCACGCTGGATGGCTACATCAAGCGCACGCCTTTGAGCACGTTCCGGGCGCAAGCGCGCGGCGGCAAGGGCCGCGCCGGCATGGCCACCAAGGAAGAGGACGCCGTCGCCACGATGTTCGTCACCAGCACCCATAACCCGGTGCTGTTCTTCTCCACCGCCGGCAAGGTCTATCGCCTCAAGGTCTGGAAGCTGCCCGAAGGCGGCCCGGCCACGCGCGGCCGTCCCATCGTTAACCTGCTGCCGGCGCTGGACAAGGACGAGACCATCCAGACCGTGCTGCCGCTGCCCGAGGACGAGGATTCGTGGGGCGCCTTGTCCGTCGTGTTCGCCACGGCAAAGGGCAACGTCCGCCGCAACGCGATGGACGCGTTCGCCAACGTGCCCAGCAACGGCAAGTTCGCGATGCGCTTCGACGAGGACGACAGCGACCGCCTGATCGGCGTCGCCCTGCTCGATGCCGGCGACGACGTGCTGCTCGCCACCCGCCAGGGCAAGGCGATCCGCTTCGCGGCGGACGACGTGCGCGAATTCACCAGCCGCACCTCCACCGGCGTGCGCGGCATGACGCTGAAACCCGATGACGAAGTGATCTCGCTGTCGATCCTCCACCGCGTCGGCACCAGCGCTGAAGAGCGTGAGGATTACCTTAAGTTCGCGCCGTGGAAGCCTGAAAAGGAAGGCGAACCCTCGCTATCGCCCGAACGCGTCGCCGAACTCGCCGCGCGCGAACAGTTCATCCTCACCGTCTGCGCCAACGGCTATGGCAAGCTGTCCTCGGCCTATGAATACCGCCGCACCGGTCGCGGCGGCCAGGGCATCACCAACATCGACAACATCGCCCGCAACGGGCCGGTGGTGGCCAGCTTCCCGGCGGTTCAGGCCGACCAGTTGATGCTCGTCACCGATCAGGCCAAGCTGATCCGCCTGCCGCTGTCCAGCTTGCGCGTCATCGGTCGCGGCAGCGCCGGCGTCCGCCTGTTCAACGTCGCGGACGAGGAACACGTCGTCAGCGCCGTGCGCCTGGCGGAAGAAGAAGGCGGCGAAGAACCGGAGGCGGAAACCGGGGCCGCGCCGGAATGACCGCCCACCCCACGGTCGCCTACAAGATCCTCACGGCGCCCCAACTGGCGGAGCTGCTTCACGGCAGCTTCGCCGGCGCCCCGGTCGATCTGGCCGACGGCTACATCCACCTCTCCACCGCCGAACAGGTGGCCGGCACGCTCGACAAGCATTTCGCCGGGCAGGCCGATCTCCACCTCGCCGCCGTCGATCTCGCCGTGCTGGGCGATGCGGTGAAATGGGAAGTCTCGCGCGGCAACGCCCTGTTCCCGCACATCTACGCCGCGCTGCCGCTCTCGGCCGTGCTTGCACACAGCCTGGTAACGCGCGATGGGGATGGCAACATCGCCCTTCCCCCCACCCGTCCGTCCTGAGCTTGTCGAAGGACCGTCCTTCTTCCAGGCCACCGCAATGACTCACGACATCCACGTCATCGGCGGCGGCCTCGCCGGCAGCGAAGCCGCCTGGCAGCTCGCCAGGCGCGGCCTCCGGGTGCGCCTTTCCGAAATGCGCGGCACCGGCGCCACCAACGCCGCGCACCAGACCGACCGCCTCGCCGAACTGGTCTGCTCGAACAGCCTGCGTTCCGACGATCACGAATCGAACGCCGTCGGCCTGCTCCACCACGAGATGCGCGCGCTCGATTCGCTGATCATGCGCGCGGCGGAAACGGCCCGCGTCCCCGCCGGCTCCGCCCTCGCGGTCGATCGCGACGTGTTCTCCGGCACCATCGAGGCCGAACTGGCCGCGCTACCCAATCTTCAGCTTGTCCGCGAACGCATCGACACGCTGCCCGCCGCCGGAAGTGGTTACGCCCCTTTGGCCGTCATCGCCAGCGGCCCGCTCACCGATCCCGCGCTGGCCACCAGCATCGCCGCCGCCACCGGCGCCGACGCGCTCGCCTTCTTCGACGCGCTCGCCCCCATCGTCCACCACGACACCATCGACATGGACGTGGCATGGAAAGCCGCGCGCTGGGACAAGGGTGGCGCCGACTACATCAACTGCCCGCTGAACAAGGACGAGTACCTCGCTTTTCGCGATGCCCTGCTGGCCGGCGAAAAGACCGAGTTCAAGCAGTGGGAGGCCAACACCCCCTACTTCGAAGGCTGCATGCCGGTCGAGGTCATGGCCGAACGCGGCGAGGACACCTTGCGCTTCGGCCCGATGAAGCCGGTAGGCCTCGACAACCCCAAGACCGGCCGCTGGCCTTACGCCGTCGTCCAGCTCCGCCAGGACAACAAGCTTGGCACGCTGTGGAACATGGTCGGCTTCCAGACCAAGCTGAAACATGCCGAACAGGTCCGCGTGTTCCGCATGATCCCCGGCCTGCAGAACGCCGAGTTCGCCCGCCTCGGCGGCCTCCACCGCAACACCTTCCTCAACTCTCCCACCCTGCTCGATCGCCAGCTTCGCCTGAAATCGGCACCGCACTTGCGCTTCGCCGGCCAGATCACCGGCTGCGAAGGCTATGTCGAAAGCGCCGCGGTCGGCCTGCTGGCAGGACTGATGACCGCCGCCGAAGCCGCCGGCCAAAGCTGGACCGCCCCGCCGCGCGAAACCGCGATGGGCGCGCTACTGGCGCACATCACCGGCGATGCCGAGGCCGAGACCTACCAGCCGATGAACGTCAACTTCGGCCTGTTCCCGCCGATCGTCACCGAAAAGCGCCTGAAGAAGCCGCAGCGCAAGCTGGCCTATACCGAGCGTGCCAAATCAGCGTTCCTCGGCTGGGTCCCCGTCGTCGTCTGACGGCGGCTTGCCCTTGACGGGCGGCCCCGCCTTGCCGCAGCCACAACGCGGCGCCGCCTTGCGCGCCGCCGCCCTGGCATCCTTGGCGGCATAATAGGCGTCCAACTCGGCGCGGGTGACGATGCCGTCGCCGTTGCGGTCGATCTCCTTGAAGCGGTTCGCGGTCTTCACCGCCCACTCCTCGAAACTCAGCAGGTTGTCGTGGTTCGCGTCCAGCTTCTGGAACGCCTTCACCCGCGTCGCCAGCATCTCGTTGCGCTCAACCTGCCCGTTCCGGTTGCGATCCAGCCGCGCGAACCGCTTCTCTTCCTTCGATTGCAGCTTCCTGGCCGATCCGGGCAGCGCGGCCCCGCGCCCGTGTGCCCCGGCGCTGGGCAGCACCACCTCCTCGCCCGGCGCACCGCTGCCGGTGATGTCGGGCGGCGGCGCCCCGCGCTCCACTTCGGCGCGGCCCTGCCACCAGAACACCCCGGCGCTGGCCAGCAACAGCGCCCCCACCGCCCCCATCGCCACCCGCTTCATCGCAAAAATCTCCCTTGTCCGCCAGAGAGATACCTTATCTTCCGAAGATGCCAACCCGGATCGCGGCCGTAAACTGCCGCCAGCGCGGCACACCCTCAACCTCGCCCGCCGCCAGCCTGGCCAGCACCGCCAGCGGCCGCATCGCGCGCGGCAACCGTTCGCGCGGCCCGCCCAGCGAGCGCCCCGCCGCCAGCACCGCCGCGCGCTCGGCCCCGTCGCCCAGATGTGCCGCCAGATCGGCCAACGCCCACTGCCGCGCCGCCTGTCTCAACCCCGCCGGTTCGCCACACCCCAGCCGGACTGCCAGCGCCGCCAGCGCCGCTGCCCGCCCATCGGCAAATTCCATGATCGCCGCATCCGGCAACGGCGCCTCGACCAGCAGGGCCTCCCAACCATCCACCAGACGCGCAAGCTGTGGCAGCGCGTCGCTCCAATCCGCCAGCGCCGCCAGCAGCGGCTCGCCCTTCGGCCAGCGCGCCGGCGCCTCATTCAACCGCTCGCGCCACCACGCCAGCCGGATCTGCGCCAGCACCGGCTCGCGCGCGGCCCGCACGAACCCGGCCAGCCGCGCATCCAGCGCCAGCAGCGTGCGCCAGTCAGCCAGCGCCAAAGCGGGGGCATAGGCCAGGGCCAGCCGCAGTGGCGGCGAAAATTCGGGTTCGGACATGCGCGCTCAGTGAACCGCCACCGGTTCCGTCGCAAGCCGGTTCAGCAGGTTGCCGCGCCGGTGCCCGATGTTCCAGCGGTCAGGTTGCGATCGTCGCGGGTCAAGAACGCCGCCTCCTGGTGGAACAGCATCGGCTGCACGAACATCGTCCCGAACAGCGGGCGATAGCGATAGTACACCTCGGCAAACATCACCGACGACCCCGCCGGCGCGGTGATCGTCGTGCCGCCGCTGCCCATGCTGGTCACCACCGTGCCCTGCGCGCCATAGCGCGACGCATTGGTCAGCCCGCCGCTGCACCGCTGCCAGTGGATGTACTGACTGCCCGAGGTGTTGATCTCCAGGCTGGAGATGATGATCCGTCCACGCCCGGCAATGTCCAGCCCGTTGCTTTCGATTCGTCCGCCCGACAGCACGGCGTTGATGTCGGCCTCGGTCACGGTCGGCGCGGTGCCGGTGTTGGTGCTCTGCTCCATGCGCGCGGCATTGTCGGCCACCGCGATGGCAACCTGGCTCACCTGCATCGACGCGTTGTGCATCCACGTCATTTCCAGGCCATACATCCCCGCGGTGATCAGCAGCGGCAGCATCAGCGCGAACTCGGTCAGCGAATTCCCCGCGCGACACGCCGCCAGCCGCCTCGCCGCCTTGTCCAGTCCGCTGAACCGCATCATGCGCAAGTCCTCGTCGTCGTCGAATACGGCAACTGCGTCTGGAACGGCTGGTTCTTGCGCACCGCCTTCGAATTCAGCGTGAACTGGCTCCACTGGTTCGGCATGAACGGCACCTTGAACAGCGGCGTGTACTGCACCCGCACCTGATAGACGACGACGTCGTTGGCGCTGCCCTGCCCGGTGTCGCCGATGTCGGGATTCCAGATGCCGTCGCCGTTCTCGTCGATGTAGGATTCGGAATTGTCGCAGACGCCGTCACCATTGGTATCGGTGAACTTCTCGGCGCGGTTGACGTCGGCAAAGTCGTAATAGTTGAACCGGGTGATCGTATACGTCGCGCCCGGTAGAATCGGCCCGACGATCTTGCGCACCATCGCATCGGCAGCGGTGGTATCCCCGCTTTCCAGCGAACTGGCCCGCGCCGCCACCTCGATCGCGCCGTTCAGCACGATCTTGCCATAGATCATCTGACCCATGTTGGCGGTGCCCAGCAGCAACACGAAGAACACCGGCGCCACCATCGCGAACTCCAGGATGGTGTTGCCCGCGTCGTCACGCCGCAGCGCGCGCACCGCGCGCAGTGCCCGCCGCACGGCGATGCGCCCGGTCATTGCGTCACCCGCAGTTCACCCACCTGCTTGGCGATCGACTGGAACGCGGAGTCCAGCCCGCCGGCGCTGGTCGCGGTATAGGCGCTGTTCGACGAGGCACAGTACGTCAGGTCGGCGGTCAGGCTGGTGGCCAGCGCGATCACCCATATCCGCACGCCGCGCGCCTTCAGCGCATCGCAGATCGCCCGCATCCGGTTGACGTGAACGGCATTGATATCGGGCGTGGAATTCGTGGTCAGCCGCCGGTCGTTATACTCGATGCCATAGGTGGTATAGTCGGTATAGGTCGCGTTCGGTTCGCCATCGGTTTCCAGGATCAGGTGGTGCGTTACCGTCTGGTGATTGCTCGGCTCGGCGCTGACCAGTGCCGACCACGGTCCGGTCGGCGAACTGATCCGCGCGCCCCACAACATGCCATAGTCGTGATAGGTGTTGCCGGTGGCCACCAGCCCGTCGACATAGCTGTTGAAGCTCGTCTGGCTCATCGCCGCCAGCGTCGTCGCCGCCGTCGGGCAATAGTACGACGCCTGGTAGCCGCCGGTTGAAAGCGGATAAGGATCGGTCAGCCCGCCGGAACCGCTCGAACCCGACGTGCGATAGTAGGCCACGCTCGAAACCGCCGGAAGCCATTTGGTCGCATCATCGGTCGTCGATGGCGCAGCATCAATGTCGAGATCGCTCGCGCCGGTGTTCTCGATCCGCCCGGTCGAGGCATTGAACGTGAACGTGGCGTCGTTGCGCGTGAACCGCTCTTCGATGCAGCCGTCCCAGGTGGAGCTCACCGCCGCGCCGCTGTTGCCGGTATAGGCGGTCAGCGTGCCGCCCGCCTTGTACGCGGTCAGGTCATAAAGCACCGGCCGGAAATCGAAATGGTCCCAGGTGGTGGACGCACTGGTCGATGTCGGCACCAGCGAGCCATAGGCATAGTTGTCGTTGGTGCGCGTGCCGTAATAGGTCTGGATGATATACGCGTTGGTTGCCCGGTCGCAGAAGTAATAGGTCTTCTTCTGCGGCTGCGAGGTCTTGGTCACCGTCACATAAGTCGTGCCGGAATTGATCTGGACGTTATTGGTCGTCGTCGTCGTCACCGACCCGTACGCGGTCCAGGCAGAATCCGCCGGCAGCGCCGCCTGGCACGCGGGCATCGACGCGTAATTCGTGCTGCCATACTGGCCGACCGACGAGTTGTACCCGCTCGGTGCATAAGTCTGCTGCGAATACATGTACGCGGTCGTCGTGTTGCCCTGGAAATAGGCCAGCGTCGTCGCATCGTACTGCGGCATCCGCGACTGGATCGTCGTCGTGTTCGCCAGGAAATTCGGGTTCAGCGCATAGACCAGGTTGCCGACATTGACGCCGGCGCTGAACGGCACGAACGCATAGCGCACCCGCGCCGTGGTGCCGCTGGTCGAAGTCTGCACCGTCGTGAAGAAGTTCTTCGCCGCGTTCTTCAGCGCCTGCAGGCGGGTGGTGGTGCCGGTCAGGATCGTGCCCATCGAGCCGGTGGTGTCCAGCACGAAGGTCACGTCGATGTTGCTGATGCCTTCCTGCGCCTTGCAATTGGCCGTCACCGGCATCGAATTGCGGCCGAAGATCTCCATCACCACCATCTGCACGTTCGCGGTGGCGGCGCCGACCACGGTGGTGCCGTTGTCGGGCGTGCTCGGCGTGAACGAGGCGCTGGTCACCTGCTGCTGCGCCGTGTCGAAGTTGACGTTGAAATACTTGCTGGCCTGGGTCTGCGCGGCGGTGTCGAAACCGTTGGTGGTCACCGCCTTGCGCCCCGCCAGCACGCCGGCGTCGCACGCCGCCTGCAGGCGGTTCTGCACCTTGTAGACGCGGCTGATGTCGACACCGCCGCCAACCAGCGCAAGAATGACGATGAGTCCCCCGGCGGCAAGCGGCAACATGCTCCCTGCCGGGTCGCCGGCAAGGCGCATCAACCGCTCCCGCACGAAGGCGAGAACTGGCAACGATGACAAGGGCGCTCTCCTCGGGAATGAAGTCCGTCCCGAGACAGGTTTTGCGCCCGCCAGCGCTAAGAAGTCGTTAAAAAGCGATGACCGCGCGGGATGCGGCAATTACCGATTTCTGCGGTGGCCGTAGGTTTATTGGCATTAACCCAAAAATTTTTTCGTAATCGATGCCAATCGAAACCACATCGGGGGACGAACGCGCTCCCGCGCCGTCCCCCGTGATTTCAGCGGTAGCAAACCTTCCTGACCGCCGCGACAATCCGCCCGGCATCGATCAGCGCCGCCTTTTCCAGGTTGGCGGCATAAGGCAGCGGCACGTCCTCGTCGCACACCCGCAGCACCGGCGCGTCGAGGTGGTCGAAGCCTTCTTCCATGCACACCGCGACGATCTCGGAAGCGATGCCGCACACCGGCCAGCCTTCCTCGGCCACCACCACGCGGTTGGTCTTGGCCAGCGATTGCAGCACCGCGCCCTTGTCCAGCGGCCGCAGCGTGCGCAGGTCCAGCACTTCGGCCTCGATCCCCTCGCCCGCCAGCGTTTCGGCCGCCTCCAGCGCCAGGCCGACGCCGATCGAGTACGACACGATCGTCACGTCGCGCCCCTCACGCACCACCCGCGCCTTGCCGATCGGCAGCACGTGGTCGTCCAGTTCGGGCAGTTCGAACGACCGGCCATAGACCAGCTCGTTCTCCAGGAACACCACCGGGTCCTCGCTGCGGATCGCCGCCTTCAGCAGGCCCTTGGCGTCGCTGGCGTCATACGGGGCAATCACCACCAGCCCCGGCACGCTGGCATACCACGGCGCATAGTTCTGCGAATGCTGCGCGCCCACCCGCGCCGCCGCGCCGTTGGGGCCACGGAACACCACCGGACAGCGCATCTGCCCGCCCGACATGTAATTGGTCTTGGCGGCCGAATTGATGATGTGGTCGATTGCCTGCATCGCGAAGTTGAAGGTCATGAACTCGACCACCGGGCGCAAGCCGCCCATCGCCGCGCCGGTGCCAATGCCGGCAAAGCCGTATTCGGTGATCGGCGTATCGATCACGCGCTTCGGCCCGAATTCCTCCAGCAGGCCCTGGGTCACCTTGTAGGCGCCCTGATACTCCGCCACTTCCTCGCCCATCACGAACACGCTGCCGTCGCGGCGCATTTCCTCGGCCATCGCGTCGCGCAAGGCCTCGCGCACGGTCGATGTCTTCATGTTGGTGCCGCTGGGCACTTCGGGATCGCGCGCCGGCTTGGCGTCGCTGGCCAGGTTCGACGTGCCGCTCTCGGCCTTCTTCGGGGCGGGTTCGGCCGTTGCCACCGGCTCCTGCACCGCAGGCTTGGCCGCAGGCGCGGCAACCTCGTCACCACCATCGATCGTGGCGATCACCGTGCCCACCTTCACCGCATCGGTGCCTTCGGCCACCAGAATCCTGCCGATCGTGCCTTCGTCGATCGCCTCGAACTCCATCGTCGCCTTGTCGGTCTCGATCTCGGCGAGGATGTCGCCCGAACGGACTTCATCGCCTTCCTTGACCAGCCACTTCGCCAGCTTGCCTTCTTCCATCGTCGGCGAAAGCGCGGGCATCTTCAGTTCGATGGCCATCAGTAGCTCTCCACCAGCACGTCAGTATGCAGTTCGTCCAGCGCCGGCTCGGGCGAATTCTCGGCAAAATCGGCGCTTTCCGCCACGGCAGCACGCACCCGCTTGTCGATCTCCCTGATCCGCTCCTCGGCCACGCCGCGCTTCAGCAATTCGTTCTTCGCCGCCTCGATCGGATCGTGCTTCTCGCGCATTTCCTGCACTTCCTCGCGGCTGCGGTACTTGGCCGGGTCCGACATCGAGTGCCCGCGATAGCGATAGGTGTTCAGCTCCATCAGCACCGGCCCGTTGCCCTTACGCACGTATTCGATCGCCAGTTCCGCCGCCTTGCGCACTTCCAGCACGTCCATGCCGTTCACGTCCATGCCGGGAATGCGGAACGCGGTGCCGCGCCGGTGGAAATGCGTCTCGGCCGAACCGCGCTTCACCGCCGTGCCCATCGCATAGCCGTTGTTCTCGACCACGTAGACGATCGGCAGGTTCCACAAGGCCGCCATGTTGAAGCTCTCGTAGACCTGGCCCTGGTTGGCGGCGCCGTCACCGAAATAGGCCACGCACACCCCGCCGTCCTCGCGATACTTGTGCACAAAGGCCAGCCCCGTGCCCAGCGACACCTGCGCCCCGACGATGCCATGCCCGCCGAAGAACTTGTGATCGACGCTGAACATGTGCATCGACCCGCCCTTGCCGCGCGAAATACCGGCGGCGCGGCCGGTCAGCTCGGCCATGATCAGCTTGGGATCGATGCCATAGGCCAGCATGTGGCCGTGGTCACGATAGCCGGTGATGACGCTGTCCTTGCCGGCATCCAGCGCCGATTGCAGGCCCACCGCCACCGCTTCCTGGCCGATGTACAGGTGGCAGAACCCGCCGATCAGGCCCAGTCCATAAAGCTGGCCGGCCTTTTCCTCGAAGCGGCGGATCAACACCATCTGCTCATAGAAGTGCAGCAATTGCTCGTCACTGGCGGCGAACTGCCGGTCGGCAACATAGGCGTCCTGCAGCGCGCGAAGCGCGATTTCGCCGTCGGCGGCAGGGTCTTGTGGCTGGCTTTTGCCGGTCTTGGCCAAGGCTCATTCCTTTGGGGAGAAGAATGCGGTCCCCGCCCTCTACAGGACGGGGGCGCCGCACGAAACCATGCAGCATACGAATGAGGGGCAAAATTTATGCCCACCGTGCGGATATGATCGACGGCGGCGGCCGATCAGCGCGGCAGCAGCAGCACCATTTCGTCGGGATGGACCACGTTCAGTCGCGAACGCAGCAGTTCGCCGGCCAGATCGGGATCGACGTGGCGCGGGTCCAGCAGCGCAACCCGGTTGCGCAGCACGTCGCGATCGTGAGTCAGCGCCGTGATCTCGTGCTTGCGCTCCACCAGCAGGCGGTGGTTCTCTTCCCACGCCAGCACCCCGCTGGGTCCGGCAACGGCAAGCCCGGCCATTACCAGCAGCGCGGCAAGCGCGAAAACCTGGACAAGGTTCTCCCTTGCCACTTTCGGCGCGGATTTCCCCGCCCGACCCGGTTTTTGCCGCTTGCGCATTCGCTCTTAGAATCACAGCGAGTCGCGCACCGCAAGCCCCAAACCGGCACCACACGAAAAATATGCGTCAAATGGCTTCGATCCGCCAGTGCAATCGATAACTCCCTAGGTATCGCCACTTAATCCACCACCCTCTTGCATTATGGCATCGCGGCCGTATCGTTATCACACCGCCAACGGGAGCCGATTGCCATGAAAGACCAACCCACCGCCGTCGTCACCGGCGCCAGCGCCGGCATCGGCAAGGCCACCGCGCGAATGCTGGCCCAGCGGGGTTGGCACGTCATCGGCACCGGGCGCGATCCGGCGCGCTGCCAGGCCGCCGAGGCCGAAATTCGCGCCGCCGCCGCTCCCGGCGCCCGCGTCGATTTCCTGAAGGCCGATTTCGAGCGCATGGCCGACGTGCGCCGCCTCGCCGCCGACATCCTCGGCCTGACCGACCGCCTCGATGTGCTGATCAACAACGCCGGCGGCGTGCGCGATGCACACTACACCACGGTCGATGGCACCGAAGCCACGTTCGCCGCCAATCACCTCGCCCCGTTCGTGCTGACCCGCGAACTGCTGCCGCTGCTCAAGGCCGGCGCCGCCGCGCTGCCCGCCGGCTCGGTGCGGGTCATCGCGGTATCGTCCAGCGCCCACCGCATGTGCCAGCAGGGCATGGACTGGGACGACCTGCAATCGTTCAAGCCCGATAACCCGGTCACCGGCTATTGCATGGCCAAACTGGCCAACATCCTGTTCACCCACGAACTGGCGCGGCGCGTCGCGGCCGACGGCATCGTTGCGCAGGTCATGCATCCCGGCGTGGTGGACAGCAATTTCGCCAGCCACGGCGATGCCAACATGCAAAGCCACATGGCCGCCGCCCAGCTCGACGCGCCCGACAAGCCGGCGGAAACGCTGGTATGGCTGGCCACCGCGCCCGAAACCGGCCGCGACCCCGGCCGCTATTTCTTCAACCTGGCCGAGGAAGCCCCCACCGCCGCCGCTCTCGACATGGCTGCCGCCGCCCGGCTGTGGACCGAGACCGAAGCGCTGCTCGCCACTATCGAGCGGTGACGGCGCCGCGCCGCTGCATCAGCAGGATCAGCGGCATCATCGCCAGCGCCAGCAGCAGGATCAGCCACATGCTGTCGATCGTGGCGACCATCGCCGCCTGGCGATAGGCCTCCCCCGCCAGCGCCCGCAGCCCCAGGCCTTCGTCGAAACGAAGCCCGGGCGCGGCATAGGCCAGCGTCGCGCTGGACGGGATCACGCCCTCCACCAGCCGCGAGGAAACCTGCGCCGCGTTGCGCAGCGACAGCGCCTGAAGCGCGGAAAGCCCCAGCGACTGGCCGATGCTGCGCGCCAGCGCATAAAGCGCCGCGCCTTCGTTGCGCAGCCGGAGCGCCAGCGTCGAATAGCTGATCGCCGAAAGCGGCGCGATCATCAGCCCGCCGCCCATGCCCTGCAAGCCTGCGGTGATCAGCAGCGGCGTGGCATCGGTCTGCAGCGACAGCCGCGACAGCATCCACAGCGCCAGCGACAGCATCGCCAGCCCCGCCAGCAGCAGCACCCGCTCATCCACCCGGCCCATCAGCCGCCCCACCACCAACAGCCCGAACACCGTGCCGAACCCGCGCGGCAGGCTGACCAGCCCGGAATAATAGGCGGAATAGCCCAGCAATTGCTGCTGCATCACCACGATGATCGGCACCGAGGCAAAGATCAGGATGCCGATCGCCGCGCTGATCACCGTGCCGATGGTGAAATTGCGATCGCGGAACACATCGACGCTGACGAACGTGTCGCGCGCGGTCAGCATGTGAACCACGCTCATCCACAGGAACACCGCCACCGCTGCCGCCTCGATGCAGATCTCGCGCGATTCGAACCAGTCGAGCTGCTGCCCCCGGTCCATCATCAGTTGCAGCGTGCCGATGAAGATCGACACCGTGGCGAACCCGAACAGGTCGAACTTCGCCATCCCCTCGTTGCGCGTTTCCGGCAGCGTGGACCACAGCCCCACCATCGCCGCCAGTCCGATCGGCACGTTGATCATGAAAATCCAGCGCCAGTTGAACGCGTCGGTCAGCCAGCCGCCCAGCGTCGGGCCGGACAGCGGCCCGATCATCGCGCCAAGGCCGGCGATCACCATTGCCTGCCCCTGCCGTTCGGGCGGATAGACATCCAGCAGCGTCGCCTGCCCCAGCGGCACCAGTCCCGCGCCGAACGCCCCCTGCAACAGCCGCGAGACCACCATCATCCCCAGGCTGGTGGACAGCCCGCACGAAACCGACGCCAGCGTGAACCCGGCCGCCGAAGCTACCATCACCAGCTTGCGGCCATAGCGGCTGGCCAGCCAGCCCGACAGCGGCATGGCAATCGCCGAGGCCACCAGATACGAGGTCAGCACCCACACCACCTGCTCGGGCGAGGCCAGCAGGCTGGCCTGCATGTGCGGCAGCGCCACGTTGGCAATCGTGCCGTCCAGCGCGACGATCATCGTCGATAGCATCACCGAACAGGTGATCAGCGTGCGCCGCGATTTCGATATGGCCAGGTGCGGCGCGGTCATCGCGGCCGCCGGTCACGCCAGCGCGCGCAACTCGCGCTTGAGGATCTTGCCGCTGGCATTCTTGGGCAAGGCCTCCACCACGATAACCCGTTTCGGCGCCTTGTACCCTGCAAGCCGTTCCCGGCAATGGGCGATCAGCGCGGCCTCGTCGATGATCGCTCCGGCGCGCGGCACCACCACCGCGCAGACCGTCTCGATCCAGCGCGGATCGGGCAGGCCGATCACCGCCACTTCGGCCACCGCCGGATGAGTGTAGACGCACTCCTCCACCTCGCGCGAGGAGACGTTCTCGCCGCCCGAATTGATCATGTCCTTCTTGCGATCGACGATGGTGATGTAGCCATCGGCGTCCACCGTCGCCAGGTCGCCCGAATGGAACCAGCCCCCGGCAAACGCCGCCGCCGTCTTCTCCGGATCGTTCCAGTACCCGCTCATCAGGTGGGGTGAGCGATGCACCACCTCGCCCACCTCGCCCGGCGCCACGTCGGCCATGTCGTCATCGACCACCCGGGTCGATACATGCGTCACCGGCCGCCCGCACGAATTGGGCCGCGCGAAATGCTCGTGCGGCTGCAGCGCGGTGGCCACCGGGGCGATCTCGGTCTGGCCATAGACGTTCCAGAACCGCACCTTCGGCAGCCGCGCCATCAGTTCCTTCAGCACCTCACCCGGCATGATCGAGGCGCCGAAATAGCCGTGAGTCAGCGACGACAGGTCGGCCGCGTCGAACCCGGGGCAGCGCAACAGGCCGATCCACACCGTCGGCGGCACGAACAGGCTGGTCACGCGATGCCGCTCGATCAGCGCCAGCAGGTTGTCGGGCGCGGGCGATCCGGTGACGATATTGTGTGCGCCCATCTGCAAGGCCGGGCCGATCATCGCGTCAAGCTGCGCGCAATGGTACAGCGGCATCGAATTCAGCATCACCGCATCGCCGCGCAATTCGCAGTCGATGATGACCGACTGGTATTCCCACAGCACCGCCGCGTGAGTCAGCATCGCCCCCTTGGGCCGCGATTCGGTGCCGCTGGTGTAGATGATCTGCAGCAGGTCGTCGGCGTCCACCACTTCAGGCGGTGGCATCGCCTCGCCCAGCAGGCTGTCCCACGCCGGCACGTCCGCGGGCGCCGGCTCATGCTCGCCAGGCAGGCCATAGACCGGCAGCCCCGGCACCGCCGCGCGCACCACGGCCAGCGTCGTCGCATCGGCAAACACCAGCGAGGCACCGGCGTGTTCCAGGATGTAGCGCGCCTCCTCGGCGTGCAGCATGAAGTTCACCGGCACCAGCACCGCACCGCTGCGCGCCACGGCAAAACGCAGCGCCATGAACGCGTGGCTGTTGCGCGCCACCACCGCGACGCGATCACCCTTGCGCACGCCGATCGCCGCCAGACCGTTCGCCAGCCGATCGGCCAGCCGGTCGAGTTCGGCATAGCTCCACGCCGCGCCGCCGCATTCCAGCGCGATCCGCGCGCCGAACCGTTCGGCCGAGCGCCGCAGCATCATCGACAGCGATTGCCGCCGCAGGTCTTTCGCCGCGTCCATCCCGTCCCCCCGCTTGCCGCGCTATTTCAGCGCGGCATCGAACAATGCCAGCAGTTCGGTCCAGTGCCGCTCGGCCGCCTCCGCGTTGTAGATCGGGAAGTCGGCCATCGTCCAGCCATGCAGCGCGCCCGGATACACTTCGCAGACATGCTGCACCCCGGCCGCCGTCAGCGCCGCATCCAGCCGCGCCTCCATCTCGGGCGGATACGAGGCATCGTTATCCGCCCCCGCGACAAGGACACGCGCCTTCATCTTCGGCGCCAGCAGGTGCGGGCTGTCGGCATCGTCGGTGGCGAGGCCACCGCCGTGGAAGCTCGCCGCCGCCGCGACGCGATCGGGATAGGTCCCCGCCGCCACCAGCGACGCCGCGCCGCCCATGCAATAGCCGGTGGTGCCCACCTTGCTGCCCGACACTTTCGGGTTTGCCGCCAGCCAGTCGAGGAACGCGCCGGTATCGGCCGCGCCGCGCGTCTTGTCAGTGCTGCCGAACAAGTGCCCGATCGCCTTGCTGACGCTGCCCCCGGCAAACACCGCCTTCACATCCAGCGGTTCATAAGGCCCCGCGCGCCAGAACATGTCGGGCAGCAGCACCGCATAGCCATGATCGGCCAGCCGCTGCGCCATCTGGAACAGCACCGGGCGGATCGCCAGCCCGTCCATGAAGAAGATCGCCCCCGGCCACGGCCCTTCCCCTTCGGGCGTGAAGAACCACGAACGGCAATCCCCGTCCGGCGTGCGGATCGAAACGGCTTCCATACTGCTTCCTCTCAAGCTTTCACCCAGCGCGCGGGCATCACGGCTATGCACGGCGGATCACCGGCACGAATGACATCGACATGCAGCGTGCGCCCGGTCAGCGGATCGAGATGCGCGCGGGTGTACAACCCGCCCACCCGCTCGTCGATCCGCGCGTCCAGCAGCGGACAACCATCCAGCCAGTTCCCCGGCGCCACCGCCAGCACCGCGCCCGATACCACCGCCACCGCGCGATTGCCGCGCTGGACCACACCGGGATGCAACGGCAGGTCGCCCGCCTGCCCGCCCGCCGCATCGACCAGCCCGGTCGCGCGCGCCGCCGCCCGCGCCTGCGCCAATCGTTCGCGCCGCATCGCCTCGCGCCGCGCCGCCGTCGCCGCCTCGTCCAGCGTTCCCGCAACGATAACCGCACCATAAACGGCGCTTGCCGTCCCCGGATCGACCCGCGATTGCGCCAGGTCCGCCGCCACCGCCGCCACATCGCGGTCCAGCGGATCGCCATGCCCGCCGCCGCTGGCGCAGATCATCTCGAAGCGATCGCCCGGCGCCACCGACACCCCCACCTGGTGGATGCCCACCGGATCGATCGTGCCATCGACCCGCCGCACCGCGAACCGCATCGTCGCGCCGGGAAATCCGCCGGCGCTGCCCAGCGTCGGGAACCACGCCCGCGTGCCGGTCATGTTGCCCTGCAAGGTCTCGGTACCGTGCGCGGTAAAGCTTTCCTCGCAGCCGGTGCCCGAGCGCTGGCGGCCATAGCCGTGGAACCCCGTCGTCGCCTTGCGCTCACGGAACAGCACCGGATAAGCCGCCTCCAGCATCTCGACATCGGCGAATTCCAACTGGTTGCCGCCCGGCATCAGGCTGGACTTGATGTCGATGCCATCGCGCCCGGCCGCCGCCGGGCTGCCACAGAACGCCCCGTCGATCAGCGTATAGACCCGCCGCGCCCCGCGCTCGTCCAGATACGTCCAGCGCCCGGTGCCATAGGCGGCCAGCAGCGGCGCGGTAACCGCGTCACGGTGCAAGGCATCCGGCGAGGCCTGCAGCGCCAGTTGCAGGCACTGCGCGGCGGCGGTGTTCACCGCCATGCAGGCATCGGTGTGCGCCGCGGCGATCGGCGCGGGCAGCGTGCAATCCACCAGCGTGCCCGGCGTGCTCTCGATCTCGGTGACGGTCAGTGCCGACTGGTTGAACGGCAGCCCCGGCGCCAGGATCTGCCGCAGGCGCGGCGCGATCATGGCGCGCACGATGTACGGCTTGGAATTGAAGAACTTCGGCACCTGTGGCGGCGCCCCGGTCAGGTCGAACACCAGCCGGTCGCCATTGACCCGCATTTCGCACGGCATCCGCAGCACGTCGTCGCCATATTCGATCCACGCCGTCGCGCGATAGACCCCGTCCTCCAGCGCCCCGATCCGCGCGCGCAGCACGCTTTCCGCGCCGTCCACCAGCGCGCGCCCGGCGGCCACGAAACCGTCGCGCCCCATCTCGCGCACCAGCTCAACCAGCTTCGCCTCGGCCACCGCGCCGCCGATCACCAGGCTGCGCATGTCCATTTCGACCAGGTCGGAACTGCGGATATTGGTGCGCAGGATCGCCCAGATGTCGGCGCACTCCACCCGCTGCGCGATCAGCCGCACCGGCGGCAGCCGCAGAGCTTCCTGATAGCATTCGGTGGCCATCGGCGCCGACGATCCCGGCACCATTCCGCCCATGTCCATCATGTGCGCCGCCAGCGCCACCCACGCCACGCGCACGCCATCGACATAGACCGGCCGCTGGATCACCACGTCCTGCGGATGCAGCCCGCCGCCCGAATGCGGGTCGTTGGCCAGGAACACGTCGCCCTCGGCAATGCTCGTCCCATGCAGCGCGATGGTCGATCGAACGGCGTGCATCACCGCGCCGAAATGCAGGTCCACCAGCCCGTGCGCGCAGACGATCGCACCCTCGGCGTCGAGGATCGTCACCGAGTAGTCCTTGCTTTCGGTGACGATCGGACTGATTGCGGTCTGCTGCACCGCCGCGCCGGCTTCCTGCCCGATGGCTTCCAGCCGCGCGCGCAGCAGTTCGGGAATGATCGGGTCTATAGCGGTCATGCCCTCACCTCGATGGCCAGCGTGCCCCCGGCCAGCATCGTTGCCGCCATGCCGCCGGGTATCCAGATCGTCGTATCCTGGCTGTCGATCAGCGCCGGGCCGGGGAGGAAAGCGCCCTCGCCCAGCGCGCCCGCATCGTACACCGCCACAATCGATGGCCCGCCGTCCCGCACCACCTGCACCGCCCGCTGCCCCACCGGCGCGGCGCTGCCCGAACCGCCTGCGGAAACCACCTCCTCCACCGCCATCCGCCCGATGCCGATGGCGCGAATGCCCACCAGTTCGACCACGCCCGAACCCGTCGTCGCCGCCGCCCCGAACCGCCGCAGATACTCGGCGCGGAACAGCGCTTCCATCTGTGCGCCGCCATCCCCCACCGCCGGGGCCTCGGGCAAGGCCACCGCCAGTTCCCAGCGCTGGCCGAAGAACCGCATGTCCGCCTCGAACCGCACTGTGCGTGCCGCCTCCGGCACGCCATCCGCCGCCAGATCGGCCCCGGCCTGCTGGCCCAAACCATCCAGTGTCGCGTCGATCAACCCGGCATCGCACGGCAGCGCCTTCAGCACGCTGGCCAGCCGCTCACGCCTTATGTCCATCGTTGCCGCACCATAGGCCGAAAGCACCGACGCCAGCTCGGGAACCAGCACCCGCTTCAGCCCGGCATTGCGCGCCACTTCGGCAGCGAACAGCGCCCCGCAGCCACCATAGGAGACCAGGCAATGCTCGGCCGCCGCCAGCGCGTGCGATGACAGACGCGCCCGCACCGCCTTGACCATCTCGGCCAGTGCCAGCGCGCGGACGCCCCACGCCGTTTCCACCGCCGCCAGCCCCAGCGGCGCCCCCAACCCGGCCAGCGCCGCCACCGCGCCATCGCCATCCAGCGCCATCGCCCCACCCAGGAACCGCGCCGGATCGAGGTAACCCAGCGCCAGCAGCGCATCGGTCAGCGCCGGCTGCGTGCCACCACGGCCATAGCACACCGGCCCCGGCGACGACCCGGCCGAACGCGGCCCCACCCGCAACATCCCCCGCTCGTCCGCCCAGGCCAGCGAGCCACCGCCTGCCCCCACCGATTCGACATCGACACGCGGCAAGGCGGTCCAGAACCCCATCAGGTTGCCGCGCTGAGTCCGCGCCGGGGCGCCATCGGCCAGATGCGCGACATCGAACGAGGTGCCGCCCAGATCGCCGGTCAGCACGCGATCCTCGCCGGCCATCCGCGCGATCGACGCCGCCGCCGCCACCCCCGCCGCCGGGCCGGACGCCGCCAGCCACACCGGCTGCTCGCGCGCCTCGGGGATCGAGATTGCCCCGCCGCCCGAATGGCACAGCAGCACCGGCGCCTCCAGCCCGCCGGCGCGCAGTTCCTCGGCCAGCCCTTCCACCCCGGCATAGGCGCCGTGGGCATAGGCATTCAGCACCGCCAGCGTGGTGCGCTCATACTCGCGGATCACCGGGCGCAGTTCGGCCCCGCCGGTCACCGGCAGGCCGGGGAATTCGGCGCGCAGCAGCCGCAGCGCCTCCGCCTCGTGCACCGGGTTGTGGAACGACCACAGGAACGACACCGCCAGGCTCTGCGCCCCTTGCGCCGCCAGCCGCCGCCCCTCGGCCAACACTTCCGCCGCATCCAGCGCCCGCAGCACCACGCCGTTGCGGTCGATCCGCTCGTCGATGCCCGCGATCATCCGCCGATCGACCAGCGCGTCCACCGATTGCAGCCAGCCATCCACTTCCTGCGTGCGCCCGCGCGCCAGTCGCAGCGTTTCCTCGAAGCCCTTGGTGGTCAGCAGCCCCACCTTCAGCCCGGTGCGGGTGGCGATCACGTTGGTTACCGCCGTGGTGCCCAGCCCGAACCGGCGCACGCGCGGCAGCAGGGTGTCCAGATCAGCCCCCGCCGCGCGCGCCGCCAGCCGGCACGACGCCAGCACGCCCTCACCGATGCGCGGATAGGTGCTGGGGCTTTTGGCGCGGAACGGTCGCCCGGCCACGATCACCACCGCATCGGTGAAGGTGCCGCCCACGTCGATCCCGATCAGGACATCGCGCTTCATGCGCCGCCCGGCCTCCCCACCCCTTGCGTGCGGCCTCACCCGACCAAGCACTTGCTACCCGCGATAATGAAGGCCCCCCGGCGTTAGTCAAGCCGCCGCTCGTCGCAAATCCGGCAACCCCGCTTGCACGCTCGATTAATGGAACATAAAAGGAACATCATGCCCGCCGACGACCTTCTCGACCGCCTCGCCATCCTCGCCGACGCCGCCAAGTACGATGCCTCGTGTGCGTCCTCGGGCACGGCAAAACGCAACAGCCGCGACGGCAAGGGCCTGGGCTCCACCGAAGGCATGGGCATCTGCCACGCCTATGCGCCCGATGGCCGCTGCATCTCGCTGCTCAAGCTGCTGCTGACCAATCACTGCATCTTCGATTGCCATTACTGCATCAACCGCAAGAGCTCGAACACGCCGCGCGCGCGGTTCACCCCCCAGGAGGTGGTGGACCTGACGCTGGGGTTCTATCGCCGCAATTACATCGAAGGGCTGTTCCTCTCCTCGGGCATCGTCCGCTCGTCCAACCACACGATGGAACAGATGATCGAGGTGGCCCGCTGCCTGCGCAAGGATCACCGGTTTCGCGGCTATATCCACCTGAAGTCGATCCCCGAGGCCGATCCCGAACTGGTCCGGCAGGCGGGCCTGTGGGCCGACCGCGTCTCGATCAACGTCGAACTGCCCACCGATGCCGGGCTGGCCCGGCTCGCGCCCGACAAGAACAGCGGCACCATCGCCGGCGCCATGAATCACCTGTCGCAGGCGATCATCGCGGCGAAGGACGCCGGCAAGCGCTTCCGCCACGCCCCGCCATTCGCCCCCGCCGGCCAGTCCACGCAGATGATCGTCGGCGCCGATGATGCCAACGACGCCCGCATCGTCGGCCGCGCCGCCGCGCTCTATGGCGATTTCCGCCTGCGCCGGGTCTACTATTCCGCCTTCAGCCCGATCCCCGACGCCAGCGCCATCCTGCCGTTGCAACGCCCACCGCTGCTGCGCGAACACCGGCTCTACCAGTCGGACTGGCTGCTGCGCTTCTATGGCTACACCCCGCAGGAGGTCGGCGCGGCGATGGACCCGGACGGAATGCTGCCTCTGGACATCGACCCGAAGCTGGCCTGGGCGCTGCGGTTCCGCGAGGCTTTCCCGGTGGACATCAACAAGGCCCCGCGTGAGGCGCTGCTGCGCGTGCCGGGGCTGGGCACCCGCGCGGTCACGGCACTGCTGGCCGCGCGCCGTCATGCCCGGCTGCGGCTGGCTGATCTGGCGAAGCTGACCACCAGCATCGACAGGCTGCGCCCGTTCATCGCCGCCGCCGACTGGACACCAACCGCGCTGACCGATCGCGCCGACTTGCGCGCAACGCTGGCGCCGCCGCGGGAAAAGCAGCTCGAACTGTTCGCATGACCGTCCCGCGAACCCGCGACGGCGTCTGCGTCGAACTGACCGCGCCCGACGATTTCGACGCCTGGCGCACCACAGCCCGGCGCCTGCTGGCCGCCGCCGTGCCGCCCGATGATGTTGCATGGCACGTTGCGGGGGAATGCCCGGCCGGCCTGTTCGCGACCGCCGCGCGCGGCGCGCCGCCCGCATCCGAAGCCTCGCCCGCCCGCGCCAGCCGCGCCTTCCTGCAACTGGCCGCGCACGCCGCGCTGCACCGCGATCCCGCCCGGTTCGACCTGCTCTACCGCCTGCTCTGGCGGTTGCAGCGCACGCCCCGGCTGATGGAGCAGGCCGCCGACCCGCAGGTGCGCCGCGCCGAACTGCTGGCCCGGCAGGTCCGCCGCGACATCCATAAGATGCGCGCCTTCCTGCGCTTCCGCGCGGTGCCCGAAAGCGACGGCCCGCACTACGTCGCCTGGTTCGAGCCCGAGCATCACATCCTCCGCGCCAATGCCCGCTTCTTCGTCGATCGCTTCGCCAGCCAGCGCTGGTCGATCCTCACCCCGGCGCTGTCGCTGCTGTGGGACGGCGCCAGCTTGCACGAAGGCCCCGGCGCCCACCTGTCCGACGCACCCTCTGCCGATCCCGTCGAAGCGGCATGGCACCGCTATTATGCGTCGATCTTCAACCCGGCGCGTTTGAAGGTGGGCGCGATGCTGAAGGAAATGCCGCGCAAGTACTGGCACATGATGCCCGAAACCCGGCTGATCCCCGCGATGATCGCCGGCGCCCGGGCACGGGAGACCGCGATGCACGCCAATGCCCCTGCGCGGTTCGACGAGTCCGACCGGCCCCACAGCCTTTCCGGAATTGCCGACGCGATCCAGACTTGCCGGAAATGCCCGATCGGCTGCAACGGCACCCGCGCCGTCGCCGGTGAAGGCCCGGCCGATGCGGCCTTGATGATCGTCGGCGAACAACCGGGTGACAGCGAGGAGCACGAAGGCCGCCCGTTCGCCGGCCCGGCCGGGCAACTGCTCGACCGGCATCTGGCGGCGGCGGGCATCGATCCCGGCGCGGCCTGGATCACCAACGCGGTCAAGCATTTCAAGTTCGCGCCACGCGGCCAGCACCGCCTGCACCAGACGCCCACCGCCGGCGAGATCGACATGTGCCGCTGGTGGCTGGACGGCGAACGCGCGCTGGTGCGGCCCCGGCTGATCCTCGCCCTTGGCGCCAGCGCGGCACGCGGCCTGCTGGGCCGCACCCCCGCCATCGGTCGCGAACGCGGCGCGCCGATCACGCTGCCCGACGGCGCCTCGCTGCTGCTGACCGCCCATCCCAGCTACCTGCTCCGCCTCGACGGGGAAGCGCAGGCGCGCGAGGAGGCGCGCTTCGGGGAAGACCTGAAGCAGGCCGCCGCGCTGCTTACGCAGTCCGCCTGATCCGCGCCCGTTGCAGGAAACGATCCTCGACCGAGTAATAGAGCCAGCAGGTGCCGTCGGCGTCATCCAGGCAACTGGCGGCGAACGCCATGTCCACGCCCGGAATGCCCGGACAGGGATCGGGCACGATCAGCGGCCCGGCGCAGCGCGCCACCACTTTGGTATAGTCCTTGTCGAACGCCACCCAGCCGATCCGCCAGCGGGCGTCGTGCGTGGCGCCGTTGTAGAACATCACCGGCATGTCGGCGTCAGCGGTCCACATCGGCCCGGTGGACAAGTGCCAGCCGTCCCACTGGTCGGGGCGCGGATCGAACGGGTGCGGCTGCTCGTGCCACGGCCCCGCGACGCCCTCGCCCAGCGCCAGCCCGATCAGCGAATGCTCTTCCGAAGCATATTCGTAGTAGAGCCGCCAGCGGCCATCGACGGTCCGGCCGATCGTCGCTTCCTTGGTGTTGCCCTGCGTCTTCGAGGACGCCAGCGCCACGCCCTGCTTCACCAGGTCATCCGGCCCGGTACCGGTGGCGTACAGCAGTTGCCCGCTGACATGGGCGTGGTCCACGCCGGTGTAAGTGATGATCCAGCGCTTGTCGTCGATCACCAGCGTCGGGTCCTCGCAGCCGCCCGCATCGAGGAAATCCGGCCCCGGCGTCAGCGACGGCCGGTCGCGCATGGTGAACGACAGGCCGTCGTCGCT
>JAGWVC010000040.1 GCA_018971065.1 Sphingomonadales bacterium | reverse complement strand
CCCTTGTGCGCCGCGCTGGACAGCACCACGATCCGGCACCCGCGCATCGCCATCCGGCCATGCAGCCGCTGCGCCAGCGCGAAATGCCCCAGGTGATTGGTGGCGAACCGCACGTCCAGCCCGTTGGGCAGATGCCGCTCGGGCGTCTTCGATACCCCGGCATTGGCGATCAACACGTCCACCGGGCCAACGATGCCGTCCGCGAACGCCCGCACCGAAGCCAGATCGCCCAGATCCAGCGCCCGCGCCACGATCCGGCCTTTCGCGCTCGCCGCCAGTTCCGCCGCCAGCGCCTGTCCGGCTTCCAGCCGCCGCACCCCCAGCACGATATCCGCCCCGGTTCCCGCCAGCGCCCGCGCCGTCTCCGCGCCGATGCCCGATGTCGCCCCGGTCAGCACCACCTGCCACCCGGCCCGGTCATGCCCCGCCGCCACCTCGCCGGCGGTCCGGAACCAACCCGCCGGCCGCGCGAAGGTCACGCCCCTACCGGCTCGCCGAATCGATCCGAATAGAACCGCATTCGCGCGCGGATCACGTCCAGGTCCAGCCCGAATTCCTCGGGATGGTATTCATGCACGCCATGCTTGTCGCGCGGGGTGTCCTTGCGCCAGGCTTCCATCCGCATGCGCGCTTCGGGCGTGAAGTCCTCGCCCAGCCAGGCATAAAGCCGCTCCAGTGACGGGAACGGATCGCGCTGGAAATCGGCGAAATGGAAATCGAAAAAGCGATGGTCATGCCCGGCATCGCGGAACGCCATCATCCGCCGCATCCCCAGCTCGGCAAACTCGCAGTTGATCTCGCCCATCCACGCCTTGTCGGGGGTGTCGGTATTGGGCTTGTGCATCTCGTAATAGAGGTCCGCCACCGACGGGATCACTTTCGTCACGTCACGGTGAGTCATGCAATACCGCGCATCGGGAAACACCGTGTCCAGCGCGTCGATGAACATCGAATAGGTCGGGTTCTTCAGCCGCCACCGCGTCGGCGGGCAGCGCCACTGCAACAGCTTCAGCACGCGCTTCACATATTGGAAGGTCGGCACCAGGTCGGCCTCGTGGTGCAGCCATTGCGCATAGGACGGGATGTGGAAGCTGGCCTGGAAGATCTGCGAGACGAAGTTGTACCCCATCTGCATCTGGTCTTCCACCGGCGAGGTCGCGGTGGATGGCAGCATCTGCTGCATACGCGGCGTGATCGTGTTGCGCCGTTCCATGATCGCCTGCATCGCCGGAATGCGCGGATCGTTGGCTTCCTCGCCGGCGATTGGTGGCGGGCACGGGCTCATGCCTTCCCAGTTGCGGATCACCCGCACCGCCGGGTCCTCGGCCAGGATGCAGTGCAGCGCGGTGGAACCGGTGCGCGGCATCCCCAGCACCATGAGCGGCGCCACGATCTGCTGGTCGTCGATCTCGGGATGGCGGCCATACCAGTCCTCGATTTGCAGCCGCGAGCTCAACAGCATCACTGCCTGGCCCTCGAACATCGCCTCGCCGGCCAGATTCAGCCGCGCCTCGGCCTTCGCCGACGCCACCAGCCGCTCCAGCCCTTCCATGAAGCCGTCGCCGCCCGTCTCGCCCAGCCCCGTCGCCTGCTTCGCCTGCTCGACCAGCCCTGCCGCGGTTTTCATGGCTCTCTCCCAATATTGATAGTGGACACTGCATAACCCCGCCGCGCCGCCATTGCCACCAGTGCAACATCACCCCGCCGATATGGCAATTGCACAAGCGAGCCAGGCACGCCATCTAGCGGCGATGTCCGCCGCACCCATCGATGACGATACCGAAGCGCTCCACGCCGTAGCCGCCAACGGCGGCGCGCTGTGTACGGTCACCCGCATCGACGGCACCTGGTCGCGCCGCCTCGGCGCCCAGCTTGCGGTGCTGCCCGATGGCACCACGCGTGGCAGCCTGGCCGACGGTTGCCTCGAACGCGCGCTGGCGGACGAGGCGGCCCGGCCCGAACCCGCGCGCCTGCTGCGCTATGGCCAGGGCTCGCCGTTCGTCGATATCCGCCTGCCCTGCGGCAGCGGCATCGACATCCGGGTCGATCCCGCGCCCGATCGTGCCGCGCTTGCCGCCGCCACCGCCGCGCTGGCCCGGCGCGAGCCTGCCGATCTGGCGATAGGGGAGGGCGCCTTCACCCGCCGCTACCTGCCGCGCCTGCGCCTGGTCATCTGCGGGTCCGGCCCGGAAGTGCGCGCGCTCGCCCGCCTCGGCGCCGCGCAAGGGCTGGACATCGTCCTCGCCACCCCCCGTGGCGAACCGGGCGATGCCCCGCTCACCCTCGGCCAGCCGCCGGAAATCGCCATCGATCCGTGGACCGCCGTGGCCGTGCTGTTCCACGATCACGAATGGGAACGCGCCATCCTGCCGTGGGCGCTCACCAGCCCCGCCTTTCTCGTCGGCGCGCAAGGCGGGCGCGGCGCGCGCGAATCGCGCCGCGAATGGCTGGCCGAAGCCGCGCTCACCCGCCTGCGCTCGCCGATCGGCCTGTTCGCCCACGCCCGCACCCCCTCGGTGCTGGCGCTGTCGATCCTGGCGGAATGCGTCTCCGAATACGAGAAGTTGTTATAACGGATTGGCCCGAAGGCGAAGCTCGCAATACGAATATTCGTCACCCTGAACTCGTTTCAGGGTCCATCGCGCCGCGCAGGCTGCCGCTCGATCGGCGCAATGCACGTCGAACCGGGTTCAACAAGTCACAACACCACGATCCTCGCTCCTACCATCTCAACAATCGAGGCTGTAGAACTCGACGATCCTTGCCCATGCATCCTCGGCGGTCTCCACCCAGGTGATCAGCTCCAGGTCCTTCGCGTTGATCACGCCTTCCTCGGCCAGCGCCTCGAAATTGATCATCCGCGTCCAGAAGTCCTTGCCGAACAGCAGGATCGGGATCGGCTTCATCTTGCCGGTCTGGATCAGCGTCAGCAGCTCGAAGAACTCGTCGAAGGTGCCGAATCCGCCGGGGAACACCGCCACTGCCCGCGCGCGCAGCAGGAAGTGCATCTTGCGCAGCGCGAAATAGTGGAACTGGAACGCCAGCCGCGGGGTCACGAACGGGTTGGGCGCCTGCTCGTGCGGCAGAACGATGTTCAACCCCACCGATTCGGCCCCCACATCGGCCGCACCGCGATTCGCCGCCTCCATGATCGACGGCCCGCCGCCCGAACACAGCACGAACTGGCGCATCCCCTTCTCGACGATCGCGCACTGGCTGGCGATCCGCGCCAGCGCCCTTGCTTCCTCGTAATACTTGGCCTTGTCGGCCAGCCGCCCGGCTATCGCCTTTTCCTCGGGCGTCACCGCCGCATCCAGCACCGCCTGCACATTCTCGGGCGAGGGGATGCGCGCCGAGCCATAGCAGACCAGCGTGCTGCCGATCCCGGCCTCGTCCAGCAGCATCTCGGTCTTCAGCAGTTCCAACTGGAACCGCACCGGCCGCAATTCCTCGCGCAGCAGGAAATCGGTGTCGCGGAACGCCAGCTTGTAGCTGGCACTGGTGGTCTGCGCGGTCTGATGCGCGCGGGTATCGGCAAACCCGGCTTCCTGCTCGGCCTTGTAGAACCGGCGGCGGGTCAGTCTTTTTTCTTCTTCAGTCATCGTTGTTTTTCAACCATTTGCAGCGCAAAATTTCCTGCGCCAAACCAGCGGTTATAATGGTTAATAGTTACGAAACAACTTCCGCACCAACTGGCCCCGCCACGGCCTGCCGTGATAGTTGAAGAAGAACCAGCCGAAACATGTCACCGCCGCCAGCACCAGCAGCGCCAGCGGATCGTGCTCGGCCCGCATGTGGCGATAGAACCGCAAGTCCGCCGCGCGCCGGTCGGCCTCGCTGCCGCCGCCGTTGATGCCATAAGCATTGTCGTGCTTCTTGCAGGCCAGGTTGCGGTTGTACTTCCGCCCGTCCATCAGCAGGCAGTATTGCCGTTCCTTTGTCGTCATGACGCGGCTATGCCCACCCGGTGACGACGTTCAAGCGCAAAGTTCTCCACCTCGGCGGGTTCGACCCACGCGGCGCCCGGTTCTATCACGAGCTGCTGGGTGAGCAGGTCGATGCCCACAACGCCGCCGGCCTCGCCCCGGCATTGGCGCTCGGCGAACGCCGTCGCCAGGCCAAGGACTCGGCGTGGACCGTCACCGCCGCCGACGAATCGTGCATCACCGACATCCGCTTCCTCGCCTGGGACGATCTGGTCCGCGCCCACTGGATCAAGGGCACGCCCGCGCTCATCCGCCACATGGCCACCGCCTACCGCCGCTTCTGGCGCGCCGGCGAATGGACGATCACCGGCAACGTCCCGCGCGGCAGCAAGTTCGCCCTGGTCTACCCCGGCGTCACCATGCTGCTCGCCCCGCTGCTGGCCACGCTGCTGGTCTGGGGTCTGCTCGCCATCGGCCTGCGTTTCGCGGGCCTGTCCGGCTGGTGGGGCCTGCCCCCGGCGCTGGCGGCCGGAATTCCCTGGGGCCTCTCGCTGGTCAAGCGCATCCACTCGCTGTGGCTGATGCGGTTCATCGTGTTCAACGACCAGCTCGCCTGCCGCGAAACCCTGCCCGCGCTGGATGATCGGCTTGACCGCTTCGCCGCCGCCATTGCCGAGGCGCTGGACGAACCGCACGACGAAGTGCTGTTCGTCACCCATTCCAACGGCTCGATCCTGGCGATGCCGATCATGGCCCGCGTGCTCGCCCGGCGCGGCGGCGCGCTTCCCGAAAACTTCGCGCTGGTCACGCTCGGCTCGTCGATCCCGCTGATCAGCTTTCGCCGCGATGCGCTGGGCTACCACGCCGCCTGCGACGCCGTCGGCCAGGCCCGCTTCCGTTGGCTCGACATCGGCTCGCTTACCGACGGCGCCGCCATCCCGCTGGTTCCGCCGCTGCTCGGCCGTCCGGTGGAGGCGCCCGCCGGCCTCGTCCAGCTCAGCCCGCGCTGGTTCCGCTATTGCAACGCCGCCACCTACAAATTGCGCCGGCGCAACAAGTACCTCACCCATTTCGACTATCTGCGTCGGCTCGACCGTCCCTCTCCGCTCGATTACCTCGGGCTCACCTGCTCCGGCAGGCCGCTCGCCCAATCGATCGCCGCCTTCGAGGCCGAAAATGCCTGACACGCCTGCCGATGGCTGCCCGTTCACCCCGCCTTACCCCACCCCGCTGAAAAGCAAGGCGGGCCTGCTGAAGCGTTTCGTCACCGGCTGGGAAAGCTGGATTCACACGCTGTTCGAGAAAAGCTACCGGATGAAGATGGGCGCCTTCAAGGTGCCCACCGAGAACTTCTTCGTCGTCAACGAACTGTCGCTGGTCGCGAAAGTCATGGACGACGAGACGAAGGAATACCCCAAGCACCGCCTGATGAACGACATGCTCGACCCGCTGCTGGGCCGCAGCGTGTTCTCCACCAACGGCAAGCTCTGGGAAGACCAGCGCCAGATGATCAATCCGGCGTTCATGCACACCAACCTCAAGCGCGCCTTCCCGGCGATGGACGCTTCCGCCGCCGATCTGGTGGCGCTGCTCAACCAGCAGGACCTTTCAAAACCGGTCGATATCGACCCGTTGATGACTCACGTCACGGCGGACGTCATCTTCCGCACGATGTTCGGGATGACCCTCAGCCAGCAGGAATCTGCGAAAGTCTACGAGGCGTTCAACCGCTATCAGAAGCACGTCCAGCCGGCGATGATCCTCCAGCTCTACCGGCTGCCTTCGTTCGGCCGCCGCCGCAAGATGAAGCAGGCCGCCGCCGACGTCCACGCGCTGTTCGCGCCGATCATCGCCGCCCGCCTCGAGCACCTCGCCAGCGGTGGCGACAAACCCGCCGACATCCTCCAGGTGCTGATCGACGCCCGCCACCCCGAAACCGGCGAACCGTTCACCGAAAAGGACCTGCTCGACCAGCTCTCGATCATCTTCCTGGCGGGCCACGAAACCTCGGCCTCGGCGCTCGGCTGGACGTTCTACCTGCTGTCCGAATGCCCCGAATGGCAGGATCGCCTGTTCGACGAGATCACCGAAGTCACCGAAGGCGCCGAAATCACCTACGAACACCTCAAGCGGCTCGACGGCGTGCGCAACCTGTTCAAGGAAGGCCTGCGCCTCTACCCGCCGGTCAGCTTCTACCTGCGCGAGATCACCCGCCCCCAGCAGATGCGCGGCAAGCACATGGCGCCTGGCGATGTCGTCATCGTCTCGCCCTGGCTGATCCAGCGCAACGCCGATAACTGGACCTGCCCGCACAGCTTCGATCCCGATCGCTTCGCCAGCAAGGCTAACGCCGATTCCGCCCGCAACGCCTGGCTGCCGTTCGGTCGCGGCCCGCGCATCTGCGTCGGCGCCGGTTTCGCCCAGCAGGAAGCCATGCTGATCCTCGCCCGCGTTATCCGCGCCTTCCGGCTGACCCACCCAGAAGGCCGCCGCCCCGAAGTCGTCAGCCGCCTCACCCTGCGCCCCCGCCACGGCATCCCCCTGCTGATCACGCCCCGATAAATCCTCCCCGGCGCGGGGAGGCGGCAGCGCGCAGCGCTGACGGAGGGGAGTCGCAACACAGCACGACCCTACCTTGACAAAAATCACCAAACCGGTTATACGCCCCGCATCCGGCCAACCGCATCGCGAAGCGGCCACCCCGGTGTTTCAGGTCGGCGTTGGCGGCCACGGCGCACTCCATGTACGTCCCAACCGGTTCGCGTCAGCGAAACGGAGGTTCGTCAATGCCGCGCGAGCAACGTCACCTCCCGATGAGTCTCCGTAACGGAACGCGCCACTTGCGAGCTCTACCGCGTTCCCGCTCATCAGGCAGAGCCGAATCGGGCTTTCACAACACTGTTCTTTGGCCCGATCGTTCGCACATCAAAGCAGTGAGCCCGCGCCGCTTCGGATAGGCGGAAGCGGCGCCAACGCCGGCCTGATGTCCGCGTTGATTGCTCCCCGGCGCAACGTCGCACTCGCCAGCGACCGATGAGCCACGCCATCCTCCCCGCAGGCGGGGAGGGGGACCATCCGCAGGATGGTGGAGGGGATTCGCCCCAAACGCGACGCCAACCCGGTTGCACGCAATGCCCGCAGCGAAAACGAGCCAACGGCTCGCCGCCTGCCAATCCCCCGCCGGTCAACGCTTCGGCTTCATCCCCGCCGCCATCCGCTGCAGCGCCTCGCCACGCGGCATCGCCCGCATCCCGGCGAACATCGCCTCGTACTTCGCGTCGGAAACGAACGTCGGCCCCTGCTTCAGCCGGTCCAGCGTCTCCGCCGCCACCTCGCGCGCCGGCCGCTGCGGCACCCCGCTCATGTCCACACCCTGCTTCGTCGCGGCCTCGCTCTCGGTCGGCCCCGGGCACAGCGTCAGCACGTCCACTCCGTCGGGCGCCAGTTCACCCCACAGCGCCTCGCCCAGCGCCACCACCATCGCCTTGCTCGCCGAATAGGCCGCCGAATAAGGGCAGCCGATCAACCCTTCCACCGATGCGGTCATCACGAACCCCGCGCCGCGCCCCGCCGCCGCCCGCGCCCGCAGCCCGGGGATGAACCCGCGCGCCAGCAGGCTGGGCGCGTTGCAGTTCACCATCAGCATTTCCGCCAGCAGGTCCGCCGGGGCATCCTCGTGCGCGCCCTTGAACCCGAACCCGGCGTTGGAAATCACCAGCCCCACATCGCGCCCCGCGCAGAAATCCAGCACTTGCTGCGGCCCTTCGGCAGCGCCCAGGTCCACTTCCAGCACCGTCACGGTCACGCCATGCGCCGTTTCCAGCCGGTCCTTCAGCGCTGCCAGCCGATCGCCGCGCCGCGCCGCCACGATCACGTCCAGCCCCCGGCTCGCCAGTTCCTCGGCAAACCCGGTGCCGATCCCCGAGCTGGCCCCCGTCACCAGCGCCACCGGCCCGTAGCGATCCCGAAATTCCGTCATTGCCCGCGCTCCTGTCGTTCCGCGCAGCCTAGGACCATCGCTCGCCGATCCCCAATCGCCCCTGCGATTCCCCAGGCGTGTCAATGCCCCGGCAGCCAGCCCAGCGCCTTGGCCACCAGCATCCCCAACATCGCCAGCAGCAGCGCATAGACCGTGATCCACAGTGCCACGCGCGGCGGTTGCGCCAGATCGGGCCGGCCTTCGGGATAGACCAGCTCCCGGACCGTCCCCACCGGGGGATCGCGCAGCGTGCCATACGAGGCATCGACCACCTCGTGCGGGCCATCCTCGGCGGTGAAGCGATAGATCGCCGCATAGCTGATCTCGCCCTCGTCCCGCTTCGAACGATGACCGCTGACCAGCCCGTTCACCCGCCGCGACGGCCGCGTCAGCCGCACCCAGTCCCGCCGGCCGATTGCCCACAGCGCGAACAGGCACAGCGCGATGCCATTGCCGATGAACCACATTTCCATAGCCGCACTATTGCCAGAACGGGATTACCGTTCGGTTGCGCGCCTTACGAACACCAGTCGCGCCGATAGCCGCGCCACCGCTCCGCCAGCCCCTCGGCCACCAGCACCTCGCCCAGGCTGCGCCCGCCGCGGGTGATTGTCCGCAGCTTGCGGCCATAGACGTCCTCGTCGCGATCGGGCAGCGGCATCAGGCTGAACCGCCCCTCGTTCAGCAGTGCCAGCATCCGGTCGGTCGCCTGCTCGCCCAGGTCCAGCTCATGGTCGCACTTCGGCTCGCTCACCTCGGGGGCGTTGATGTCGGCAATGCGGATCTTGTCGCCGTGATAATGGATGGTGTCGCCATCCACCACGCAATCCGCCCGCCACCGCGTGCCGCACAGCGTGAACCGCGCCCCTTCGCGATCGCCCACCGTTGCCACCAGCCGCACCGCCGGCGGCGTGTGCCCCAGCCAGTGCCGCCAGTTGGTCGCCGCCGCCATCAGCACCAGCCCCGCCAGCACCACCGTGAACAGCACCAGCATCGGGTGGCGCATCACGGCTGGATCAAAGTCCCAAAAACAACCCGGCCAGCGCCGCGCTCATCAGGTTGGCCAATGCCCCGGCGGCCAGCGCCTTGAATCCCAGCCGCGCAATCACCGGCCGCTGGTTCGGCGCCAGACTGCCGGTCACCGCCATCTGGATCGCGATCGAGCTGAAATTGGCAAATCCGCACAGCGCAAAGGTGATCACCGCCACCGTCCGCGCCGAAAGGTCCTTTGCCTGCCCCAGGTCGATGAAGCTGACGAACTCGTTCAGCACCAGCTTGGTCCCGAACATGCCGCCGGCGCGCATCGCCTCGGCCCAGTCGGGCGCGCCGATCAGCCGGAACACGCCGGCAAAGACATAGCCCAGCAACATCTGGAACGACAGCTCGGGGTGCCCGAACCACCCGCCCACGGCGGAAAACAGCCCGTTCGCCAGCGCCACCAGCGCCACGAACGCCAGCACCATCGCGCCCACCGCCACCGCCAGCTTCACGCCGGTCTGCGCGCCCTCGCTGGCGGCCATGATGATGTTCGCCGGCGCGTCCTCGTTCTCCACCGCGATCACCGCCCGCTCTTCCGGCTCGTCGATCGGCGCGCCTTTCGGATCGGGCATCACGATCTTCGCCATGCAGATGCCGCCCGGCGCCGACATGAACGCCGCCGCCACCAGGTAATCGATGCGGATGCCCATGCTGGCATAAGCCGCCAGAATCGTCCCCGCCACGCCGGCCATGCCCACGGTCATCACGCAGAACAGCTCGGGCGGGGTCAGGCTGGCCAGATAGGGCCGGATCACCAGCGGCGCTTCCGATTGGCCGACGAAGATGTTCGATGCCGCGCACAGCGATTCGATCCGGCTGATCCCGGTCACTTTCTCCAGCGCCCCGCCGATCCAGCGAATGGCAAGCTGCATGATCCCGACATAGTAGAGGATCGAGATCAGCGCCGCGAAGAAGATGATCACCGGCAGCGCCGCGATCGCGAAGCTGGTCCCGCCGATTTCGGGCCTGGCCAGGTTGCCGAACAGGAATTCCACCCCGGCATGGGCATAGCCCAGCAGGCTGGCCACCCCGCCCGATACGAACTGCAACGCCCGGTTGCCCGGCGGAAAGTACAGCACCAGCGCGGCAAACCCGGCCTGCAGCGCGAATGCCGCCCCCACCACGCGCGGCCGGATCGCCCGCCGGTCGCTCGACAACAGTGCCGCCAGCGCCAGGATCAGCACGATCCCGGCCAGACTCATCAATATCGACATGGGCAGCGCGTCCCCCGGTTTACCGTTCGGGACAAATGCTAGTGTCCCGCAGGCGCGTCGTCGAGAGGGCAGGGGGCGCTTGTGCCCGGAATGCCCGGTTGCTAGCAACGTGTCCAAACCACGGGCGGGAAGCACTCCTCAAGCAATGCCGCGTTCCACTGCACCCTCTCCCGGCGATGGCTTGCCGCTCTATGCCCAGGTCGCCGCCACGCTGCGCACCGCCATCGAACGCGGCATCTACGCGCCGGGCACGCGCATCCCCACCGAGGATGATCTGTGCCGCCGCTTTCAGGTCAGCCGCCACACCATCCGCGATGCGCTGCGCCAGCTCCGCAACGACGGGCTGATCGCCTCGAGGCCGGGCAGCCGGCCGACCGTGGCCGAACCCGCCGCCCACGCCCAGGAGCCACTTCACGCCACCATCGCCACCGATTTCTTCGACTACATGCTGGGCACCCGTCTGGTGGTCCAGGCCAGCGAGGAAGTCGCCGTTTCCGCCGATCTCGCCGCCCAAACCGGGCTTGAACAGGGCGAACGCTGGCTCCACCTCGCCGGCTGGCGCCACGATGCCGACGATGACCATCCCACCTGCTGGAACGATTACCTGATCCTCCCCGCCCATGCCGCCGTCGCCCGCATGTTGCCGCGCCACGTCGGTCCGCTGATCCCGCTGCTCGAAGACCTGTCCGGCACCCGCATCACGCGCATCACCCGCGCCACCAGCGCCATTCCCATGCCCGCCGCGCAGGCCGCCACGTTCGGCGTCGCCACCGGCTCGCCGGCGCTGTCGGTGCTCACCCGCTGCCAGACCGCCGGCGGCGATGTCGTCCTGCTGCACCGCTCGATCCACGCGACCGGCACCGTCACATACGCGATAGACCGATGACGTTGCGTCCGATTGCGTAGTGACGC
Source organism: Sphingomonadales bacterium (assembly GCA_018971065.1). Next base: position 21,748 of record JAGWVC010000040.1, on the reverse strand, counting down.
GCGGCGCGGATGTAACTATGTAACATCCGCAATGCCCGGGATCGCTGCCCTGTTTGACACCCGTCGCCATCGCGGCCTCTGGCAGGCGCTGCTGTTGCTGCTGTCGCTGGCGCTCATCGGGCAAAGCATCGCCGTCCAGGCGCACCGCCACGCCCCGGCGCCCACCTGCGTCGCCAATCCCGTAAAATCGCACGCCAAGCCCCACGCGGCGGACCATTGCGCACTTTGCCAGGAAGCCCGGCTGTCCGGCCACTACCTGCTCACCGACGCGCCGATCGTCGCGCTGGCGCTGCTCGCCACATTCCTGCTGCTTGCCGTCCGCGCCACCCCGCAACCGGGCCTTGCCGCCCCCATCCCCTGGCGCAGCCGCGCGCCCCCCTCGCTCCCCGTCCGAACGCCCCAACCCGCCTTCTGACCGCCCGCCAATCCGGGCCGGAGCATCTACCCATGAAATCGCTGTATCTCGGCGCCAGCCTGCTGGCCTTCCTTCCCGCGGCCGCGCACGCCGAAGACGCCCCGCCTGCCGACCAGAACGTCATCGTCGTCACCGCCAGCCCGTTCGGCCACGGCCGCGACGATACCCCCGCGATCACCGCGCATGTCGATGCCCAGGCCATCCTTTCCAAAGGCGGCGCCAGCCTTGCCGATGCCCTGTCCGATGTCCCCGGCATCGCCAGCACCGGCTTCGCCACCGGCGCCTCCCGCCCCATCATTCGCGGCATGGACGCCACCCGCGTGCGGATGCTGGAGGACGGCACCTCCAGTTCCGACGTCTCCGACATCGGCCCCGATCACGGCGTCCCGCTCGATCCGCTTGCCGCGCGCAGCATCGAGGTGATCCGTGGCGCTGGCACCCTGCGCTATGGCAGCCAGGCGATCGGCGGCGTCGTCAACGCCATCAACAACCGCGTGCCGCTGGCCCTGCCTGACCGGCTTTCGGGCGAAGTGACCGCCAGCTACGGCTCCTCGGGCGATACCGCGCAAGGCTCCGCCCTCGTCGATGCCCGGGCCGGCAATCTCGCGCTCCATGCCGATGGCTTCATCCGCCACGCCGGCGATTACGACACGCCGCTGGGCACGCAGGCCAACAGCTTCTTCCACGGCCACGGCGCCTCGGCCGGTGCCAGCTATTTCCCCGGCGGCGGCACCAGCCGCATCGGCCTCGCCGTCACCCAGTACAACGCCGATTACGGCGTCCCCAGCGACGTCACCTACATCACCATGAAGCAGACCAAGCTGATCACCCGCTCGCTGTTCGATCTCGGCAACGGTCTGCTGCAAACGCTGAAGATCGACGGCAGCTACGGCACCTACCAGCATCAGGAAAAGAACCCCGACGGCACCGTCAACGCCACCTTCCGGAACAAGGAATGGGACGGCCGCGCCGAATTGCTGCTGGGCCGCCTTGGCCCCATCCAGAACAGCGCGATCGGCGTCGAATACCAGCACCGCGCCTTCTCCGCGCTGGGCGATGCCGCCTCGTACCTGCTGCCGACAGTGACGCAGAACCTGGCCGGCTACCTGTTCCTCGACAGCAAGCTCAGCCACACCCTCCACGCCGAACTGTCGGGCCGCGTCGAACACCTGACCGAGCAGGGAACGCCCCTGAACGGCACCCTCACCACGCGTGGCTACACCCCGCTCAGCGCCGCGCTCGGCCTGCTGTGGCAGCCGGTCACGGCGGTCAAGCTCGGCCTCACCGCCTCCACCACCGCCCGCGCCCCCGCCATCACCGAACTTTACGCGCGCGGCCCGCACGATGGCCCGCAGACTTACGAGACCGGCAACCCCACCCTCACCCCCGAACGCGCCCACGCGCTGGAACTGTCGCTGCGCATCCGCACCGGCCGCCTCCGGCTCGACGGCAGCGTCTATGCCAACTGGTTCAAGGGCTACATCTACGGCGATCTTACCGGCCGCACCTGCACCAGCGACGGCCTGTGTGCCGGCGGCGACTTGCGCGAACTGAACTACCGCCAGCAGAACGCCCGCTTCCGGGGCATCGAAGGCACCGCCGGCTTCGACCTGATCCACGCCGACAGCCACACCCTCACGCTCAAGGCGTTCGGCGACGTCACCCGCGCCACGCTGGCCAGCGGCGCCAACGTGCCGCGCATCCCGCCGTGGCGCATCGGCGGCGGGCTGGACTGGCAAAGCGACCCGCTCGACGCCGGCCTCACCGTCACCCGCGTCGCCGCCCAGAACGATCCCGGCGCGTTCGACACCGCCACCCCCGGCTACACCACGCTCGACGCGCATGTCGCGCTGCGCCCGTTCAAGGCCAATCGCGGCATCGAACTGGTCCTCTCCGGCCAGAACCTGACCAACGCGGCGGAACGCAACGCCGCCGCGCTCAACAAGGACCTCGTCATCGCCCCCGGCCGCAGCGTCCGGCTAGCGCTGAAGGTCAGCGCCTGAAGAACAAGAGTTTCACGCAAAGGCCGCAGAGGTGCGCAGAGCCGGCATTTTGCGCCGCAGGCTTCGTGCAATTTCAGCAGGCGCTGCGCAAGAAGTGACGCGCGGCTTCGCTGGATGGCACTGACGGCTCTGCGACTCTTTGCGGCCTCTGCGTGAAACGTTTTGCTTACAGCTTTCCCCGAAACCCCGCGAGCCGCTCCACCGCCCGGTCGATCTGCTCGTCGGGCTTGGTGAAGCACAGCCGGGCAAACCCCTTCGGCGCATCCGCCTCCTCGTACAGCGCCGAAACCGGAATGCTCGCCACCCCGGCCTCGCGCACCGCCCGCTCGCTGAACACCGTGTCGTCCAGCCCGATCCCCGACGCCGCCAGGTCCACGCACACGAACCACGTCGCCGCGTTGTCCATCACCGCGAAGCCCGCCCTCGCCAGCCCGTCCTTCAACCGCGCCCGTTGCGCCGCCCGCACCGCCGCCTGCGCGGCAAACCAGTCCTCGCCAAACCCCAGCCCCTCGGCCACCGCCCATTGCAGGGCAGGGGGCGTGGTGAACGTCACGAACTGGTGCGCCCGCGCCACCAGCGCGGCCAGTTCCCCGCCGGCCAGCATCCAGCCGATCTTCCACCCGGTCATCCCGAACAACTTGCCCGCCGAACCGATCTTCACCACCCGGTCGGCCATCCCCGGCTCGGCCATCAGCGAGGCATGGCGCACCCCGTCGAACCGCACTTCCTCCCAAACCTCGTCGCAGATCGCCAGCAGGCCATGTTCCACGCACACCCGCGCCAGCATCGCCAGCTCCGCCGCCTTCGCCACCGTCCCCATCGGGTTCAGCGGATCGTTCAGCATCACCACCCGCGTTCGCGGGGTGATCGCCCCCCGGATCGCCGCCTCGTCATAGCCCCACGCAGGCGGTCGCAGCGGCACGAACACGGGAACGCCCCCACAGCGCCGCACCATCGGCGCATAGGCATCATAGGCCGGCGCAAACAGCAGCACCTCGTCGCCCGGCTGCACCAGCGCCAGCACCGCGCAGGCAATCGCCTCGGTCGCGCCCGATGTCACGATCACGTTCTCGCGGCGCAGATCCAGCCCCTGCCGCCGCGCATAAAATGCCGCGATGGCATCGCGCAGCTCCGGCACTCCGGCCGAAGGCGGATACTGGTTAGACTTCTCGCGCAAGCCCCGCACCGCCGCCTCGACCAGTTCCTGTGGTTCTGGTCCTTCCGGAAAACCCTGTCCCAGGTTGATCGCGCCCAGCTCGCGCGCCAGCCCCGACATGTGGTCGAAGATCGTCCGCCCCATCCCGGCATAGACCGGATGTCCCAATGTCACCGCGTATTCCCCATCGATTTCGCGCGCCAACTATCGGTTGCCGCGCGCGCTTTGTCGAGAAGGCGCGCGCGGCCCTCGCCTATCCCGAAGCACAAGGATAGCCCGGAACCGGCTACCGCCAGAGGACGCCGACGAGAGAAGGACCAAGCGCCATGTCCTATGAACTGAACCGCCTGCTCGCCGCGCGCAAGGCGCCGCTGCCCACCAACAGCCCCATCGATTCGGTCACCGCGACGATCATTCGCGGCGCGATGGAAACCATCTGCATCGAGGCCGCCACTCACCTCGGCCGCGCTGCCTCGTCGGCGATCATCAACCAGTCGAACGAACGCAACGGCGCCATCGCCGACGCGCACGGCCGCCTCGGCGGCGCCGCCATCGGCACCCCGCACCTGTCCTTCGTCACCCAGAGCGAAGTCGCCTACGGGCTGATGAAGCAGGAAGAGTACGAATGGGGGCCGGGCGACGTGTTCCTGGCCAACGATCCCGACTATGGCGGCGGCCACCTGCCTGACTACTGCGTCTACGCCCCGGTCTATTCCGGGGACGGCGAATTGATCATGGTGCAGTGCCTTCAGGCCCACCAGGGCGATACCGGCGGCAAGGACCCGGGCGGTTTCACGCTGGAAGCCACCGACATCTACACCGAAGGCCTCGCCTTCCCCTGCATCAAGCTCGTCCATCGCGGCAAGCGTCGTCACGACATCTTCGATTTCGTCGTCCGCAACAACCGCCTGCCCACTTTCGCGGGGGATCTCGCGGCGATGATCGGCGGCGTCCAGCACTCGGTCCGCCTGCTTGAGCAGATGATCGCCAAGTGGGGTGCCGGCACGGTCAAGGCCGCGATCAACTACAACATAGACCAGACCGAACGCCGCGTCCGCGAAGTCGTGTCCGGCTGGCCCGACGGCGTCTACGAAGGCACCACCTGGATCGACGCCGACACGCAAGGCATCAAGGACGTCAAGGTCCACGTCACCTGCACCGTCGCCGGGGACCAGCTCACGGTGGACCTCACCGGCACTGATGACCGTCCCGAACTGGTCGGCGTCTGGAACACGTTCTCGAACAGCCGCAGCTACATCATGACCCAGGTTGTCGCGATGATGGACCCGACGATCAACAAGAACGAGGGTTTCTTCAACGCGGTCAAGCTGGTCATCCCCGAAGGCTCGATCGCCCAGCCGCCGCCGAACAAGCCGGCCGCATTGGGCTCGTTCCACCCGGCCTGCGAAATCACCGAGGCGGTCTGCGTCGCGCTCTCGGGCATCGTCCCCGAACGCGCCGCCCCGCAGGTCTACAAGATGGGCATGCCCAACGCGGTCATCGGCTTCGACGATGACGGCCAGATGTGGCTGGAACAGGGCGTCGATACCCGCACCCACGACGCTTCGGCGGTCAAGGGCATTGACGGCTGGGGCGCCTGTCCGAATGCCCTGGGCAACCTGCTGCTGGCCCAGGCCGAGGATGCCGAACCCCGCTTCCCGATCATCAGCATGAGCCGCGAGATGGTCACCGACAGCGAAGGCCCCGGCCAGTGGCGCGGGATGCCGGGCAGCCTCAACGTCAAGCAGGTGCTGAAACCGGCGATGGCAATGGCCTGGATGGTCACGCAGGATCACCCGCTGCGCGGCATGTGCGGCGGCGACGACGCCAGCCCTTACGCCAACCGCTTCGATGTCGGCACCGCGAAGGAACGCAAGGTGCCGCTGGCCGAAAACGCCCAGCTCGAACCCGGCGCGGTCATCGCCTACACTTATGGCGGTGGCGGCGGCTTCGGCCCGGCGCTGCTGCGCGATCCGCAGGCGGTGCTGGAAGACGTGCTCGACGAATACATCTCCATCAAGCGCGCCCACGAGAAGTACGGCGTCGTCATCAAGGGCCACTTCGACGACTACAACCTCGAAGTGGACCACGCGGCCACCGAGGCCCTGCGCAAGGCAATGGGTGTCGAGGAACTCCGCGAACCCGCCGAATAACAGCAGCTTGGAGCCCTCTCCCCGTCGGGGAGAGGGTTGGGAGAGGGGGCGCTATCGTGCCCACCCCACAGAGGGACGAATCAAATGACCTACCGCATCGGGATCGACATCGGCGGCACCTTCACCGACTTCGCCATGCTCAAAGGAAGCGAAGTCATCCTCCACAAGAACCTGTCCACCCCGCAGGACCGCTCGCTGGGCGTGATGGAAGGCCTCGGCACCCTCGCGCAGAAGGAAGGACTCGATCTCGCCACCTTCCTGGGCAAGTGCGAAGCCATCGTCCACGGCACCACCATTGCCGACAACACCCTGATCGAGATGAACGGCGCCCACACCGGCCTCATTACCACCGAAGGCTTCCGTGACGAGGTCGAATACCGCCGCGGCCACAAGGAGGACATCTGGGATGTCCGCCTCGCCCCGCCCAAGCAGATCACCCCGCGCCGCCGCCGCATGACCGTCAAGGAACGCCTGCTGCACGACGGCACCGTCCACGAAGCGCTCGACGAAGCCACCGTCCGCGAAGCCGCCCGCCGTCTCGGCAAGCAGGGCGTCGAATCGGTCGCGGTCTCGCTGCTGTTCTCGTTCGTGAACCCCGAACACGAAAAGCGCGTCCGCGAACTGGTTTCGGAAGAACTGCCCAACGCGCAGATCTCGCTCAGCCACGAAGTGCTGCCGCGCGCGCCCGAGTACGACCGCACCAGCACCACCGTGGTCAACGCCTATGTCGCCCCGCGCGTCACGTCGTACCTGGAAAAGCTGGTCACCCGCCTCAAGGACGGCGGCTATCGCAGCCACCTCATGGTCATGCAGGCCAGCGGCGGGGTGATGACGGTGGACTACATCGCCGGCTCCCCCATCCGCGTGCTGGCCTCCGGCCCCGCCGGCGGCGTCGTCGGCTCGGCGCACGTCGGCGTCGCCAAGAACGCCAAGCACCTGCTCTGCGTCGATATGGGCGGCACCTCGTACGACATGTCGCTGGTGCTCGACGGTTCGGCGCCCGCCGAAGCCGGCTGGAACATGCACCACCGCTACCTGATCGGCGTGCCGATGGTGAAAGTCGAAACCCTCGGCGCCGGCGGCGGCTCGATCTGCCACGTCAAGTCGGGCGAACTCATGGTCGGGCCGAAGTCGGCTGGCTCCGAACCCGGGCCGATGGCCTATGGTCGCGGCGGCACCCAGCCCACCGTCACCGACGCGCTGGTCATGCTCGGCATCCTTTCCACCGACGAAGGCTTCGCCGGCGGCAGCTTCCGGCTGAAGAAGGACGGCGTTGCCGAAGCCTTCGCCGCCATCGGCGCGGAAATGGGCACCGATGCCGAAACCGCCGCGTTCGACGCCTGGCGCGTCGTCAACGCCAACATGTCGCAGGGCGTGCGCCGCACCACCGCCGGCAAGGGCATCGATCCCAAGGATCTGACCATGCTCGCCTATGGCGGCAACGGCCCCGCCTTCGCCGCCATCCAGGCCGAAGACCTCGGCATCACCCGCGTCCTCGTCCCCAAGGCCTCGCCCACGTTCTCAGCGCTCGGCACACTGGTGGCGAACCCGATGATCGACGAGGAACGCTCGTACCACGCCAAGGCCACCCAGCTCGATCTCGATCGCCTGAAGGCGATGTGGGGCGATCTGGCCGATCGGGCCAGGCGCTACTTCGCCGATGCCGGCTATGGCGTGGACAAGGTCAACGCCAACTACCAGCTCGCCATGCGCTATGGTGGCCAGAACTTCGCGCTGACCTTCGACATCAAGCACGACGGTACCCTGGGTGATCTGTCGTTCGTCGATGCCGGCCTCGGTGTCCGCGCGATCGAGCTGTTCAACGCCCGCCACATGGCCGAATACAACCACATCCGCGAGTACGAGACGCCGGAGGTGGTCGGCGTCCGCCTCTCCACCCATGTCGGCACGCCCAGCCCCGGCGTCGGCGGCGGCTTCACCACGGCGCCGGGCAAGCCCAGCCCGTTCAAGACCCGCCGCGCCAACCTGGGGCAGGGCTTTGCCGAAACCCCGGTCTATGCCGGCGCCACGCTGAAGCCCGGCGATGTCGTGTCCAGCCCCGCCATCATCGAGGAAACCTTCACCACCATCGTCGTCTATCCGGGCTGGACCGCCAAGGTCGATGACGCCGGCGACTATGAACTGCTGAAGGACTGAACCACGCGGCCCGGGCGGCGCGACAGGCGTCGCCCGGCAGCGATCATCGGCCGCTCCACCGTCAGGTGAACCGCCGCCGCCATTAGCACCACGCCCGCCGCCGCCACCGGCAGCATCGTCACCGGCACTGGTGCGCCTGCCGTGAACAGCCCGTCCAGCACGATCCCGTGCAGCAGGTACACGCCGAACGAACACTCGCCCAGCACCCGCGCCGCCCGGCAGGAGAGCAACCCGCCCAGCCGGTTCCCGCACGCCACGCTGGCGAAGAAGAACGCGAACAGCGGCAGCGCCGCGCCATGCGGATAGCGCGCCAGCGCCATGCCCGCCAACAGCGCCACCGGCGCCGCCGCGCGCGGCAGCGGCCGCATCAGCCAGCCCCGCACCGCCGCGCTGGCATGGCATTCCCAGGCGATCATCCCGCAGGCGAACAGCGGCAGGTACAGCAGCAGGTCATGCGCCGCCGCATCGGGCGCATACCACCACCGCGCCACCAGCGACGCCAGCAGGAACGCCGCCGCCACGCTCCACGCCGGCAATCGCACCGCGCGCGCCGCGTCGCTTGCCAGCGCCAGCACCGGCAGCAGCAACAGATAGAACAGCCACTCGAAATGCAGCGACCACAGCACGAAGGCATTGATCCGCCCGCTGTCCCGGTATCCCAGCAGCGGCGGCTCGTCGAACGCGCCGATCCACCCCACCAGGGGCCAGATCACGCCCCGGTCGGGCGGTCGTCCGGTCCGCCAGCACACCACCGCCAGCACCATCCCCACTGAAACCACCACCGCCGGCACGATGCGGAACACCCGCGACAGCATCACCTTGCGCCAGTCGGTCGCCGCAAACCCGGCGCGCACCACGGGATGGAACACCAGCCCGGTCGCCATGAAGAACAGCCCCACCGCGCCCGCGCCCAGCTCGTTCACGAACGGCACCAGCGGCGGCGCCCAAGGCAGGCCGGCCTGCGTGCCCAGCCACAGCGCGAAATGATGCCCCACCACCGCCAGCGCCAGCACCCCGCGCAAGCCGTCGATCGCGCCGATCCGCCGCGCCGCATCCGGCACCGGAAACCCGGCGCGCGCCAGCACCGCGCCCACGCCCAGCGCCGCGCCCCATGCCGCCGCCAGCGCCAGCGCGAACGCCGTCAGGCTCATCGCCCGCGCGCCACCCGCACCAGCGATGCCAGCGCCATCGGCGCAAATGCCAGCCCCACCATCATCGCCGGGGCAATCACCGCGCCCCAATAGAAATTGTCGTTGCGCCCGGCGATCATGAACAGCAGGCCATAGCCCAGGTACAGCAGCGTGCAGAACGCGCCCAGCCGGCTCTGCCACCCGGCAAACCCCAGCACCATCAGCACCACCAGCGGCCCGGCAACATAATGCGGCAGGAACCGCAGGTTGCTCGACAGCACCACGTTGGAAAGCCACCCGCCCAGTCCGCGCAGCGCCAGCCATGACGGCCCCACCGGATCAGTGGGCAGCGTATGCAGCGCCACCATGTGCAGGTGCAGCGCCATCCCCCCCGCGAACAGCACCACCAGCGCACACCACCCGGCACACTCGCGCCACGCCCGCCGCCACGCGGCATAGACCGCCAGCAGCAGCACGAACGGCAGCACATGCTCGCGGATCGCCAGCGCCAGCGCCGTCGCCAGCCACGCCGCCAGCCACTTCCCGCCGCGCTCCTCGGGCCGATGCAGCCCGATCGCCAGCGCAATCAGCATCCCCGCCCACAACTCGTGCAGCACGAAGTAATAGCGATTCAGTCCCAGCGACGCCCCCAGGAACAACAGCGCAATCCCGAACCGCTTCAGCCGCGCCGCTTTGGCGCCCGACCCCAGTTCCGCGCCCAGCCGCCCCCACCACGCCGCCAGCACGCCCAGCATCAGCGCGACGGCCGCCCCCGTGGCGATCGGCGTCGGCCCGTCGCCGTCCACGCCCATTGCCGCGTCCAGATAGGCCAGCGTCGGCAGCCGCACCGCCAGCCCCGGCCGCAGCGGATAAGCCGCGCGGCGATGCTCGTCGGCGATGAAGTCATAGTAGTGCTCGCCATGCCGGATGCGGCGGATGGCGTTGTCGTAAAGCTTCAGGTCATCGTCGCGCGGGCGCACTTTCGCCGCGCCGTGCGCCACCACCATCGACGGCGGCGTCGCGATCTCGCCCTTGCCCACGGTCAGCGGCACCAGCGCCGCTGCCACCAGCAGCGCCAGCACGGCCAGCAGCGCCAGCATGGCATCGCGGCGGGGCCACGCCGCAAAGCGGTCCCCCGGCGCCGCTACAGCCCCCAGTGCAGTCGCATCAGCCCCCATGCGGCAAGACCCCCCAACAGAAACCACAGGGGGTATGCAAGCCAAGGGTTAGCATTCCGTTTACCACGATCCCAGATCAGCGGCACATGCGGCAGTGGCGGCGCATCGGGCGCGCCGCCCCTGGGCGGGAACCGCTCCTCGATCCGCCGCACCAGATCGGGCAGCCGTGCCAGCGTGCCCACATCCTTGCGCAGCCGCTCGGCCAGGAACGCCTCCGGCCCCATCTCATCGCGCATCCACTCGGCCACGAACGGGCCGGACGTGTCCCACATGTTGATCTTCGGATCGAGCGCGGTGGCCAGCCCTTCCACCATCACCATCGTCTTCTGCAGCAGCAGCAGGTGCGGCTGGACCTGCATGTCGAAATCACGGGTGATCGCGAACAACCCGTCCAGCATCCCGCCCACCGAGACCTCGTGTACCGGCTTGCCGCGCATCGGCTCACCCACCGCGCGCAAGGCGGTCGCGAACTCGTCCAGCGAGTGATAACCCGGCACGTACTGCGCCTCGAAATGGATTTCGGCCACCCGGCGATAGTTGCCGGTGTTCAGCCCATAGATGATCTCGCCCAGCCACACCCGCGCCCGCCGGTCGATCCGTCCCATGATGCCGAAGTCGATCGCCGCGATCGTCCCGTCAGGCTCGATGAACAGGTTGCCCTGGTGCATGTCGGCATGGAAAAACCCAGCGTGAATCGCCTGGGTCAGGAATGCCAGCACCAGCCGTTGCGCGATGCGCGGCAGGTCATGCCCGGCGGCGATCAGCGCGGCGTGGTCGGAAACCTTGATGCCGTCGATCCACTCCAGCGTCATCACCCGGCCGCTGGTGCGGTCCCAGTCGATCGCCGGAATGCGATAGCCCTGGACCCCGCCCACCGCTTCGGCCAGCTCGCTGGCGGAAGCCGCCTCGCGCCGCAGGTCCAGCTCGCGCAGCGTCCAGCGCTTCAGGTTGGCGATGATCGCGCGCGGCCGCAGCCGCACCGCCTCGCCGCCCAGCGCCTCCAGATGCGCCGCCGCCCATTCATACGTTTCAAGGTCGCGCGCGAACCGTTCGGCAATGCCGGGCCGCAGCACCTTCACCGCCACGTCGCGCCCCTCGGGCGTCACCGCGCGATGCACTTGCGCAATCGACGCCGTGCCCACCGCCACCGGGTCGATGCTTGCGAACAGGGCGTTCACCGGCTTGCCGAAACTCGCCTCGATCTCGTGGCGAATTGCGCTGAAATCCACCGGCGGCAGGCTGTCCTGCAGCATCAGCAGGTTGCGCGCCGCCTCCTCGCCGACAATGTCGGGCCGGGTTGCCAGCGTCTGTCCCAGCTTGATCGCCGCCGGCCCACACGCGCGAAACGCCTCGGCATAGTCGGGCACCTTGGGCTGCACCGTGCCGAATCGCGCGATCCGGCACAGCCGTCGCACCGGGGCAGGGGTGTTCGCCCCATCCTCGATGATGCGCAGCGCCCCATGCCGGGCCAGCGTGCGCCCCCACTTCAGCAGCCGGACAATATGGGTCGTGGCGCTGGTCAAGCCTTCCACCCGGAATGAATCGCCACCAGCCCGCCCAAAATCGGCTCTACCTTGGTGCGCGTGAACCCGGCGGCGCGGATCATCCCCTCGAACTCGGGCATCGGCGGAAACCGCCGGATCGATTCGATCAGGTAGCGGTACGAATCGGCATCCCCGGCGATCATCTGGCCGATCTTCGGCACCAGCTTGTGCGAATAGGCGTCGTAGACCTCGCGAAACCCCGGCCAGGTCGTGGTCGAGAATTCCAGGCAGAAGAACCGCCCGCCAAACCGCAGCACCCTGTACGCTTCGGCCAGCGCCCGGTCGATATGGGTCACGTTGCGGATGCCGAACGCGATCGTGTAGGCATCGAAGCCGCGATCGGGGAACGCCAGGCTTTCGGCGTTCTGGCAGGACCACACCAGCCCGCTCACGCCCCGCTGAACCGCGCGCTCCACGCCCACGTCCAGCATGTCCTGGTTGATGTCGGAAACCGTCACAGCCGCGCCCGATTTCGCCAGCCGGAATGCGATGTCGCCGGTGCCGCCCGCCATGTCCAGGATCTGCTCGCCGCTGCGCGGCTTCACCCGCCGCACGAACTGATCCTTCCACAGCCGGTGCATCCCCACCGACATCGCGTCGTTCATCACGTCGTATTTCTTCGCGACGCTGGAGAACACGGCGCCGACGCGGGCAACCTTTTCGTCGGCGGCAATGTCCTCATAGCCGAAGGAGGCGGTCTCGGTCTCGGTCATGCCCGGCGCCTTAGGAGAGTTTCGCCCGACGTGAAAGCTTGGTAGCGCTGAATCATGCCAGAATTACCCGAAGTCGAAACCACCGTTCGCGGCCTCGCCCGCGTCCTCGAAGGCGAGGAGATCGCCGCCGTGCGGATCAACCGGCCCGACCTGCGCCGCCCGTTTCCCGCCGGCCTCGGCCAGGCGCTCACTGGCGCCGTTGTCACCGGCCTTGCGCGCCGTGCCAAGTACGGGCTCGTCCACACCAATCGCGGCGCCACGATGATCTTCCACCTCGGCATGTCGGGCCGCTGGCGGATCGAACCCGATTCGCCCGACAAGCACGATCACCTCGTGCTCGAAACCGCCTCGGGCCGCGTCCTCGCGCTCAACGATGCGCGCCGCTTCGGGTCGGTCGATCTGGTCGATACCGCCGCGCTCGATGCTTTCCCGCCGTTCGCCGCGCTCGGCCCCGAACCGCTGGGGGATGGCCTCACCGTGCGCCACCTTGCCGATTCGCTGCGCCACCGCATCGCGCCGATCAAGGCGATGCTGCTGGACCAGCGCATCATTGCCGGCCTTGGCAACATCTATGTCTGCGAAGCGCTGTTCCGCGCCCGTGTCAGCCCCCTGCGCGAATCCGGCCAGGTTACGGCGCGCGAACTGGGCCGCCTCGTCCCCGCGATCCGCGACGTTCTCTCCGAATCGATCGCCGCCGGCGGCTCCACCATCCGCGATTATGCCCAGCCCAACGGCGAACTCGGCTATTTCGCCGCCAACTGGCAGGTCTATGGCCGCGAGGGTCAGCCGTGCGCCACGCCCGGCTGCAAGGGTGCCGTCGCCCGCGTGGTTCAGGGCGGCCGCAGCAGCTTCTGGTGCCCGAAGTGCCAGAAGTGATTGCGATCGGCCCCGAGGCCCGCACTTCGCCTTGACGATTCGCCTACCCAACGCTAAGGGCCGCGCTTTCCCGGTGGGCGTGCCTGCCAGGCATCACCGAATTTCGCAGTATTGATGCCGCTACGGCGGCCCGACAGAGGACGAACATGGCCAATACGCCGCAAGCCCGCAAGCGCATCCGCCGCAACGAAAATCGCGCCCTGATCAACGGCAACCGCCTGTCGCGCATCCGCACCTTCGTCAAGAAGGTCGAGGCCGCGCTTGACGGTGGCGACAAGTCGGCGGCTGCGGCCGCGCTGGCCGATGCGCAGCCTGAACTGGCGCGCGGCGTGGCGCGCGGCGTGCTTCACGCCAACACTGCCTCGCGCAAGCTTTCGCGTCTCACCAAGCGCGTCGCCGCCCTGTAATCCGGGCGCCGATTCGCCGCTTCTGATTCGCTGCACCGCAGCGGATCGGGGGACGAAAAAGGAACATGGCCGGCGGGCGCTCCGCCGGCCATTTTCTTTGCCGTGAGACCCGGTTCGGGGCCGTCACGCAAATGTCACGGAAATCCCGCGATTCGCATCGTGGCCGATGTGAAACGCACTGATATAAAACGTATTTTCCGGACATTGGGGAATCTCCGTAGGGTTACCCCTGTCAAGGCCATTTATTTCAGTTTTTTTGCGGTTGGCGCCCTTGCGCGGCGCCCCGGATGCTCCTTACAACTGTGGAAACCAAAGGCGTTCGCCTCGGGGGGCTTCACCAGCGCGCTTGCAAAAGCACAGGGGTTTCGGCCGGATCGGCATGCCGATCAGGGGTGGTTTCTTGCGCGCTGAAGAACGATCGGGCCAAAAGCCGGTCGGGCGCGGTTGAGTGACGGGCATGATCTCCGGCGGCAAGCGGGCCGGGGCCAAGTGGGCGAAGGTTGGGTGATGAAGGGCAAAGTGGAAATGGCGCGTGATGCGGAAGACAAGGAGGCGCTGGACCTCGCGGCGGACTGGGCGGACATCTCCCAGGGCCTGCGCAAGGATCTGGGCCAACAGCTCTACGCACAGTGGATTCGCCCGATCCAGCTCGGCCGCTTCTGCAAGGAGACCGGCACACTCGACCTGTTCCTGCCCACCGAATTCTCGGCCAACTGGGTGTCCGACCGTTTCTCCGATCGCCTGTCGCTGGCGTGGAAGATCGCCCGTTCGGAAGTGAAGCACGTCCGCATCTCGGTTCACCCGGGCCGTCGCCAGTTGCCCGAACTGCGTCTGGGCCAGGGCGGCAGCGCGCGCCGTCCCGCCAACGATCCCGCCACCGACGGCCGCGCGATGGGCCTCACCGGCGCGGCGGGCAGCGTCGCCGGCAACGATGGCGGCATCAATGATTCGCTGGGCATGGGATCGATCGGGCTGGACCCCTCGCTCACGTTCACCACGTTCGTTACCGGTGCCGCCAACGTGCTGGCCTGCAACGCCGCGCAGCGCATGGCGGCGGTGGAATCGCCGCAATTCTCGCCGCTCTACCTCAAGGCCGCAACCGGCCAGGGCAAGACTCACCTGCTGCACGCGGTCGGCCACGCTTTCCTCGTCAACCACCCGCGCGCGCGGATCTTCTACTGCTCGGCCGAACGCTTCATGGTCGAATTCGTCCAGGCGCTGCGCCAGAACCAGATGATCGAGTTCAAGTCGCGCCTGCGCGGCTTCGACCTGCTGCTGGTCGATGACATCCAATTCATCATCGGCAAGGCTTCCGCGCAGGAAGAGCTGCTCTACACGATCGATGCCCTGCTGGCCGAGGGCAAGCGACTGGTGTTCGCGGCCGATCGCGCCCCGCAGGCGCTCGATGGCGTCGAACAACGATTGTTGTCGCGCCTGTCGATGGGGCTGGTGGCGGACATCGCCCCCGCCGACATCGAACTGCGCCGGTCGATCCTCGAGCACCGCCTGCAGCGTTTCTCCTCGCCCACCGAAGTGCCCGGCGACGTCATCGAATTCCTCGCGCGCACCATCAACCGCAACGTCCGCGAACTCGTCGGCGGCCTCAACAAGCTGATCGCCTATGCCCAGCTCACCGGCCAGGCGGTCTCGCTCCAGCTTGCCGAGGAGCAACTGACCGACATCCTCTCGGCCAACCGCAAGCGCATCACCATCGACGAAATCCAGCGCACCGTCTGCCAGTTCTACCGGGTCGATCGCACCGAGATGGCCAGCAAGCGCCGTGCCCGCGCCGTCGTCCGCCCGCGCCAGGTGGCGATGTACCTGGCCAAAGTGCTGACCCCGCGCAGCTATCCCGAAATCGGCCGCAAGTTCGGCGGCCGCGACCATTCCACGGTCATCCACGCCGTCCGCCTGATCGAGGACCTGCGCGCCCGCGATGCCGACATGGATGGCGATGTGCGCAGCCTGCTGCGCCAACTGGAAAGCTGATCGCACGGGCCTGTTCACAGCCTGTGGACACGCTGTCGGCAATCCTGTGGATTGCGGCCGGTCAATGCGCGTGCGATCCTGCACGCCGATGCCGGTTGCCGAACAGGAGGCGGGCGATGCGCAAGGCGGTGATGACGGGTCTGGCGCTGCTGCTGGGCACCGGCGCGGTGGCGGCCGATGCGCCGCCGTTCGAATTCAGCCCGGTCCCCCGCTGGCACGTCGCCCCGGATGCCGAGCCTGAAACCAGCGAGGTCTGCGCCGCGATCCGGGCCGAATGCCCCGGCATCAAGGACGTCACCGACATCCAGCGCGACTTCGGCTACGATCTGCTCTACGATGCCGACGGGATGCTGGCCGGCGTGCGCGCCACGAAATCCACGGGCTGCAAGCCGCTCGACGAATCGATGGTGCTGGGCGAGCGTGCCTTCGTCATGAAGTTCCACAGCGACGGCAAGCCCGACCTTGATGATATTCACGCCGAGCTTGCGCCCGGCACCCCGCGCGGTGCAGTGCGGATCGTCAAATCGAAATCCACACAACTGAATCTGGGGTGTAATCCGTGAGCGACGACGACTACGTATACGACGAAGACAGTGGCGAATGGCTGCCGGCCTCGGAACTCGCCGCCAAGCGCGCTGCCGCTGATACGGTCGAAGTGCGCGATTCGGTCGGCAACCTGCTGGCCGATGGCGATCAGGTCACGCTGATCAAGGACCTCGACGTGAAAGGCGCCGGCCAGACCCTGAAGCGCGGCACCCTCATCAAGTCAATCCGCCTGACCGGCGATGCGCAGGAGATCGACTGCCGTTTCGACGGCATCAAGGGCCTGGTGCTACGCGCCGAATTCGTCCGCAAACGCTAGGGTGCGCGCCTATTTGCCCCATGCCGGGCTGCGAACGGCCGTCCATCGCGCTTCCGGTGCTCACGGCCATTAAGGCCGCTGCGCTCCGGGTCGCGCTGGCCAGCCATTCTCGCTCCGGCCTGAGCCAAATCCCCGCACACCCTGAGGGGCATTGCCCTCAGGTCAAATCATCCCCGACGCCCACGCGCTTGCCACGGGTGATATAGACCTTGTCCCCCAGCTTCGCGGTGCCGAACAGCTTCTTCGCGAAGGCCAGCGGCACGCCGATGCAGCCGTGGCTGGCATAGCCGTTCTGCACGGTGGTGGCATGGATGGTCACGCCGTCGTTGGTCAGCCGCATCATGTAGGGCATCGGCGCGTCGTACAGGTTCGACTGGTGGCGCGCGTCCTTCTGGCTGATCGGGAACACGCCCAGCGGCGTCGGCTTTTCCTGCGTGCCCAGCAGCACCGCGGCGGTGCCGATCTCGTAGCCGTCGCGAAACGCCGAGAGCACCCGCGCCTCCAGATCGACGGTGATCACCAGCGGGCCGCTGGCGGGCGCGCCGCTCTCGTCCCAGTGCCATTCGCCATAGCGGATTGCCCCCGCAATCGGCAGCACCCGGCGGATCACCAGCGGGCTGGGTGCGGGCGACGGGGGTGGGGCGGGCCGGGCATAGTCGGCGCCGGCATCGGCGGCGGCCAGCCCCGGCGGCGGCGCCACGTCCCCGGCGCGCGAAACCCCGGCTGGCTCGCGCAGGTGCGGGCCGTTGTCGGCCAGGTTCATGCCCACGCCGATGGACGCTATCGCCATCGTCGCGGCCACCAGTCCGGTCACTTCACCCGTTGTATAGCGCATCGCAAACCCGTACCTTCAGCGGGCCGGCTTCCCGCAAGCGGCCCATTCGTTACCAGATATGGTTAACATAGCCGAAGGTTTCCGGGGAGTCGCAGCCGATTCGGCGCCGTGCCAACCCGGGACGGTTCACCCGTGCGCGCCGAACTCTCCCGCGATGGCCGTGCCGATCCGCAGCGCCAGCCCATAGGCCCGCTCGATCGGTTCGATCGTCCCCAGCCGGATCGCGTCGTAACTGGTTGCGCCCTCGTCGGGGTAATCGGTGGCTGCGTCCACGCTGAAGTCGGACAGCTTGGGGAAATGCGTCGGAAACGCCCGCCGCAACTGCGTCAGCGCGTCGTCGATGCGCAGCGTGAACACCATCTCCAGCACGTCCTCACGGCTGATGTCGTTGGCCCGGCTGAACTGCGGCACCGACACCGCGCGCAGGAACATGTGCTGGAACAATGCCAGCCGCAGCGCCTGCAACACCCCCAGCCGCCGCCGGTGCGCCTCGCGCCCGGGCAGTGGCGTCTCGTCGGGAATTTCGCGCAGCAGCCGGTGCAGCTTCAGCGAATCGACCCGCAATTGCGTCGCCAGGGTGCGGAACACCTCGCTGCGATCGTCATTGGTCAGGTATTCGGCCAGCGCCAGGCACGCGCCCGAAATCGCGCCCTCATCCCCGCGATAGGGCCGGCTGGCCCAGTAGGCCGAATTGAACAGCTCGCCGAACGCGGTCACGGTCTTGATCGAGGCCAGCGCGTTCGCCGCGCGCACCAGCCGCACCATCTGCCGCCCGCGCGCGCTGGCCGCCAGCAGCGCGCCGATCTCCTCGACATTGCCGTCCGCCGCCGTGCCGAACCCGGCGATCACGTTCACCGGATAGCCCAGTTGCTGCAGGATCGCGTTATGCGGAATCGCGCGGATCTGCCGCAGGTTCATCGTCCGGTCGGCGGATATGTCGGATTGCCGCCGCGATTTGCGGCTGCCGGTGTCGTTCAGCAGCCCCAGCCCGAACGCCGTCACCGCCCGCGCATATGTCGTGCTGGCCAGATGCTGCTGCTGCACCCGCCGGATCGCGCGATAGAAGTCGAGGCTCAGGTCGGTCCGCCGATAGAACGGATCGGTCGGCGCATAAGGATCGGTCTCGGCCGGCGACAATTCGACGAACCGGCTCAGCGTCGCCAGCGCCAGTTCCCCGGTGCCGAAGAACAGGTAGCCGTCGCCGCCCTGGAACGACACTTCCGGCTCCAGCCGAATCCCCGCCCGCATGAACCGCCGCCGCGCCCAGGCCGAAAGCGGCCACGACAGTCGGTCCGCCATGCCGATCGGATGCGCCCCGCGCCCCATGCTCTCGCCGTGGGTGTTGAAGATCAGCGCCGCCACGTCGGTCAGCTTGTGCTCGGCCATCACTTCGGCCAGCCGTCCCTGTAACCGCTCGATCGCCAGCGCCGCCGGAATCTGGCCGACGAACCGCCCGGCATCGGAAAACCCGGTCTGGATCGCAACCCGCCCGCGCACCCGCGCGTATTCGCGGTATTCCGGCTCGGCCAGCAGCGCCTCCAGAAACCGCCCGCCATGCTCCAGCGCGGTCTCGGTCTCGAACAGCGGCGAAACGTCCACCTTGTCGGCCACGCCGAACAGCTTGGCGAAATAGAGCGCCGCCAGCACCGTCGAGGGCTGCTCGCACTCGGCCACCAGCATCCGGATCGGCGCGTCGGCGTCCACATGATGCAGGATCTGCGCCATGATCAGGAACTGCCGCACCGCGGTCGAATTCTCGATCGCCAGCGCCGCCAGGTTCGAACGCAGCGGTTTCGCCTTCGTCACCAGTTCGCGCATCGTCACCAGCGCGGCCTGGCTGGCCAGATCCAGCGTGCCCTCGGGATCGACCCGCCGCCGGATCGCGTTCTGAAGCTGCGAATTGTTCACGCGGAAGTGAATCCAGCCCATGCCCAGCCCGTCCGCCCGCATCGCCGCCGCCACGGTCAGCAGCGCTTCGGCCACGTCGCCATCGGCCTTTGCGGCCAGCGCCTCCAGTTCCGCAATCACCGGCGCCAAACTCACCAGCTTGTCGGGATGATCGGCGCTGAATTCGTTGGCCAGCGCCGACAGCACCGCCGGATCGCCAATGTCGCCGCCGAACCGCGCCGCCATGCCCGCCGCATAGCCACCCGCCGCCGTCAGCCGCGCCGCCACATCCGGCGCCGCCTCGCTCAACTGCGCCGCATACAGGCCCAGCCGCTCGGCCTTCTCCGCCAGCCGATAGCGCAGGCAGGTCTGCCAGCCGATGTCGGTCCGGCCGTCCATGTCATAGCCGACCCAACTGGCAAACCGCACCGGCAGCGGCTTCAGCGCCTGCCAACGGTCGGGCCAGCGCTGCCGTGCCAGCCCCAGCAACAGCGCGTTGATCCGGTCGCGCGCGTCCTGCCCGCGCCGCATCGCCGCCATCGCCGCATCATGCTCGAAATCCAGCGTGATCGTATCGCGTTGCGGCCCAACCACGCAGACCGCCTCGGCGCTGGTATCCCCGGCCGACGCCGCATCGGCCACCGCCTGTCCCTGCGCCTTGCTTAGCAGGAACGTCGGATGCGCGGTGAACACCACATGCGCCACCGGCCGCGCCCACCGCGCCGCGAACGCGGCAAAGTCGCTGGCTTCGGCCAATGCCTTCACCCGGCCCAGGTTCTCGTGCGGATCGACCGGCGACACCAGCCGCAGCAGCCGCGCTGCCCGTGTCTGCAAGCCGTCGCACTCCAACTCGGCCACCAGCGCCTCGACGCCGTCCAGAGTCAGCGCCCCGCTCTCGATCCGGCGCGACAATTCCAGGCTCAACTGGAAAACCGGGTTGAACAGCGGTGTCTCGATCGTGCGCTCGTGCAGGGTCTGAAGCCGGGCATCGAGTTCGTGCAGTTCGCTCATCCGGGATTCTCCTGAAATTTCCGTCGCTTTCCGGCTCCCCCTCCCGGACGCTGCCGTCAGCCGGTCAATGCCGCCGCGCTGCGCGCCGCCGCCTCGATTCCGGCAACGTCGGGCACGCCCTTGCCTACCAGCCACGATCCGCCCACGCACAGCACCGCGTCCAGCCCCAGCCAGTTCGGCGCGGTCGCCTGGGTGATGCCGCCGGTCGGGCAGAACTTCGCCATCCCGAACGGCGCCGCAATCGCCTTCAGTGCCGCCACCCCGCCGGAGGCCTCCGCCGGGAAGAACTTGAACCGCGTCAGCCCCAGATCCAGCCCCAGCATGATGTCCGAAGCATTCGCCGTGCCCGGCAGGAACGGCACCCCTGCGGCCACCGCCGCCTTGCCCAGCGCCGGCGTCAGCCCGGGCGAGACGATGAACTCGCTCCCCGCATCCAGCGCACGATCCAGATCGCCCGGGTTCAGCACCGTCCCCGCCCCCACGATCGCACCGGGCACGGTTTTCATTTCCTTGATCACGTCGATCGCGCAAGCCGTGCGCAGCGTCACTTCCAGCACCGGCAGGCCGCCCGCCACCAACGCCTGCGCAATCGGCACGGCATGGGCCACGTCGTCGATCACCAGCACCGGAATCACCGGCGCCTTGCGCATCAGGGCCTCGACCGAATTCATGCACATTCCTTCACAAACGCCGCCGCCGCGCCCAGCAGGCCCGGTTGCGGATGGGTTATCAGTTTCACCGGAATCGTCGCCATCAGCGTCTCGAACCGGCCCTTGGCGGTAAACCGCTGCGCGAACGCGGAACGGCACAGCCGGTCGGCCTGGCGCTGCGCCACCCCGCCGGCGATCACCACGCCCGCCGCGCCCTGCGCCAGCGCATAATCGCCCGCCGCGCTGCCCAGCGACAGGCAGAACCGCTCCGCCGCCGCCACCGCCAACGCATCCTCACCAGCCTCGGCCAGCGTCCACACCGCGCTGTCCTTCATCGGCACGATCGCCCGGCCTTCCAGCCCGGCCAGCGTCTCGTAAATATCGACGATCGCCGGCCCGGCCACCACCCGCTCCACCGAAACCCGCCGGTGTCGCGCCCGCAGCCGCGCCAGAATGGCATCGTCCACCGCATCGATCGGCGCGAAATCGACATGCCCGCCCTCGGTCGATTGCACGTGATAGAACCCCGCGCCATCGCGCCACACATGCGCCACGCCAAGGCCGGTGCCCGGCCCCACCACGCTCAGCGTGCCGCGCGCCGGCAGGTCCACGTCCGGCCCGGCCAGATGGCGGAAATGCTCGGGGCTACTGCGTGCCACGGCATGGCCCATCGCCCCGAAGTCGTTGATCAGGACGATGCGGTCCATCCCCATCCGCACCTCCAGCCCCTCGCGCGCGATCCGCCAGTGCGGGATCGAGGCAAAGGTGATCTCGTCGCGCTC
>JAGWVC010000140.1 GCA_018971065.1 Sphingomonadales bacterium | reverse complement strand
AGATCTGGGCCTCCAACGTCGCCATCCGCGCCGCCACTTACGATTCGATCACCGCCCGCCCGCAGGACTGGAGCGCGCAGGCACGCGGCCATGTCGAGGCGATGCGCACCGCGTTCGACAACCTGCTGGCCAGCGACCTGCTCGACGATCCGCGCGTGCTGCACCTCTCGTTCCGCGACATCGCCGCCGATCCCGCCAGCGCGGTGCGCAAGGTGTGCGCCGCACAGGGCCGTGACTTCACCCCCGCGTTCGCCACCCGCGTCGCGAACTGGCTGGCCGACCCCGAGAACGCCAGCGACCGCTTCGGCCGCTACCCTTATTCCTACGAGGCGTTCGGGCTGGACCGCGCCTGGGTGGAAGACCTGTTCGCGCCTTATGCCCGCCGCTTCGGCCTCGATTGAGGAGCACGCAATGCCCAACCCCCTCGCCACCCCCGCGCAGATCGCCATCGAGGACCGCGCCCTGCGCCTGCTCGCCCGGCCCGACCTGCAGCGCGTGCGCGGCATCGTCACCATGCTGTGGCAGCAGGTGGCCGGCTGGCCCAACCGCGATCAGGCCGACCGTTTCGCGAACATGATCGACGAATACATGTTCCACCACGCCTTCCGCGCCGCCAACGGCGATGCCAATCACCCCGAAGTCGCGCGCTTCATGGCGCCGCAGCACCACTGGTTCGGCCGCGATGTCCCCGGCTCGCGCTGGGGCGGCGACAGCCCGGATTTCATCTACCGCACCGTGCCCATCGCCCACGGCGGGCAATACGTCATCGAAGGGCGCGCCACATGCGCCCGGCATCCCACCGTCAACTGGTCGCTGATGGCCGACAACACCGCCTCGCCGGTCACGCAAAGCCTGCTCGACAGCCTCGACATGGACATCGCGGCCGACGGTGCGTTCACCCTCACCATCGATTCAAGCCCGGCGGAAGGCCGCCGCAATCATATCCAGACGAAACCCGGCGCCGATTTCCTGATGATCCGCGACGCGCTGGGCGATTGGCAAACCCAAAGCGCCAACGCCCTCGCCGTCACCCGCCTGAACCCCGATGCCGATCCCGCCACCGACGACGCGCTGGCCGCCAAAGCCGCCCGCATCGCCCTCGATAACGTCTACTACACGTATTACTGCACCCAGTCCGGCGCCGGCCAGCCGCCCAACCAGATCCGCCCGCCGATGTCCTCGGCCGCGTTCGGCGGAATGCCCACCCAGTCCGGCACGAAGGGCAACATCGAGCTTGCCGACAATCGCGCGCTGATCGTGCGCGGCAACGCCGCCGGCGCCACCTTCCGCAACCTGACGCTGACCGACTGCTATCACATGTCCATCGCCTACTGGGCGCGCACCAGCACGCTGAACATGGACCAGATGCGCGCCGATGCCGACGGCGATTTCACCTATGTCATCGCTCACCGCGATCCCGGCGTGCACAACTGGCTCGATACCGGTGGCTTGCGCCGCTGCATCTTCGGCCAGCGCTGGCAGGCGTTCCGCCGCGATGCCGAAAACCCCGAACCCTGGCTCACCGTCCGCGAAGTCGCGTTCGACGACCTGCCCCGCGAACTGCCCGAAGGCGTCGCCATGATCGACAGCGACGGCCGCGCCGCCCAGCTTGCCGCCCGCGCCGCCGGCTTCGCACGGCGGTTCGAGGAACGCTGATCAGACCTCGCGCAGGCGCGGCATCAGCTCCACGAAGTTGCAGGGTCGGTTGCGGCTGTCCAACTGCTCGTCCAGGATCATGTCCCAGCCGTCCTTCACCGCCCCGTTCGATCCGGGCAGCGCGAAAATATACGTCCCCCGGCTCAACACCGCGCACGCCCGCGACTGGATCGTGCTGGTGCCGATGGTCTTGTAGCTCACCCAGCGGAACAGCTCGCCAAAGCCGGGAATATCCTTCTCCTTCACCCGCTCCAGCGCCTCGGGCGTCACGTCGCGCCCGGTCAGGCCGGTGCCGCCGGTGATGATCACGCAGTCGATCGCCTGATCGTCGATCCAGTTGTTCAGCCGCGTGACGATGGTGGGCACGTCATCCTTGTCGATCGCCCGCGCCACCAGCCGGTGCCCCTTGGCGCGGATGCGGTCGGCCAGGATGTCGCCCGATGTATCCTCATCCGGCCCGCGCGTGTCCGATACGGTCAGCAGCGCGATGGCGATGGGCTTGAACGTGCGGGATTCGTCGATGGCCATGTCAGGGTCCCCTTCCCCGCCGGGTTAGCCGCCAATCGGGGCACAGGGCAAGCCGGGCCTCGACTTCGCCGCGCCGGCGGACAATGATCGCGCCCGAGCAGGAACAGGGACGCACGATGAAATCACTTACCGCACTGGCGGCAGCCTTGCTCGCCGCGACCACCGCGCCCGCCGAAGCCACCCCCGGCGATACCGTCTATGTCCGCGCCGGGCACTTGCTCGACGTCGAAGCCGGCACCACCCTCCCCGCCCGCGTGCTGCGCGTGGTCGATGGCCGCGTCGCCGCCATCACGCCGGACGCGCCCGGCGCCATTCCCGCCGCCGCCACCGTCATCGACTGGTCCGCCTTCACCGTCCTGCCCGGCCTGATCGACATGCACGTCCACCTGGCCGACGTCGATCAGACCAACAACCCCGCCGAACCGCTGCTCCATTCGGCGATGGAAGTCGCCTACCTCGGCGCGCGCAACGCCCGCACCACGCTGATGGCGGGGTTCACCAGCGTCCACGATGTCGGCTGCTATCGCGCCTTCGCCGATGTCGAACTGCGCAACGCGATCAATCGCGGTGATGTGATCGGCCCGCGCATGGCCGCAGTCGGGGCCTACATAACCGTGCCCGGCGGCGGCGGCGAAGTCACCGGCCTGTCGCCCGACGTGCGCCTGCCCGACGACATGCGCGTCGGCGTCGCCGCCAGCCCGGCCGACGTCACCCAGCGGGTGAACTATCTGTTCCAGCACGGCGCCGATTCGATCAAGCTGCTCGCCACCGGCGCGGTGTTCGCCATCGGCAGCGAGGCGGGCCAGCAGGAACTGACCGAGGACGAGATGCGCGCCGCGGTCGATGCCGCCAACGTGCGCCATTCCTGGGTCACCGCCCACGCCCACGGCGCCGCCGGCATCAAGGCCGCCATCCGCGCCGGCGTGCGCGGCATCGAACACGCCAGCCTGATCGACGACGAAGGCATCGCGCTGGCCAGGGCCCACGGCACCTACCTTGACATGGACATCTTCAACGGCGACTGGACCGACGAGATCGGCAAGCGCGACCACTACCCCGAAGACTACATGCGCAAGAACACCGAAACCACCCTCGCCCAGCGCGAAGGTTTCCGGAAGGCGGTGAAGGCAGGGGTAAAGCTCACCTTCGGCACCGACGCCGGCATCTACCCCCACGGCCTCAACGCGCGCCAGTTCAGGTACATGGTGCAATGGGGCATGACCCCGCTGCAAGCGATCCGCGCCGCCACGTTGACGTCAGCCGAAATGCTGGGCTGGCAAGCCGACGTCGGCTCGCTCACCCCCGGCCACTACGCCGACATGATCGCGGTCGGCAGCGATCCGCTGGCTGACATCACCACCCTCGAACACGTCGCCCACGTCATCAAGGGCGGCGTGGTGGTGAAGTAGGATCTTTCAATATCAAGGTATTGATATTACAGCATTGATGCAAAAGGAAATAGCGGCTCCAGCCATTTTGCAACTACAATCTGTTTGACGAGAATTCGAATTGCCCCTACAAAAAGCCTTCGCCATCGTATGGGATGAGCCAAAGCGCATTTCCAACCTTGCCAAACATGGTCTGGATTTTGCGACTCTGGATGAGGCATTCTTCCTCGCGTCGCATGTCGTGGCGGCTCGTAACGGGCGCGCCAAGGCCATTGGCCGACTGGCTGATGGCACCATCGCCGTGATCTTCGCGGCGCTCGGCAGCGAAGGCCTGTCGGTAATTTCGATGCGCCCGGCCAGCGCACGCGAAAGGAGACTGATCGATGGCTGAAAATCCCGCCCCCGGCAACTGGCCCGCCTTCATCACCCGTGACCTGGGCGATAGCGCGGCCGATCTGGCCGAGATGGAGCGCCGCTGGTCCGTTTATCGTGACGAAATGGCGGCCCTGATCGCCAGAGGCGGCATTCACCAGGACGCCGATGGTTGGTGGGTGGATGACGCCAGCGGCACGTTGATCGGCCCCGATCCCGAGATCGAGCGCCCGGCAACAATCGCGGAACTTGGCTCGGCCGCCCCATTCGCGGAGGTGTTTCCGGCTTTGGCAGAATCGATCCGACGCACACGCGGACCGCAGAAAGCCCCTACCAAGATCAGCACCACCCTGCGCCTTTCCCGCGACGTGCTCGACGGCTGGCGTGCCACCGGGCCGGGATGGCAAGCCCGCATGGATGCCGCCTTGCGCGCCGCACTGCCCAACTAGCCTGGCGGCCACTCCCCCCCTACAAGAACCGCTGCCCCGCCGCCGTGTTAAACTGCGGATGCTCGGCCTTCCACCGCACATACCAGTCCTTCGCCTCGGCCGTCGCGTCCGCGCTCGGCAGGCTCGGCTCCCAGCTATCGATCGCCGCGCGCAAGGCATCGATCGCCGCATGATCCAGCCCCTCCCGCTCCACCGCCCCGGCCAGTTCCGGCTCGCGCGCCTGGCGCAGGAACGCCGGCAACCGCTCGCGGATCGACCGGAACGACCAGTCCACCATCGGCCCGTTCGCCTCCGGGTCATAGCCCCAGACGATGTTCTCGGCGGTGTCATTCAGCACATAGTGGTAATGCGGAAACGCATCGAAACAGTCGAACCGCACGCACTCCCGCGACCGATCGGCCGTGAACACATGGATCGAGATGCTGCGCTCGCCGGGATTGCCGTTGCCGTCGTCCAGCACCCGCAACTCCAGCGCAAACGTCACCGGCCCCGCCGCAAACCACTGCGCGTGCTGCCGCATCACCGGCAACGGCAGGAACCGGTGCAATGTGCCCCGCACCGCACGGGTGGCACGCGGTTCGGCTTCGGCAACGGCTTGCGGCATGACGTCTCTCCGGATGACTGTTGGGGAGAGTATGGACGCGATCAGGCGTCGTTGTGAAGTGGGGAATATTCGTTCGCCATTGCGAATTCACAACCACCCCTCGGCGCGATACCAGTCCGCCGTCGCCTTCAGCCCGGCCCGCGTCGAAATGCGCGGCTCCCACACCTCGGCCGGCACCCGCGCCGCCTTCGACACCACCCAGTCCGGGTGCATCATGTACCCCACCCGGTCCAGCGTCAGCTTCGCGTTGTCCTTGCGGAACTTCATGTCCAGCTTGGCCGCGCGCGCCATCCACGCCTCGGTCAGTCGCAATATGCGCACCCGCTTGCCCACCGCCGCGCCAATCGCCCGCGCCATGTCCACATGGCTCCAGGCATAAGGCTTGCCGTCATCCGGCTCGAAGGTATGGAACGACACCGCTTCGCTGCCCGGCAGCAGCGCGATCAGCAGCCGCGCCAGATCCTCGGCATGGATCATCGAGGTGCGCCCCTGCGCCGGCACCGGCACCACGCCCCACTTCGCCGCGGCGCGGAACAGGTCCACCATGTCGCCATCGCGTGGGCCATAGACCGCCGGCGGCCGCACCATCGTCCAGTCCAGCCCCGATGCCGAGACCAGCTTCTCGGCCCGCGCCTTCGAAGCGCCATAGAGCGACAGCCCCGGCTCGCGCGCCGACAGCGACGAGACATGCACCAGCCGCGCGATCCCCGCCGCCTTCGCCGCCTCGATCACCGCCAGCGTCCCCGCGACGTTGCCGCTCTCGAACACCGCCGGATCGGGCGTGTTCACCACCCCGGCCACATGGATCACCGCCTCGGCGCCGTCCATCAGCCGCGCCAGCGCCACCGGATCGGAAAGATCGCCGTTCACCCATTCCACGCCCGGACGCGGCGCCTGCGGCCGCCGCGTCAGCGCGCGCACGGCAATGCCCTGCATCGCGGCCACGTCCAGCACCATCTGGCCGACGAATCCGGTCGCCCCGGTCAGGGCGATCTGGCGATAGCGGATGCTCACAACAGGACGAGCTGGTCGCGATGAACGATAGCGGATCGCGGCGAATAGCCCAGAATTTCCGCATGTTCGCTGGAATGCCTGCCAACCAGTCGCACGCATTCGCCGGCGTCATATTCGATCAGCCCGTGCGCCAGCGTAAGCCCTTCGGCATCGCGGATCGCCACGGCATCACCGCGCTGGAACTCGCCCGAAACGCCGGTGATCCCGCGCGCCAGCAGGCTGCTGCCCTTGCCCAGCGCCGCCGCCGCCCCGGCATCCACCACCACTTCGCCCTTCAGCCGCAGCCGCCCGCCCAGCCAGGCCTTGCGCGCCGCCGCCCGCCGCCGCGCCAGGAACAGCGTGCCCTCGCCCGCCGCGATCCGCGCCAGCGGCGCATCGACGTGGCCGTTGCCGATCGCCAGCGCGATTCCCGCCATCTGCGCAATATCCGCCGCCTGCAATTTCGAGATCATCCCGCCACTGCCCATGCCCGAGCCGCTGACCGGGCTGGCCATCGCGCGAATATCGGGCGTGATCGCCTTCACCACACCCAGCCGCTTCGCCCCCGGCTCGCCCGGATGCCGGTCATACAGCCCATCGACGTCGGACAGCAGCACCACCGCCCCCGCCCGCGCCGCCTGCGCCACCCGCGCCGCCAGCCGGTCATTGTCGCCAAAGCGGATTTCCTCGGTCGCCACCGAATCGTTCTCGTTGATCACTGGCACCGCGCCCGCGTCCAGCAGCCGCCCCAGCGTCGCCGTGGCATTCAGATAGCGGCGCCGATCCTCCAGGTCCTCCAGCGTCAGCAGCAGTTGCGCGGCGGTCAGCCCATGCGCCTCCAGCAGCTCCGCCCACAGCCCGCTCAGCGCGATCTGCCCCACCGCCGCCGCCGCCTGGGCATCGACCAGCGACCCGCGCCCGCCCTTTTCCAGCCCCAGCTTGCGCGCGCCCAGCGCGATTGCGCCCGAAGACACCACGATCACCTGCTGACCCCGGCCCCGCGCCGCCGCGATCTCCGCCACCAGCGCCGCCAGCCACGCCCGCCGCGCCCCACCGGCATCGACCAGCAGCGCCGAGCCGACCTTCAGCACCAGCCGTTCGCAGCGCGCCGGCGCGGCAAGATCGGCCAAACTTATGATCGCGGTTCCGGGCATGGCCGCGCGGATAGGGCAAAGTTCCGCGAAGGGGAAGAGCGCCGCGCCGGTCTATCGACGGGCCAGCTTCACCCCCTGCCAAATCCCCAGCACGATCAGGAACAGCCCGATCCCGCCAAGGATGCGATCCTCGCGCACCAGCATGTGCAGGTGCCGATAATCCCGCACCGCCGCCACCAGCGCCGCCGCGCCCAGCACGACAATCAGCGCGAACA
The DNA here is from genome assembly GCA_018971065.1 of Sphingomonadales bacterium. The sequence goes on along the minus strand of JAGWVC010000140.1, from coordinate 294 downwards.
GCAGCATCCCCGGCACATTACTGACGGCGCGGTAATAGGTGTGCCGCTTCGTGCGCGCCACCAGACGAAACCACGGGCGACGAGGCTCGGGATCAGACATCATCGGGCATCGCTAGAGCATCGTGCGAAAAGTGGGAACCGGTTTTCGCCTAGGATGCATACCCATAAATGGGATTCCCAAAGTGCTTGAGATTTGATTCAGTGCCTTCCCGCGACAGGAGCTGGAGATGGCACGTTTTGATCTGACGGATTTCGAGTGGACGGTGATCGAGCCGCTGCTGCCAACGAAGGTGC
>JAGWVC010000039.1 GCA_018971065.1 Sphingomonadales bacterium | reverse complement strand
CGGTCGGCGTGATAGACCCCGTCCCACGCCGCCACCGGCTGTGGTGCGCGCCAGCGCAGGTCGCGCACCGGCGGCGCCGCGAACGGCACCCCGAACCAGCCCTGCACGCCGCCGCCCAGGTCCTTGCCGTCGATCAGGCCGCCATCGACGCGCACGGGATCGGCCAAAGCCGGTGCGGACAGCAATGCCAGCGCGGCGGCGAATGTCTTGAGCATGGCCTTCACCTGGCGCCTCCATCGAGCATCTTGTGGAAGAAATCGTAAGTCAGGTTCATCGCCTTCAGCGTTGCCTGGCGGGTCTCCGCCGGGGTCCTGCCGATGAACGAGTGATCGACGCCGGGAATGTATTCCGCGGTTACCGGCACACCTGCGGCGCGCAGCCGGTCCTCGGCCAGGTGCGACTGGGCGACCGGCACGGTCTTGTCGTCCACGCCGTGGATCAGCAGGAACGGCGGGTCCTTGGCGTCGATATAGCTGACCGGGCTGGCGGGGGCGTAATCCGCCACCGTGCACGGGTTGCAGCCCAGCAGGCGCGCGCCGGCGGGATCGCTGCCGGCGGGGCGCGATGCGGCCAGCGCGGCGAAATCGAACACGCCGTACCATATAGCCGCCGCCTGCACGCATTCCGAGCCGGCCGGGGCCGACACGCCCCTGGCATCCAGCGAACGATCGCCGCAGGAAAGCGCGGTCAGCGCCGAGAGATGCCCGCCGGCGGAGCCGCCCCAGATCGCCACCCGCGCCGGGTCGATGCCGTATTTTGCCGCATTGCCCTTCAGGAAGCGCAGTGCCGCCCGAGTGTCCTGCACTTGCGCTGGGAACCGGGCCTCATCCGCCAGCCGGTATTCCAGGCTGGCAACCACGAAACCTTCGCTGGCCAGTTCCGCCAGCGCCGCCGGGAAATCTGCCAGCGCGCCCGAATGGCGGGTGTGCCCGGCGGTCCAGCCGCCGCCGTGGACGAACAGCACCAGCGGGCGGGGTTTCGCCTTGCCGGCGGGCAGATAGATATCGACGATCTGTGGGCGATAGCCGGGCAACTGCTGGTAGACGACATCGGCAAGGCCGGTGACGCCCTTGGCCCAATGGGTCACGCGATCGGGGTAATGGTCGGCCACCTCCGGCTTGTCCGAAACGGGAAAAACCCGCGTACCCGCGCCCTGCGCCGCCACACCGACAGCCAGAAGCGCCATTGCCGACAGCAAGGCCCCATACCGCATCGCACTCTCCACAATTATGTGGACTAGTTCGTACATAGTGCGCGGCAAGTCGGCAAGCCGCGATTGCGGTGGTGTTACAAACTGTCACGAAATGGCGTGCCGGGCGCGGCGCTCAGCGGGCGGCGACCCACCCCAGCACAACGTCGACGATCTGCTCACGCCGCTTGGCGCGATAGGCGGGATCGGTGAAGTCCACCCCGAAATTGTGCAGGAAAGTGTGACGGTTGGAAACGTTGTAGAACGACAGCGCCGAGATCGTGGTGTGCAGGTCCACCGGATCGATACCAACCCGGAACACGCCCTTGGCGACGCCCTTTGCCAGGATGGCCTGCAACTGTGCCACCGCCGATTCGTTGCGTCCCTTCAGCCCGGCGACGCGCGCGATATGCTCGCCGTGATGAACGTTCTCGTTCATGACCAGCCGCACGAACTCGGGATGTTCGAAGTGGTAGTCGAAATTGTGGCCGACGACGGCGCGCAATGCCTCGACCGGCTCCAGCGTTTCGAACCGCGCCGCCTGCTCCTGCCGGCGGATGCGTTCGTAGGCGCGTTCCAGTACTGCGCGGTACAACTCGTCCTTGCCGCCGAAGTAGTAGTAGATCATCCGCTTCGAGGAATTGGTCTTCTCGGCGATCTCGTCGATCCGCGCGCCGGCCAGGCCCTTGTCGGCAAATTCGCGCAGCGCCACGTCGAGAATGTTCTCGCGCGTTTCCACCGCCTCCTGGCTGCGTTTCGAGCCCGCCGCACGCGCGTTGGTCACTGCCGATCCCTTCCTGCACCAGCGCTCGATTGCACCGGTCCCGCCGCATCCCTAACCGACCTGCGGTGGTTGCGAAAGACGGGCGGCACGCAAAAAACGCTTCACGCCAGGCCCAGCACCCGCGCCGCATTGTCCTTCATGATCGCCGGAAGAACATCGTCGCGGAAACCGGCCTGCTTGGCGGCTTCGATCCATTTGTCCGGATGGATCAGCGGGAAATCGCTGCCGAACAGCATCTTGTGGCGCAACTGGGTGTTGGCGTACTGGATGATCTGCGGCTGGAAGTACTTCGGGCTCCAGCCGGACAGGTCGATGAACACGTTGTCCTTGTGCAACGCCATCGACAGGCTTTCGTCCACCCAGGGCCAGCTTGGGTGGGCCAGAATGATCGTCATGTCGGGGAAGTCCACGGCGACGTCATCGACCAGCATGGGCTGGCCGTATTTCAGCCGCACCCCGCCGCCGCCGCGCATTCCGGTGCCCATGCCCGAATGGCCGGTGTGGAAGATCGCGGGCAGCTTATGCTCGGCAATCACCTCGTAGATCGGGTAGCCGACGCGGTCCGCCGGATCGAGCCCCTGCATGATGTGGTGGAACTTGAACCCGCGCACGCCGAAATTCTCGACCAGATCGCGCGCTTCACGGGCGCCCAGCCTGCCCTTGTGCGGATCGATCGAGGCGAACGGAATGCACACGTCGGCGTTCTGTGCGGCGAATTCCGCCACTTCGTAGTTCGAGACGCGCCTTGCTCCGAGGTGGCTTTCGCAATCGACGGTGAACAGGCAGAAGGCGATATTGGTGGCGCGATAGAGCTCGGCAATCTCGGGCAGCTTGGGCCGCTGGCGCGGCGCCTTAAAATAGGCGCTGGCGGCATCGAAGAACTGCCCCATCACCGGGTCCTCGGGATCGTGGCACGAGACTTCGGCGTGGACATGCACGTCGATGGCACGGATTTTGGCAAGGTCGATCGTCATCGCAACTCCCTCGGCGTGGCGCGGCGCGGTCCGGCGGAAGAGGCAGGAGTCGAACCTGCCGGAGACGCCGGGCGCCTCCCTCCGGGTTTGAAGTCCGGGCCCCCCACCGGGGGAGTCTCTCTTCCACGCGCCTGTTAGGCGGTCGCGGCGGCGGCGTCCACCGGCACGGCGATGGCGGCCCCCCGCCTGAAGAAACCCGGTTCCCCCCTGCCCGCAATGCCGGAATTCGTGTTGCCATGCGATTTTCCGACAAAAACCGGTTCCCACTTTTTGTCATCGCATTCTAGGAAGCGGCCCATGCTGATCGCCACCGCCGGCCATATCGACCACGGCAAGACCGCGCTGGTCCGCGCCCTTACCGGCGTGGAGACCGACCGCCTGCTGCAGGAAAAGGCGCGCGGCATCTCGATCGACCTTGGCTTCGCCTACTGGCCCGCGCCCGGCGGCAGGACCATCGGGTTCGTCGATGTGCCGGGGCACGAGCGCTATGTGCGCAACATGCTGGCCGGTGTCAGCGGGGTCGGCGCGGCGCTGCTGGTGGTTGCGGCGGACGACGGGGTGATGCCGCAGACGGTGGAGCATGTGCAAATCCTGGACCTGCTGGGGATTGCCACCGGCTGGGTGGCGCTCACCAAGTGCGACAAGGTACCGGACGAACGCATCGCCGCCGTGCGGGCCGAAATCGCAGCGCTGCTGGCGCCGACAACGCTGGCCGATGCGCCGGTGTTTCCGGTGTCGGCCGTGACCGGCGCTGGCATCGCCGCATTGGGCGAAGCGCTGCGGGTCGCTGCCGGCGATCCCGGGCCGGTGTCCGGGCGGTTCCGTCTGGCGGTCGATCGCTGCTTCACGGTGGCCGGGGCGGGCACTGTGGTAACCGGAACCGTCCATGCCGGGCGCATTGCCCTGGGCGACCAGCTTGTGCTGTCGCCGCGCGGGCTGCCGGTTCGGGTGCGGTCGCTGCAAAGCGCCGGGCAGGACGTTGCCGAAGCGCGCATGGGCCAGCGTTGCGCGGTGGGGCTGGCCGGGGTTGAAACCGCCGATGTCCATCGCGGCGACTGGCTGGTTCCCGCATCGTCGCACGCACCAACGGCGCGCGTCGATGCCCGCATCCGCGTGCTGGCGCAACGCGGCGCGCCATTGCGGCACGGTGCGACGGTTCACCTGCACAGCGGCACGGCGAGCGTTCCGGCGCGGGTGCTGCTACCCCGGCAAGCCGCATTGCAACCGGGCGCGGAGGCGATGGCTGCGCTGCTACCGGAACGGCCGATCGTGGCGGCGAATGGTGATCGTTTCGTGCTGCGCGATGCCTCGGGGCGCGAACTGATCGGCGGCGGCCGCATTCTTGATCCGTTCCCGCCTGCCCGCCGCAAGCGCGAGGGCTCTCGCGAAGCGGTTCTGGCGGCGCTGGAACGGCATGACGCCGCCGCCAGCCTGAAGGCGCTGCTGGCTGTGCCGGGGCACGAGCCCGATGCGGCGGGATTTGCCCGCAGCTTCAACCTACCGGCCGATGAGGAAGCGGCGTTGCTGGCGCTTGTCGAGGCGCGCGCGATCGGCCGGCCGACACCGAAGCTGGTCTCTGCCGCGCGGCTTGGCGCGACGGCGGACGCGGTGACGCAAACGCTGGCGGCATGGCATCGCGATTATCCCGAACAGGGCGGGTTGACCGCGCGCGAACTACGCGGCCGGTTGCCGCAGGCGGTGTCCGCCGAGGTGCTGACCGCGCTGCTGCGCGAACTGGCCGACGGCGGCAGACTGGAGTTTGCCGGTCCGCTGTTGCGCCTGCCGGGCCACGCCGCCGCGTTCGGCAAGGCCGAGGTCGAGGCATGGCGGGCGTTGCTGGCCCGGATCGAGGATGGCGTGCCGCGCACGATTTCCGCCGCCGAACTGGCGACCGAGTTGCGGTTGAGCGACGCAGTGGCGCGGGCGTTGCTGTATCGGCGGCGGATCAACGGTGATCTCTGGGCAATCGACGACAGCCGCTACATGCTGCGTGGCCATGTCGCGGCGCTGGCCGCCAGCGCAGCCGTGCTGGCGGACGACAATCCTGCGGGTTTCACCGCCGCCGATTTTCGCGATGCCACCGGCATCGGCCGCAACCACGTAATCCGTATCCTCGAATTCCTGGACCGGATCGGCGTGACAGCGCGGCGCGGCAACGCGCGTATCGTCCGGCAAGGCCATGCCGACATCACCGGCGCGGCGGAACCCTGGCGGGCGTGATCAGCCTTCGCTGCGGTAGTAGCCCTGCCCTGCCTGCCCGTCCTGCAGGTCATAGGCAAACCAGGCCTGCTCGGCGTGATCATAGACCTGCACCATCCCGTCTGCCACCACCGCCTCGAAATGGGTGGAGGAGCCGCGATCGAAGCCGGTGACCTTGCTGCCCGACACCTCGAACGCGACGAACGCCCGGTCGCCCTCGTCATGGACTTCGGGAAGCGTGCCGCCGAACCGGGCAGCGCGATCGCCATCGTAACCCTGTACGCGATTGCCCCGCGCTTCGGCGGCGATGCGCCGGTCGCAACCGCCGGCGTGATCGCGCACCCCGGCGACGGCCTTGCCGGTGACGAGGGCGAAGGCGGTGGCGGCGATCATGGCACGGGTGTGTGGTTTCATCGCGCCACTTGCCACCGAGTGGCTCGGAAGATCAAGGCACAGCGTCGATGGCCGCGTGCGCCATGCGGGCGATGGCATCTTCCACCACGCTGAACTGGCGGCGCGCGGTCTGGTGCCCCTTGCGCGAGGCGAGCGAGACGGCAATCGCCAACGCCGGATCGGCAATCGGCCAGGCGCACAGCGTGCCTTCGGACAGTTCCTGCCGGAAATAGCATTCGGGCAGGACCGCGTAGCCCATGCCTTCCTTCGCCAGTTCGCGCGCCAGCCGCGATGCGTCGGCCTGAAGGCGGATATTGGCCTTCCCGCCGCGCCGCGCCAGCGCGTCGTTGACCGCGCCCCTGATGCCCATGTGATGCGATGGCAGGATCAACGGCAGTTTCAGCGCCTTATCCAGCGTTACCGGGGCGCCGCGTGGCAGCGGGCCATCGGGCAGGCCGGCCAGCGCCAGCGGCAACGACGCCAGGCTGCGTTCCTGAATCTGATCGTTGCGGGCGGTTTCCTCCAGCAGGGCAAAATCCACCATCCCCCGGTTCAGCCAATCGACCAAGCCACCGGTCGGGCCTTCGACGAGGCGGAATTCCATGTTGGGAAAGGCCTCGGCAAGGCCCAGCGCCAGCGGCCGCGCCAGAATGTCGGCCAGCCCCGGCGGCATCCCGATCGCAAAGTTGGCTTCGACCAGCGACGGCAGCGAGCGGATGTTCTGAAGCGCCAGTTCCACCTCGCGCAACGGGCCGGCAACCGCCGATTGCAGGTACTCGCCTTCGTCGGTCAGCCGCATTCCGCGCGCGGTGCGGCTGAACAGGGCCACACCCAGTTCTTCTTCGAGCAGGCGCATCTGGCGGCTGAGCGCCGACTGGGCGACGCGCAGGATGCCGGCGGCCTTGGTCAACGATCCGTCTTCGGCAATGCGCACGAAGTAGCTCAACCGCCGGATTTCCATCGCCGCCCCCTTCACGCCTTACTATCTCATTTCGATATACCAAAATGCCGGATATTGAAGTGGTGATATATCCGATCTCTGCATAATCCTGCCGCGAACGGCGCGCCCTGCGAGGGTGAGGGCAGCATCTGCATCGGGAGTTCGGGTGATGGCGGGAGAGTTCGGGCGCAAGTACGGCCCGTGGGCGCTGATTGCCGGCGCATCGGAAGGCACCGGCGCGGCGTTCGCGCGGCAACTGGCGGATGAGGGCATCAACTGCGTACTGATCGCCCGCCGCGACGGGCCGTTGCAGATGCTTGCTGCGGAGATCCGCGCGAAGGGTGTCGAATGCGTTGCCGCATCGGTGGACCTGACCGCCGACGATGCCGCCGCGCGGGTGATCGCCGCCGCCGGTGACCGGGAGATCGGCTTGCTGATCACCAATGCCGGGGCGGACACCAACGGGGCGCTGTTCCTGGGCGGCGAAATTGCCGACTGGGACCGGCTGGTGACGATGAACGTGCTGACGACGATGCGGCTGGCGCATCATTTCGCCACGGGCATGGCGAAGCGCGGCCGGGGTGGTATTCTGCTGGTCGGATCGGGTGCCTGTTATGGCGGGCTGAACGGCATTTCGGTCTATGCCGGATCGAAGGCGTTCGTGATGTGCTTTGCCGAAGGCCTGTGGGCCGAACTGCGGCATGCGGGCGTTGATGTGCTGAACCTGATCCTGGGCCGCACCGACACGCCGGCGCATCGCAAGCTGCTGGAAAGCAAGGGCGCGGCGATCCCCGAAGGCATGGCCCAGCCCGACGACGTGGCGCGGATCGGGCTGGCGCAATTGCCGCATGGCCCGCTGTACAACTGGGGCCAGCCGAACGATGTTGCCGGCTATGCGCCGAATTCGCCCGACGATCGCCGCGCGCGCATTCTGGCGATCGAGGAAATGATGGCGGCTTATGGAGGGAAAGCGTGATGGCCAGTTTGCAGCAGGTTGCCGATCGGCAGGAAATCACCGATCAGATCTATCGCTATTGCCGGTCGATGGACCGGATGGACCACGAACTGGGCTATTCGATCTGGCACGAGGGCGGCACCGCCGATTATGGTCACAATTTCCAGGGCACCGGGCGCGATTTCATCGACCATGTCTGCCGGCAGCATTCGGGATTGCAGCAGCATTCGCATCAGGTGACCAACATCATCATCGAGCTGGATGGCGACAAGGCCGGCAGCGAATCCTACGTCACCGCGACCTTGCGGATGGAACGCGACGGCCGGCTGATGCAGATGGTGGTGATCAGCCGCTATGTCGATCGCTGGTCGCGCCGCGACGGGCGCTGGGCGCTGGATCACCGCATCGCCGTGATGGAAATGGACGAGATGCGCGAGGTGGTGCCGATGATGGTGCATGACCGAGCCCGCCGTGACCGCAGCGATCCGTCCTACGGCGTGCTGAAGGCCTGACCGTAACCACAACTCTCAATCCGAAAGCGAACCCGCGATGAAAGCTGCCTTTATCCAGAACGGCAAGGTCGAGACCGGCACATTCGATGACCCCGTCCCCGGCAAGGGCCAGGCGCTGGTGCGCACGCATAGCTGTGGCATGTGCGCATCCGAGGCGCATTTCCTGCACGCCGGGCAGAACGTGATCGACCTGTCGCGGCAGTTCGGCGGGCCTTACGCGCAGTTGAATTTCGACCGGCCGTTCGTGCCGGGACACGAATATGTCGGCGAAGTGCTGGACTATGGCCCGGGCAGCCAGCGCCGGGTGAAGGTGGGGCGCCGGGTCACTTCAGTGCCGATTATGCGCGCGGAAGGCGCGCACAAGGTGATCGGGTTCAGCCACGAATGCCCCGGCGGGTTCGGCGAACTGATGCTGCTGGACGAGAACATGCTGCTGGAAGTGCCGGACAGCATGGAAGACGATCTGGCGGCGATGATCGAGCCGCTGGCGGTGGGGCTGGAACATGCCCGGCGTGGCAACCCGCAGGCGGGCGACGTGCCGCTGGTGCTGGGCTGCGGCGCGATCGGGCTGGGCGTGATCGCGGGGCTGAAGCTGCTGGGCGCCGGGCCGATCGTCGCGGCCGATTTCCACCCTGGCCGCCGCGAACTGGCGATCCGCATGGGTGCCGACATCGCGATCGATCCGCGCGAGACCGACCCTTACGGCCCCCTGCCCGACCTGGGCGCGCGCCGCGTCAACCTGATCTACGAGAACGTCGGCCAGAAGGGGATGCTGGGCCGGATCATCGCCTCGGCACCGTTCGACGGGCGTATCGTCATGGGCGGGTATTGCATGGAGGAAGAGGCGCTGTTCGTGTTTGCCGCGCAGAACAAGCGGCTGAACATCCAGTTCGCCGGCGGCGAGGAACCGCAGGACATGGACCTGGCGATGCGCGCGATTGCCGATGGCCGCATCGACGTGGCCAGCTGGCTGGGTGAGCGGATCGGCATTTCCGGGGTGGCCGGTGCGATGGCGAAGATGTCCGGGCCGGAAGCGCCGGTGCGTTCGGTGGTCGATCCCCGGTTGCTGTAGGCGGCAATCGGGCCAGTCAGGTCTCGCCCCATTGCCGCAGCAGGTTGTGGTAGCAGCCGACCAGCGTGTCGCGCGCGGCCTGGTCGGCACCGGTCTGGTTGAGGCGCTGGATGGCGCTGTCGAGGTCATAGACGAGGCCGCGCTGTCCGGCATCGCGGATCAGGCTTTCGATCCAGAAGAAGCTGGCCAGCCGCGTGCCGCGCGTGACCGGGGTGACCTGATGCAGGCTGGTGGCCGGATAGAGCACCATGTAGCCGGCGGCGAGGCGGACCTCGTGCAGGCCGTAGGTGTCCATGATCTGCAGCGCGCCGCCGTCGTATTCGTGCGGATCGTTGAGAAACAGCGTGGCCGATATGTCGGTGCGCAGCGGCGTGCCGGTGTGCGGGTGAAGGCGGATCGAGCCATCGACATGGCGGCCGAAGGCCATGCCGGGGCCATAGCGGTTGAACATCGGCGGGTAGACCCGGCGCGGCAGCGCGGCGCTGATGAACAGCGGGTGGCATTCCAGCACCGCGAGGATGAAGGCCCCAGCCTGTGCGGCGACGTCGGAGCCTTCGGCGATCTGCTGGTTGTGCTTGACCGGGGCGCCCTGATAGCCGGCGGTAACCCGGCCATCGACCCAGGCATCACCGGCATCGTCGAGCAAGGCGCGCAGTTCGGCGCGTTGTGCGGCATCGAGCACCTGCGGGATGGTCAGCAGCATGGTCACAGCTTCCAGTTGAACGACAGCAGCGCGGTGCGCCCGGTGCCGGGAACGGCGCGGCCGCCGTCGGACTGGATCAGCGCGTCGTAATAGCGGGTGTCGAACAGGTTGAAGAGGTTGAGGCGCACGTCGAAGTGCGGCTGGTGCCAGGCCAGCGTGGCGTCGGTGCGAATATATCCGGGCACGGCGACGAGGTTGGTGTTGTTGGCGAAGCGCCGGGACATGTAGGTGGCGCCGCCGCCCACTTCCCAGTCGCTCGCCAGGTTGAGCGTGGTCCATAGCGTGGCGGAATCGCGCGGGGTGTTGACCGGGACTTTCCCTTGCGTGTTGACGGCGATGCCCTTCACGATCCGGGCATCGAGGTGGGTGTAGCCCGCGAAGAGCTGCCAGCGGTCGATCAGCTTGCCCGCAGCGCCCAGGCGGATGCCACGCACGCGGATGGAGCCATCGGCGGTGTAGGTGTTGTCGGCATTCTGCGAGCGCGCGTTGTCCTTGGTGATCTGGAACACGGCGGCGTTCAGGTTGAAGCGGCCGTGGCCGAATTCCCACTTGCCGCCGGCCTCGTAAGCGCGGTTCTGTTCGGGCGGCAGCGGCCGGGTGATGCCGGTGGTGGAGGTAAGCTGTTCGAGCGAGGGATTGAACGAGGTGCTGTAGGAAACATAATACGACTGGTTGGGCGTGGGTTGCCAGATCAGCCCGGCGCGGACGCTGGTGAAATCGACCGTCTGGCTGGCGGTGGCGAGCGTGGTGTTGCCGGGCGTGTTCGCGGCATTGACCGAATTGGCGACGGTGGCCGAATAGCGGTCGTAGCGCAGGCCCCCGACCAGCTTGAGGTGATCGCCCAGCGACAGCGTGTCGCCGGCATAAAGGCCCAGGGTATCGGCGCGGCCGGTAGCGAGGTTGCCGGGTTTCGCGACGGCGTTGGCGGGCGATGCGGTGTAAGCCGGGTTCAGCAGCGTGGTGCAGCCGGTATAGCCCGAAGTGCCGGTGGCGGGGTTCAGCGCGACGCCGTTGCAGGTGCCGTTGCGGTAGTAATTCTGGTTGCGATAGGTGTCGCGGCCCAGTTCCAGCCCTAGCAGGACATCGTGTTTCACCCCGGCGGTGACGAACTTCGCGGCCAGTTCGGTCTGGTTGAACAGCGAGGTGTCGTGGATCACCCGGTCGTGGCTTTGCAGGCGAACGGCGAGCGCGGACAGCGGCAGCGCGGTGGCGGGCGTGACCGTTGCCGAGGACGTCAGCGCGTGGAAGCCGGTGGCATCGACGGTGCCGACGGTGTTCGCCGCGGTTTCGATCGCGTCGGTATCCACGGCGTTGTACTGGACCTTGTTCCGCAGGGTGACGTTGGCGGACAGGTCGTGGCGGAGCGCGGCGCTGATGGCACGGACGTCCTGAATCGTGCGGTCGGTGGAGTAGTCGTAGACCGCGTTGCGATCGACATCGGCGGGGGCGCCGTTGAGCGGGGAGACGCCGTAATCGGGCCGGTCGCGGTTGTGCTGGACAAGGCCGTTGACGGTAAGCTGGGTGGGCGTGCCGATGCCGATCGCGAAGGACGGCGCGATGCCGAAATCGTTCACGTCGGCCTGGCGGCGGGTGCCGGGGGCGCCGTCCTGCGCCATCGCGTCGATGCGCAGCGCGGCGGTGGGGCCGACCGGCTGGTTCACGCCCAGCGTGGCGCGGACCATGCCGTTGCTGTTGACCGAGGCGGCGCCTTCGGCCTGCACCTTCAGGCGGGGGCGGCTGGACACCTGGTTGATGACGCCGCCGGTGGAGCCACGGCCGAACAGCATCGACGACGGGCCCATCAGCACCTCGACGCTCTCCAGCGCGAACGTGTCGCGGTAGTACTGGCCGCGATCGCGAAAGCCATCGAGGTAGATGTCGGTGCGGGCGGTGAAGCCGTTGAGGTTGATGTTGTTGCCGATCTGGCTGCCTTCGGCCGCGCCCAGGGTGATGCCGGGGACGTTGTGAAGCGCATCCGCCAGCGAAGTGGCCCCCTGCGATTGCAGCAGCGACTTGTCGAGCACAGTGATCGACTGCGGGTTGTCGAGCGGGCGGGCAGGCAGCTTCGCGAGGTCTACCGGGTGCTGGGGCGTGGCGGTGACGGTGATCGTGGGGGTGAAATCGGCAGCATCGTCGGCATGGGCGGTGTGGGGAATGCCGATCGTGCCCAGCAGCGAGAGTGCGAGGAGGCCGGGCATGGGTTGAGCGGGCATGATGTCGAATTCCCCTTATTGCGAATCTATCGCAATAAGCCGCTACATGGATTGCGAATGAGTTGCAATAGCGGTTATCGAGCGCAACGCAGCCGCGCGATCCTGACCGGATCGGCGTCATCAGGGGGGCGACGGAGTGTAAGGGGGCGCCGGGCAGGCCTGCCCCGGAATGCCTGATCGGGTTGGCATTCCGGGGCGGCGCGCAGGTCAGGTATCGAGATTGAACAAGGCTACCGCGTTGCGTTCGAGGATCTGCTTGCGGGTTTCGTAGTCATAGTGGCCGACCGATTCGACCAGCTTTTCCTGCACGCCCGGATAAAGCGAGGTGGGATGCGGGAAGTCGGTCTCGAACATCACCCGGTCGAAGCCGATTTCGTCGAGCATGTGCTGCGGCGCGAACTGTTCGAACCAGAACGACACCCAGAAGTTCTTCGCGAAATATTCGCGCGGGCGACGCTGGAGGCCCATCGTTTCCACGGTGCGGAATTCGTCGAACTGGTGTTCGAGCATTTCCAGAACGAACGGCACCCAGCCGATGCCGCTTTCGATCAGGCCGATCTTGAGGTTCTCGTAGCGGTCGAGAATGCCCGAAACCATGAAGTTGGCCATAGTCGCGCTGGTGCCGATGGTGTGGATCATGGCGTTGATCGGCAGGCGCTGGCTGAAGGCGACGTTGTCCCAGATCGCCGAGCCGGCATCGAGCGAGGCGTTGATGTGGAAGTTCAGCGAGGTGCCGGTGGCGTTGCACAGATCGAAGAACTCGTCCCAGAACGGGTTCAGCTTGTGGTCGGGGCCGAGGTAGCCGGCGACGAGGCGTTCCGGCCGATCGGGCAGGACGAAGCCCTTGATGCCGGCATCGAGCATCCGCCGGGTTTCGGCGATCATCAGATCCCGATCCCAATAGGGCAGCGTGGCCATGCAGACGATGCGGCCGCCCGATTCGGCGTAGCGTTCGATGCAGGCATCGTTGTAGCGGCGGATGACGTACATCGCGAGATCGATGTCGTTCCGCGCCAGCAGCGAGCCGGCCTGGGTGAGGCCGCCGTTCTGGAAGCAGATCTGCGCCCAGACGCCGATCTTGTCCATTTCCTCCAGCCGGGGCTTCACCTGGTACGAGCCGGGGTGGATTTCGTCATAAGTGCGGTAGGACAGGCGGCCGAGCAGCTTGTTGCGGTCTTTCGCGATGACATTGCCACCCAGCGACCCGAAGTCCTTGTCGCCGATCATCCAGCGATCGAGCCCGTCTACGCGGACGACGCGGGGGGCCATGTCGCGGAACTTCGCGGGTGCGTCCTTGAACAGGTCGGGCGGTTCGGTGAAATGGGCGTCGCAATCGACGATCCGGATGCCGTTGAACAGGGCGTGGGTGCCCTGGACGTAGGCGGAATGGTCGATCTGCCGTTCATAGCCGCCGGGCGCGTAGCCGTCGGCCAGCCAGTAGAACTTGGCGTCGTCGGCGCGCGCCTTTTCCAGCGAGATGGTCTTGTTATCCTCGGACATGTCACTCTCCCATGTCATGCGGGCCTGGACTCGTGTCGCCGGTCCCGAACCGGAAGCGTATCACGGATTTTCGGCATGGCCACGAGGGAGTTGGCGGCGGCGCTACCGCAGCGGCGGGGTTCGTGTTAGCCCGACGCCGCAACACGCGGAAGGACGGCCGATGACCGATGGCGCAATGACGGCCCCGATGAGCGACGGCCATCGGCTGCGGGCGATTGTCGCGGGATCGGCGGGCAACCTGATCGAGTGGTACGATTTCTACATCTATGCCTTCACCGCGCTGTACTTCTCGCCCGAGTTCTTTCCGAAAAGCGACAAGCTGGTGCAGGTGATGGCGACCAGCGCGATCTTCGCGGTGGGTTTCCTGATGCGGCCGATCGGCGGGTGGTGGTTCGGGCGTTATGCCGACCGGCATGGGCGGCAGGCCGCGATGGTGCTTTCGGTGCTGATGATGGGCGCGGGGGCGCTGCTGATCGCGGTGCTGCCGACTTATGCGTGGGTGGGGGTGCTGGCGCCGGTGCTGCTGCTGCTGGGGCGGATGGTGCAGGGTTTCTCGACCGGCGGGCAGTATGGCACGGCGGCGACGTATCTCTCCGAGATTGCCGGGCCACGGCGGCGCGGGTTGTGGGCCTCGTTCCAGTATGTGACGCTGATCGGCGGGCAGTTGCTGGCGACGCTGGTGATCCTGTTGTTGCAGGGCCTGCTGGGCGAGGCCGGGATGCAGGCGTGGGGGTGGCGGGTCGGATTTCTGCTGGGCGCTGCCGGTGCTGGCGCGATCGTGCTGTTTCGCCATCACATGCTGGAGACGGCGGGTGGTGGGCATCATGCGGCGGGGAGTTTGCGCGAACTGTTCGCGACCAGCTTGCGGCCGTTCCTGGTGGTGGTGGCGCTGACCGCCGGAGGGAGCCTGTGCTTCTATGCCTATACCACGTACATGCAGAAGTATCTGGTGCTGACGGTGGGGATGAGCAAGCCGGCGGCGACGCTGCTGATGACCTGGGTGCTGGTGGGGTTCATGGCGGTGCAGCCGGTGATGGGCGCGCTTTCGGACCGGATCGGGCGGCGGGCGAACATGGTGCTGTTTGCCGGGCTGGCGACGGTTTGCACCTATCCGCTGTTCAGTGCGTTGGCGGTGTCTGGCGGGGGTGTGGCGGCGGCGCTGCTGGTGATGGGCGGGCTGCTGATCAATTCGTTCTACACGTCAGTGAGCGGGCTGTTCAAGGCGGAGCTGTTCCCGGTGCATGTGCGCGCGCTGGGGGTGGGGCTGGCCTATGGCGTGGGCAATGCGCTGTTCGGCGGGACGGCGGAGAACGTGGCGCTGGCGTTCAAGGACGCGGGGCATGAGGCCGGGTTTTACTGGTATGTGACGGCGGTGAGCGCGGTGTCGCTGGGGGCGGCGCTGATGCTGAAGGATACGCGGCGGGGGAATGTGCTGGATGAGGTGTGAGAACGCCCCGGAGCTTGTGGCTCCGGGGCGTTCTCAGGTTCGGCTTTCGCCCTGCCGATTGGCGGCGGGGTTTGTCGAGGGATGGACCCTGAACCAAGTTCAGGGTGACGAGTTTGGTGGGGACAGGTTTATCCCCGCGCTTCGGCTGTCTTGCGGCCCATTTCGATGATGTCGCCCGAAGTGACGGGGCGGGTTTCGGTGGTGGGGGTGGCGCCGCCCGAGGACTTGGGCGTGACGTCGACGTTCTTGGCGGCCGCCTTGGCCCGCAGGGCGCCGACGGTGATGTCCTCGCGCTTGTGGTTCGCGAACATGTCGTCGAAGCGGAACCAGCGGATCGCGTTTTCGTGAGTGATCTTGTCGATCTGCTTGTCGGTCAGCGTGCCGCACTGATCCCACAGGTGCTCGGGGGCGTCGGGCCAGACGGCGTCGGAGTGCGGGTAATCGACTTCGTAAGTGACGTTGTCCTCACCCACCTTGTCGAGGTTTTCGAGGCCGTACTTGTCCCACAGGAAGCAGTGGCAGAAGTGGCGCTGCATCAGTTCGCTGGGCTTGATGTTGTTGGCCTGGAAGCGGCTGCGGGTCCAGATGCCGTGGCGCCAGTTGGAGAAATCGGCGCGTTCCATCAGGTAGGGCACCCAGCCGATCGAGCCTTCAGAGACGACGATGCGCAGGTCGGGGTATTCGTGCAGTTCTTCCAGTTGCAGCCAGTCGGCTACGCCTTGCGCGACCGACATCGGCATCGTGCTGATCCACGCTTCGATCGGGCTTTGCATCGAGGCGTGGGGGGCGGGGTTACCGCTGCCGATGTGGGTGACGATGGTCAGGTCGTTGTCGTGGATCGCCTTGTAGACCGGGTTCCAGTAGTCGTCGTGGATCGACGGCAGGCCCTGCACGGTGGGGTTCTCGTTCATCGAGACGGTGCGAACGCCCTTTTTGGCGACGCGGTTGATTTCATCGACGGTGGCCTGCGCATCCCAGGTGGGAAGGATGGCGAGCGGGATGAAGCGGCCGGGGTAGGCCATGCACCATTCGTCGTAGTGCCAGTCGTTCCACGCCTGCATGTGGCGCAGCGCCAGCTTCTTGTCGGGCGCCTTGTGGAAGGTCTGGCCGTCGAAGCCGATCGAGTTGCCGAAGCACAAGGACGCGGCGATGCCGTTGACGTCCATGTCGTCGATGCGGGCGTGGACGTCGTAGCAGCCTTCGCGAAGCTGGCTGAACGAGGTCGGCTCCATGCCGTATTCCTCGAACGGGCGGCCGGTGACGGCGTTGAGGCCGATCAGCCCGCGAATGTGGCCCTGATAGGTCCAGTAGTTGTTGCCGTTGGCGTCGGTGAGGTTCTTCGGCGCGCTGGCGAGCAGGTCGCCCGAGAGCTGGTTGTCGAACATGTTGGGGGGTTCGCAGATGTGATCGTCGGTGCTGATCAGCACCATGTCTTCCATGTTCATGGGGATGTCCTCTCGTGCAGGGGGCGACAATTCGCTTGGCCATCCCCTCGCGTGTTGCGCGCGGCTTGCGGTTTGATCCTGCGCAAGTTTTGCAAAAATCGCGGGTGCGGGTCGGTTTCACGCGAATTGTTTGCAATGGGGGATTTTCGTTCACATGTGGGAACGATCTGGACTTCGCGGGACGGAACGGTAGGCTGTCGGGCAACGGCAGGGCGTGGGAGAGAACGATGGATGAGGCAATTCGGCCGTTCCGGTGCGAGGTGCCCGAGGCGGCGCTGGCGGACTTGCGCGAGCGGCTGGCGCGGACGCGGTGGCCCGACCAGTTGCCCGATGCCGGGTGGGACTATGGCACCGAAAGGTCGTTCCTGCAGGACCTGTGCGAATATTGGCGCGACGGGTTCGACTGGCGCGCGGCGGAGGCGCGGTTCAATGCCTGGCCGCAGTTCCTGACCGAGATAGACGGCGAGCAGGTGCATTTCGTGCACATCCGCTCGCCCGAGCCCGACGCGATGCCGCTGATCATCACGCATGGCTATCCGGGATCGGTGGCGGAGTTCCTCGACATCTTCGGGCGGCTGGCCGATCCGGCGGCGCATGGCGGCGACCCCCGCGATGCGTTCCACGTGGTGGCGCCATCGATCCCGGGATACGGGTTTTCGGGGCCGACGCGGCAGCGCGGGTTCAATCTGGAGAAAGCCGCCGAGGTGAACCTCTCGCTGATGGAGCGTCTGGGCTATGACCGCTTTGTGGCGCAGGGCGGCGACTGGGGATCGGGGATTTCGAGCGCGATGGCGGCGAAGGCGCCCGAACGCCTGATCGCGCTGCACCTGAACTTCATCGTCGGGTTTCCGCCGGACATGGCCGATCCGATGGCGGGTCTGGACGAAGCCGAGCGGGCGCGGGTGGCGTGGAAGGCGAACTATGACCTGCACGAGCACGGCTACCGGATCATCCAGTCCACCAAACCGCAATCGCTAGCCTATGGGCTAACCGACTCGCCGGCGGGGCTGGCGGCGTGGATCGTCGAGAAGTTCCGCACCTGGAGCGATTGCGACGACATCGCGGAATCGTTCAGCATGGACCAGTTGCTGGAGAACATCGCGCTGTACTGGTTCACCGGCACGATCAATTCGGCGATGCGGCTCTATTACGAAGGCGGGCCGGGGCGCGAGAACGCCGGGCTGATCAAGGACATCACCGTGCCGACCGGGCACGCGTTCTACCCCGCCGAGATCCGGCCGACGCCACGGCTGTGGGCCGAGCAGATCTATCGCAACATCGTTTCGTGGACCGAGATGCCGAAGGGCGGACACTTTGCCGCGTTCGAGCAACCGGAGGCATTCGTGGCGGAGTTGCGAGCGTTCTGCCGGCGATTTCGGTGATTTTCACTGTCCTACACGAGCCGCTGTGGTTATCTAACTCCGCCTCCAAAACCAAGGAGGCGGACGATGCCAATTTTCGAAGCCCTGATCGGGCCGATCACCTCGATCCTGGACCGGATCATTCCCGACAAGGCCCAGCGCGACGCCGCAAAGCTGCAACTGCTGCAGATGCAGGGATCGCAGGAACTGCAACTCTTGCAGACCCAGCTTTCGGCGATCGTTGCCGAGGCGGATTCGCGCGATCCGTGGACCAGCCGGGCGCGGCCGAGCTTTCTTTACGTGATGTACGTGATGATCCTGTGGGCACTGCCAATGGGGCTGGTGGCGGCGTTCCGGCCCGAGGTGGCAGGCGCGATCGGCCGGGGCATGAACGCCTACCTGAGCGGGATTCCCGAGCCGCTCTACGCGTTGTTCGGCACCGGCTACCTGGGCTACACCGCCGCGCGGCAGTGGGGGAAAGTGGCGGGTTCGGACAAGTAGCGCGCCGTTGATGCTTGCCCCGCGCCGTTCGCGCTTGCCCTGCGTGGCTGGCCGGTTATGGCAGTGTGGACGAAACAGCGCGGGGCAAGCGGATGGCGGGCAATGTGGTCTATGTGGTCAACGGGCCGAACCTGAACCGGCTGGGCACCCGTGAGCCGGGCATCTATGGCACCGATACGCTGGACACGATCGCGGCGCGGGTATCGGCGCGGGCCGAGGAACTGGGGATGACGATCGAATTCTGCCAGTCGAACCACGAGGGCGAACTGGTGGACTGGCTGCATGAGGCCGACGATGCCGATGCCACCGCCGTGCTGCTGAATGCCGGTGCCTATACCCACACCAGCGTGGCGCTGTACGACGCGATCAAGGCGATATCGGTGCCGGTGATCGAGGTTCACCTGTCCAACCCGCACACGCGCGAGGAATTCCGGCACAAGAGCTATGTCGGGATGGCCGCCAAGGGCACGATCGCCGGGTTCGGCGCGGCCAGCTATCTGCTGGCGCTGGAGGCCGCAGCCGGGCTTTGACAGCCGAATAGACATGACTTCCACGGAAAATTGGTTAGTCGGGGGTTGCAGCCGCATCGCCCCAGCGATACGGGCGCGCCAAAAGGAGTTGGCATGACCGAAACCACGGGTACGCAGGAACGGGCTGAACGTTCGAACGACAGGGCCGCGATGAACGTCGATGGCGCGCTGGTGCGCGAACTGGCCGAATTGCTGGCCGAGACCGGGCTGACCGAAATCGAGGTGGCCGACGGCGGCCGCAAGATCCGCGTGGCAAAGAACGTGGCGGCCCAGATGCCTGCTCAGATTCCAGCAATGCCGCTGCCGGCCGCACCGGCGGGTTATCCGATGATGGCAGCACCGGCTGCGCCTGCGGCACCCGCGCCGGTGGCGGCCCCTGCCCCGGCCGCGCCGCCGGTCGATGCGCTGAAATCGCCGATGGTGGGCACCGTTTATCTGGCCGCCGAACCGACCGCGCCGAACTTCGTGCATGTCGGCAAGGACGTGAAGGTGGGCGACACGCTGCTGATCATCGAGGCGATGAAGGTGATGAACCCGATCACCGCCAACAAGGCCGGCACGGTGACGGCGATCCTGGTCGAGAACGCGCAGCCGGTCGAATTCGACCAGCCGCTTGTCGTGATCGCCTGAGGCGCGACGCATGGCCATTCGCCGTATCCTGATCGCCAACCGCGGCGAGATCGCGCTGCGCATCCATCGCGCCGCGCACGAAATGGGCATCGAGACCGTGGCGGTGCATTCCACCGCCGATGCCGATGCCATGCACGTGCGGCTGGCCGACCATTCGGTGTGTATCGGCCCGCCGGCGGCGCGCGATTCGTACCTGAACGTGGCAGCGATCATCTCCGCCGCCGAGATTTCGGGCGCGGACGCGATTCACCCGGGATACGGGTTCCTTTCGGAAAACGCGCGGTTTGCCGAGATCGTCGAGGCGCACGGCATCACCTTCATCGGGCCGAAGCCCGAGCACATCCGCACGATGGGCGACAAGGTGACAGCGAAGCAGACCGCCGGCGCGCTGGGGCTGCCGCTGGTGCCGGGCAGCGACGGCGCCGTCAGCGACCCGGACGAAGGCGCGCGGATCGCGGCCGAAATCGGCTATCCGGTGATCATCAAGGCGGCGAGCGGCGGCGGCGGGCGCGGCATGAAGGTGTGCGAGCGCGCGGAGGACCTGGCGACGCTGATGGCGCAGGCCGGCAGCGAGGCGAAGGCGGCGTTCGGCGACGACACCGTCTATATCGAGAAGTACCTGGGCAATCCGCGCCACATCGAGTTCCAGGTGTTCGGCGACGGCAATGGCAACGCCATTCACCTGGGCGAGCGTGACTGTTCGTTGCAGCGGCGGCACCAGAAGGTGCTGGAAGAGGCCCCCTCGCCGGTGATCACGCCCGAGGAGCGCGCGCGGATGGGCGGGATCGTGGCGAAGGCGATGGCCGACATGGGCTATCGCGGCGCGGGCACGATCGAGTTCCTGTGGGAAGCCGGCGAATTCTACTTCATCGAGATGAACACCCGCCTGCAGGTGGAGCATCCGGTTACCGAGGCGATTACGGGCGTCGATCTGGTGCGTGAACAGATCCGGGTGGCGGAAGGCCGGCCGCTGTCGGTGCGGCAGGAGGACATCGTGTTTTCCGGCCATGCCATCGAATGCCGGATAAATGCCGAAGATCCCTGGACTTTCGCGCCTTCGCCGGGGCTGGTTGCGAATTATCACGCGGCGGGCGGGATGCATGTCCGCGTGGATTCGGGCCTTTATGCCGGATATCGTATTCCCCCGTACTACGATTCGATGATCGCCAAGCTGATCGTTTACGGCCGGACCCGCGAAGGCTGCATCATGCGCCTGCGAAGGGCATTGGCGGAGATGGTGGTGGAAGGGGTCAAGACGTCGATCCCGCTGCATCAGGCGCTTCTGTCGGAAGGAGATTTTCTGCAGGGCGACTATTCGATCAAGTGGCTGGAAAACTGGTTGGCGACGCGCGAAGCGTAATTGTCGTCATGGTTCACAGCAATTCATATCTGGACCAAAAAATCTAATGGATTTAGGTTTTGTTTATGATTGCATCATAATTGTCGGCGTACCGCATTGCTGAACGCCGAGGTAATCATGTCCGCAAACCGTATCCTGAACCGGTTCTTCCGGCTTGTTCGCGCCAATGATGGCGCCACCGCTATCGAATACGGGCTGATTGCGGCGCTTATTGCGGTTGGCGCCATCAGTTCGATGAATGGGCTCGAAGGGTCGATCAAGAACACCTTCAACACCACATCGAGTTCGATGAGTTCTGCCAACGCCACTGCGGCAGCCTGATCCCGCGCAGCAGACGAGACGTTTCCGGCGGCGGCCGCGTTGCGATGCCCGCAGGGTGAAGCATCGCTCCTCACGCCGGCAACCTGCGCGCCTTCGCACAACGCGGCGGCGTGCAATTCAGGGATTCTTCAGTATTCCTATCTAGGTATTTCCATCGGGGGACGCCTTGATACGGGAATGTCCATGAAGAACAAACGCCTGCTCCGCTTCGGCTTGCGCCTGCTGCACGCGAACGAGGCGGCAACCGCCATCGAGTATGGCCTGATTGCCGCGCTGATCGCGGTGGCGGCCATTACCGCGATGAACGGCCTGGCCAACCAGATCGACGCGACGTTCAACACGACATCGAGTTCGATGAGTTCGGCGAACGCTGCCGCAGCGGCCTGATTTGGCGGTCCGAAAATGCCCGGCGGCGTCGGTTCGCCGGGCATTTTCGGTCAATCTTCCAGCGGCACGCCCGGAATCTGCTTCGCGGTGCGGATGGTCAGCGAGGTCTTGACGCTGGCAACGTTGGGCGCGGGCGTGAGTTTGCTGGTGAGGAATTCCTGGAAGCTTTGCAGGTCGCGGCTGACGATCTTGAGGATGAAGTCGATCTCGCCATTGAGCATGTGGCATTCGCGCACTTCGGGCAGCAGGCGGACGTGATCCTCGAACTGGCGGAGCGATTCCTCGGCCTGGCTCTTCAGGCTGACCAGCGCGAACACGGTTATGGCAAAGCCCAGCCGGGCCGGATCGAGATCGGCGTGATAGCCGCGAATCACCCCCGCCTCTTCCAGCGCGCGCACCCGGCGCAGGCACGGCGGGGCGGTCAGCCCGACGCGCTGCGCCAGTTCGACGTTGGTGACGCGGCCTTCTGCCTGGAGTTCAGCCAGCAGGTGCCGGTCAATCTGGTCGAGGTTTGCCATTGTTATCCCCTGAAACCGGACTCTTGCAGGCCCGCAAGCGGGCGTTCGTGGGGCACGGGCACAAGCCTGACGGTGCGACATTATCGCCCGGCTGACTGCGCTCGATGCTAATATTATTGTTTATGGACGCAATTGTCCCGCTTTGCAACGCATCTGGATGGAGGCTTTCGTGCGCGGGCAAAGCTGGTAATCAGCCCGGGCGAACCGGTCGGATTCCCTGCTTTTGCGCGGGGGGCGCCGCCGGGCAACATTGAGGCCGCCGCCTGCACGATGCGTTACGATGACCGCCTTGCCACTGTGTTGCGCATCAGCGGCACCAGTGCGTCGGTGGCACGCATCCAGTTCCAGCAACTGATCGACCTGCTGGGAACCAGCCCTGCGGAAGCGCGCGGGGAACTGCTGGACCAGGCCCACGTCAAGCTGGCCGAACTGTCGCGCGCACTGCCTGCGGACGAGCGCGCGGCGGCGCTGGGGATGCCCGGCCTGCGGCTGCGGTCGCCCCGGCTGGTGGCGGCGCTGGCCTGCGCGGAACCGGTGGTGGCGGCTGCGGCGGTGCGGGCGGCCGATCTTGCGGAAACGCAGTGGCTGGACCTGATCCCGGCGCTGCCCGCGGGCGCGCGCGGCATCCTGCGGGTGCGCAACGACCATTCCGGGCCAGTGCGCGCACTGATGGCGCGATTGGGGATCGGCGATGCCGCCCTGCCCGGCACGCCTGCGCCCGGCACGCCTGACAGCGCCGCGCCGGTCAGCGCCGTTTCGGTTAGGGAGATTGCAGTCGAGCCGGAACCGGTTATGGCACCGGTCGTGCCGTTTCCCGCCAAGCCTTCCCCTGCCCCTGCCCCTGCCCCGGCCACCGCCATTGCTCCGGTCAGCGGGATCGGTGCGATCGTCGAGCGCATCGAGGCATTCCGCCGCGCGCGTGACAGCGAGGCGCAAGCCGGCGTCGCGCCGGGCGAACTGCCGCAACTGCCGTTGGGCGATACGCCGCGCGAAGGACCGGCGCGGGCCATGTCGATAGATTTCACCACCGACGTCCAGGGCCGGATCGACTGGGCCGAGCGGATGCTGGCGCCGATGCTGGCCGGAACCGACCTGACCGCGTTCGCGGCCTTGCGCGACGCGATGCGACGGCGGCAGCCGGTGCGCGGCGAGACCATCGTGCTGCGCGGGGCAGCGGCGGTGGCGGGCGCCTGGCGAATCGACGCGATGCCGCGATTCGAAACCGGCGACGGGCGCTTCGGCGGCTATTTCGGACGGCTGCGGCGCGTGGCTACGGGGGTGCCCGCCGAACCGGCGCCGGTTGCGGGCGAGGCCGATGCGCTGCGGCAGGTGCTGCACGAGCTGCGCACCCCGGTGAACGCCATCCAGGGCTTTGCCGAGATCATCCAGCACCAGCTTTATGGCCCCACGCCGCATGAATATCGCGCGCTGTCGGCGGTGATCGTCGCCGACGCGGCGCGGATGCTGGCCGGCTTCGAGGAACTGGACCGGCTGGCCCGGCTGGGCACCGGGACGATGGCGCCGGAATCGGGCGAATGCGACCTTGCGGCAGTGGTTCGGGGCGCGGTGGCGCGGCTCAAGCCTCATGCCGGGGCGCGGGGCTTTGCGCTGCACATCGAGGACGCGGGCGAAGAACTGCCGGTGGCGATGGCGCCGGTAGAAGCCGAACGGCTGAGCTGGCGCCTGCTGGCGGCGGCAGCCGGGGCGGCGCAGGCCGGCGATGTGCTGGGCGTGGCGCTGGCCCGGATCGACGGGCGCGCGGCGGTGATCGTGTCGCTGCCCGCCGGATTGGCGATGCTGGACGATGCCGCGCTGTTCAGCGGCGAGGCGCCGTTCGCCGCCACCAATGGCGAAGGCGCGGCGCTGACCGGCATGTTCGGCACCGGATTCGCCTTGCGGCTGGCGCGGATCGAGGCACGGGCCGCCGGCGGATCGCTGAACCGCCACGAGGAAATGCTTAACTTGTCTGTGCCACTCTTGACCAGCGCCCCGCTGGCCCATAGCGATAGCGCGGCAAACCGGGTTGCCCGCAAGGAAAACCCGGCCGCTTGACCCGCTGCGCGCGTGTTGCGTCCCGCTTCGGGAACAGCGGGCCAGGGCAAGGTTACATCATCGGGCACGGCAAGGGGCGTCGCCGTTCCTTCCGGGTCGTGCGGCAACGGAATATTGGGGCGCTCTGGTCTTGGTCGAAAAGCGGATTACCGACATGCCGGCGCCCACGGCGATGGCGCGGTTCCGGCCCGGAACCGGCCAGCGGTTCCTGCTGACCATCGATACCGAGGAAGAGTTCGACTGGACCAAGCCGTTCGGGCTGACCGAACATCGCGTCGATACGATCCCGCGCCTGCGCAAGTTCCAGCAGTTCTGCGAGGGTTATGGCATCGTTCCGGTCTACCTGGTGGACTATCCGATTGCCTGTTCGCCGGTGGCCGCCGACGTCCTGAACGACGCGCTGGCGGCGGGGCGGGCGGAAGTGGGCATCCAGTTGCACCCGTGGGTCAACCCGCCGCATGACGAAGTGGTGAATGAATACAACAGCTTTGCCGGGAACCTTCCGGTAGAGCTGGAACGCGAGAAGCTGTTCCGGCTGCGCGACAAGATTATCGAGACGTTCGGGCAGGTGCCGCGCATCTATCGCGCCGGGCGCTATGGCACCGGGCCGAACACCGCGAAGCTGCTGCGCGAGGCGGGGGTGGCGATCGACACTTCGGCGCGCGCGCGGTTCGACTATTCCGGCACCGGCGGGCCGAACTATCGCGATCTTCCGCTGCATCCGTGGTGGGTGGGGGAAACCGGATCGCTGCTGGAACTGCCGCTGACCAGCGTGTTTGCGGGCATCTTCAGGAAGTGGGGGCCGTGGCTCTATCCGGCGCTGTGGCGCACGCCGCGCCTGCGCGGGCTGCTGTCGAAGATCGGGCTGCTGGAGCGCATTCCGCTGACCCCGGAAGGCGTGACCGCGCTGGAAGCGCTGCGGGCGCTGGACGTGGCGGTGGACGAAGGTCTGCCGGTGCTGATCCTGTCGTTCCATTCGCCGTCGCTGTATCCGGGCTTCACGCCTTACGTCCGCGACGAACGCGATCTGGACGCGCTGTATGACTGGTGGCGGCAGGTGTTCGATAACCTGATCGCGCGCGGCGTCATGCCGACGTCGGTAAAGGAAATCATGGAGTCGGTCGAACTTGCCTAGACCGCCTGGCGCGGGTATCGCGCGGCGGCATGGTTGGGGCCTGTAGCTCAACGGTTAGAGCTGGCCGCTCATAACGGCTAGGTTGCGGGTTCGATTCCTGCCGGGCCCACCATCATTCCGGAATTAAGTAGCAAACGTACCAAGCGTTGCTTGGTGACACGGGGCCGCCGAAACCAAGGCAAGGGGAGCCCGACAAATGGACGGCGTGAAGCGGGCGAATCATACGACGGGTAATGCAGGACTGCACTATGCAGGGTGGCAGTTGTCCCGACGAGGTTGGGTGGTGAGCACAACTGCTCGAAATTCACGTGGCGCAGACATGTTTATCGCCAACTCTGACGAAACGTTGGTATTGCCGGTGCAGATAAAGGTGGTCGGTCCCACCACGAATGTCAGCCTCGGCAGCGACTTGGCCCGACTTACGACACCGTGGTGGATAATCGTCAGCAACGCCTACAGCGCGGCTCCCATCTGCTACGTAATGACGCTGAAAGAAGTTAAGGATCATGCCTACGTGGGCAAGAAGGACGGCTCGTGCTGGCTACAGCGCAAGCTTTTTACTCAACATGAATATGAGGAGGCATGGGATCGACTGAGGTTGGTTCCTCTCACGTTGGCGGTATAGCCAACTATCTAGCATAAAGTAGATCGTTCTTTGTGCGTTTTATACCTAATACCGTATCATTTTTCTTCCGGATCATCGCCACCGACAGCTCGATAGAGGCTGACCCGGCTGGCCGCTTCGGCGAGTTGGGTGGCGACGAGGGATTTTTCTGCGGCATAGGCGGTCTGCCGGGCCGCGAAGTCGTCGAGGGCGGTGGCGATGCCGCCGATGTAGCGCAAATGGGTGAGGCCGGCGTTATCGGTGGCGGCATCGCGGGCGGCCGTGGTGGCGCGCAGTTGCTGCGCGATGGTGGCGCGACGGGCGAGGACGTCGGCGACGTCGCGGAACGCGGCTTCGACGGCCTTGCGCCAGGTGGCCAGCGCGGCGTCCTGCTGGGCCTTGGCGAGGGCCAGGTTGCTTTTGAGGCGACCGCCGGCGAACAGCGGATAGGCCAGGCTGCCGCCGCTGCTCCACGCGAGGTTGCCGTCGCTGAACAGGCCCGCCAGCGCCGGCGAGGCGAACCCGGCCAGTGCGGTCAGGCTGATGCGCGGGAACAGCGCGGCGCGGGCGGCGTGGACATTGGCCTGCGCGGCGTCGAGGTTGTGTTCGGCCTCGGCCACGTCGGGGCGGCGCAGCAGCACGTCGGAGGGCAGCCCCGCCGGGATCGCGGCGAGGTGCGCGGCGGCGTCCTCGATGCCGGTGGGCAGGTCGGCCGGGGCGATGTCGCCGCCGGTCAGCAGGCGCAGCGCGTTGGCGTCCTGCGCGACCAGCGTGGTCTGCGATGCGATGTCGGCCTCGGCCTGGGCCAGCGTGATCTGTGCCTTGCTGAGGTCGGACTGCGGGGCGATGCCGCCTTCGGCGCGGCGGCGGGTGAGATCGACGGCGCCGCGCGCGGCGGCGGCGGTGTTGCGGGCCACGGCGAGCAGGCTGCTGTCGGCGCCATAAGTCAGCCAGGCGGTGGCGACTTGTGCGATGACCGAGACGCGCACGCCGCGCGCCGTGGCGCTACTGGCCAGGACTTTCGCGCGGCTGGCGGCCGAGAGCGCGCGCAGCCGGCCGAACAGGTCCAGCTCCCACGCCGGGATCGTGGCTTGCCCGGCGAAGGCGTCGCCGTGCTTTGCCGAGCCGTCGCCGTCGGCGTGGCTGTAGCTGGCGCCAAGGTCGATCTCGGGGAACTGCGCGGCGCGCTGGATGCCGTATTGGGCGCGGGCGGCGGCGAGGTTGGCCAGCGCGGCGGCAATGTCCTGATTGTGGGCCAGTGCCGCGTCCAGCAGGCGGGCGAGGCGCGGATCGGCAAACACCTGATCGCGATGGTATTGCGGCTGGGAGGCGGTCTCGGCGGCGGCCTGGGCGGGCCATTGCGCGGGAACCGGCAGCGGCTGGGCCGTTGCCACAGCAGGCAGCACGCCGATCAAGGCCAGCGCGTATTTCATGCCCCTGCCCCGTCCCGCCCCGTTCGCCGCGCGACGCGCCAGTCACCCAGCCACTGGCGCACGGCGGCGAAGAAGAACGGGATGTAGAACACCGCCAGGAACGTCGCCGCCAGCATCCCGCCGATCACGCTGGTGCCGATGGCGATGCGGCTGTTGGCCCCGGCCCCGCTGGCCAGCGCCAGCGGCATCACCCCGAAGATGAACGCGGCGCTGGTCATCAGGATCGGCCGCAGGCGGATGCGCGCGGCTTCCAGCGCGGCCGGGATCGGCGCCATGCCGCCCTTGCGGGCCTGTTCGGCGAACTCGATCATCAGGATCGCGTTCTTCGCGGCCAGCCCCATCGTCGTCAGCAGGCCGATCTGCAGGTAGACATCGTTCTGCAGCCCGCGCAGCCACACCGCCAGCACCGCGCCGACCAGCCCGGTGGGAATGACCAGCAGCACCGCCAGCGGGATCGTCCAGCTCTCGTAAAGCGCCGCCAGGCACAGGAACACCACCGCCAGGCTGAGCGCGTAAAGCAGCGGCGCCTGCCCGGCCGAGAGCCGTTCCTGATACGATGCCCCCGCCCACGCCAGCCCGACGCCCGGGTACTTCGCGACGATCCGCTCGATCTCGGCCATCGCCTGCCCCGAGCTGGCGCCGGGCGCGGCTTGCCCCGCGATCTCGAAGTTGCCGATGCCGTTGAACCGGAACACCGAGACCGGAGCCTGCCCCCAGGTGACGCGGGCGAACGCCGGGAACGGCACCATCTGCCCGCCAGACCCGCGCACCTGCCAGATGCCGAAGCTGTCGAGGCTGGACCGGTACGCCGGATCGCCCTGGACATAGACCCGCTTGACCCGGCCGCGATCGACGAAGTCGTTGACGTAGCGCCCGCCCCACGCGGTGCTGAGCGTGGTGTTCGCGTCCGCCGGGTTGACCCCGTAAGTGGTCAGCGCATCGCTGTCGCTGTCCACTTTCAGCGTCGGCTGGTCGGGCAGCGCGGTCAGCCGCACGTTGGCGAGGATCGCGCTGGTGCGGGCCTCGGCGATGATCTTGTCGCGGATGGCCACGAACTGCGGGCGCGGCATGTCGGAGGTGTTCTGCAGCTCGGCCGTGAACCCCGACGACTGCCCCAGCCCGCGCACGATGCCCGGAACCGTGGCGAAGAACTCGAGATCGCGATAGCCGCCCAGCGCGCGGGTGACGCGGCGGGTGATGGCATCGGCGGTGCGTTCGCTGCCGGGGCGATCGTCCCAGTTCACCATCGACATGAACCCGCGCCCGGCGTTCTGGCCGCTGGCCGCGCCGCCGCCGCCGGCCCCGGCCACGGTCAGCAGCACCGCGATGTTGTTCTTCTCGTGGCCCAGCAGGTACGCCTCGATCTGCCCTTGCGCGGTGCGGGTGCGTTCCAGCGTGGCACCGGCGGGCAGCGTGTAGCTGAGCTGGGCAAAGCCCTGGTCCTCGCCCGGCAGGAACCCCGCGGGCAACCGCGTGAACACCAGCACCAGCACCACCACCAGCCCGCCATAGACCAGCGCCGACTTGCGCCGGTTGCCGACGACCCGCGTGGCGCGGGCGTGATACCAGTCCCGCAAGGCGCCGAAGCGGTCCTCGAAGCGGACATGGAGCCAGTGGCTGGCGCGGGCCACCAGGCTGCCGTCGTCCTCGTCCTCGCGGCGCTTCAGCAGCGTCGCGGTCAGCGCCGGCGACAGGATCAGCGCGACGATCACCGACAGCGCCATCGCCGAGACGATCGTCAGCGAGAACTGACGGTAGATCGCCCCGGTCGAGCCGCCGAAGAACGCCATCGGCAGGAACACTGCGGACAGCACCATCGCGATCGCGACCAGCGCGGTGGATATCTCCCGCATCGACTGGATGGTGGCCACGCGCGGGCTCATCCCCGGATTCTCGTGCATCAGCCGCTCGACGTTCTCGACCACCACGATCGCGTCATCGACGAGCAGGCCGATCGCCAGCACCATGCCGAACAGCGTCAGCGTGTTGATCGTGTAGCCCGCCACCGCCAGCACCCCGAACGTGCCCAGCAGCACCACCGGCACCGCGATCGCCGGCACCAGCGTGGCGCGCCAGCTTTGCAGGAACAGGAACATGACCACGACCACCAGCGCGATCGCCTCCAGCAATGTCTCGACAACGTCGCGCACGCTCTTCTTGACGAAGGCGGTGGTGTCGTTGGCATAGGCGAACCGGTAGCCCGCCGGGAACGACTTCGCCTGCTTCTCGAACTCGGCCTTCACCAGCCCGGCGGTCTTCAGCATGTCGGCGCCGGGCGACAGCGAGATCGACAGGCCCGCGCCGGGGTGGCCGTTGACCCGGCTGACGACGTTGTAGCTTTCCGCGCCCAGTTCCACCCGCGCGACATCGCGCAAGTGGACCGCGCCGCCATCGGCAGCGCCCTTGACCACGATCCGCTCGAACTGCTCGGGCGTTCGCAGCCGGCTCTGCGCGGTGATCGTCGCGTCCAGCATCTGCCCGGCCGGCGCCGGCGTGCCGCCGATCTCGCCGGCGGCGACTTCGGTGTTCTGCGCCTGGATCGCGGTGATCACGTCACCCGGCATCAGCCCGTTGGCGGCCAGCCGCACCGGATCGAGCCAGACCCGCATCGCGTATTGGGTGCCGAACACGTTGGTCTGCCCCACCCCCTCGATCCGCCCGATCGGGTCCTGCATCCGGCTGACCAGGAAGTCCGAGATGTCGATGTTGGTGGCGCGGTCGGTGGCATCGTAGATCGTCGCGACCATCAACTGGTCGGGAGTGGTCTTGAAGACGTTGACGCCCTGCTGCTGGACAATCTGCGGCAACCGGCTGACCGCCTGCTGCACCTTGTTCTGCACCTGCACCTGGGCAATGTCGGGGTTGGTGCCTTTCTCGAAAGTGGCACTGATCTGCACCTGCCCCTGCGAGGACGAGCTGGAGCTGAAGTACAGCAGCCCGTCGATCCCGGTCAGCCGCTGCTCGATCACCTGGGTGACGCTGGTTTCCAGCGTCTCGGCCGAGGCGCCGGGGTAGTTGGCGCTGATCTGGATCTGCGGCGGGGCAATGTCGGGGAACTGCTCCACCGGCATCGTCAGGATCGCGGCGGCGCCGGCCATCATCGCCAGGATGGCCAGCACCCACGCGAAGATCGGGCGATCGATGAACAGGCGTGACAGCATCGCTCAGCCGGCCGCCTTTGCATCGGCGCCGGGTTTGCCGGTGCGGGGCTTCTGGGGCGCGGTTTCGGGCACGGCGCGCACCGGCTGCCTGGGCTTGGCCTTGCCCAGCCCCTGCGTGATCACCCTGTCACCCGGCTTCAGCCCATCGGTCACCACCCAGTCCGCGCCCTGCGTGCGCTCGGCCTCGATCGCGCGCATCACCGCCTTGCCATCCGGGCCGACCAGCAGCACCGTGGCATTGCCGCGCGGATCGCGGCTGACCGCGCCCTGCGGCACCAGGAACACGTTGTCCTCCTTGCCCAGCGCCAGCTCGGCGCGGGCGAACATGCCCGGCAGCAGCAGCCCTTGCGGGTTGGGAAAGCGCGCCCGCAGCGTCACCGTGCCGGTGCCGGGGGTGACGGTCACCTCGCTGAACGCCAGCGCGCCGGGCAGCGGATAGTCGCTGCCGTCGTCCAGCTTCAGCCGCACCGACGCGGCGGCGCCGCTGCCGCCCAGCCGCCTGCGCAACCGCATCATCTCGCTCGCGCTCTGCTGGATATCGACATAGACCGGGTCGAGCACCGAGATCACCGCCAGCGGCGTCGCCTGCGAGGCGGTGGCCAGCCCGCCCTCGGTAACCAGCGAACGGCCGATGCGCCCGGTGATCGGCGCGGGCACGGTGGCGAACCGCAGGTTGACCTGCGCGGTCTGCAAGGCGGCACGGGTCTGCGCGACGGCGGCGGCGGCGGTGCGCGCCAGCGCGGCGGCGTCGGTATAGTCCTGCTGCGACACCGCGTTCGCGGCCGCCAGCGGCCGATAGCGATCCGCTTTCGCCTGCGCGGCGGCGGCGCTGGCCTGCGCGGCGGCCAGGTTGGCGGCGGCCTGCCCGGCGGCGGCGCGGTACAGGCTGGCGTCGATCCGGTACAGCGGCTGGCCCTGCCGCACCAGCGCGCCTTCGGTGAACAGCCGCGCCTGGATCACCCCCGTCGCCTGCGGCCGTACCTCCGCCGTCCGATACGCCGTGATGCGACCCGGCAACTCAACCGCAAACGGCGCGGAACCGAACCCCATCACCCGAAAACCAACCTCCGGCGGGCGCTTTGCCGCCGAAGGATCTTCCTTGTTGCAGCCAGCCAGAACCACCGTCGCAACGAACAACGCGGCACAGGCATGCCGACTGCCGAAATTATGCTTCATGCGTCCTTCCCGAAACGGACGTGACCAGGGCCAGCGGCCCCCCTGCGAAAAACGGTCCCCACCCGGCACGAAACCGGGCGGGGACAGGCAGGGTGAACCGTGAATTGCAGCGGGTATCGACGCGCCAATGCCCACGCAAAGAGAATCGATTGTGACGGCCCGGCTGACATCGGCAATGCATTGGCAGGTCGCACGCTGCCACAGCCATTCGATTTACGCACGTGCAGCAAGGAATTGCGCAATCGCAACCCGAAAAAATGGCTGATTTCTGCGGTGCAGCACGGTTTTGCAGGTTGCTGTCGGCCGCAATCGGGAATATAGGCGAAGCAGGCAGAAATAATGCCGCCAGACAGCCCCATGCTCGGGACCTTGGGTGATCGGCTCCTTCGGGAACGATCGTACTGACTGGACAAATCGCCGGCCTTGCGCCGGTTTGTTCGCGTGTACCCAACAGAACAATTGTTCGCAGGAGCATATGTCATGAAGAAGTTTGCAACCGCGCTTGTCGCGGCGTGCCTCGTTGCCGTCCCGGCCTCCGCCTTCGCCGCCGATCGGGAAACCGTTTCGCTGCGTGTCGCCACCTCGGGCGTCGATTTCGCCCGGCCCGCCGCCGTCGATGCGTTCCGTGCCAACGTGCAGCGCCAGATCGCTGCCGCGTGCGAGCCGAACGACCGCGTTGGCGCCGATACCATGCCCGACTTCAAGTGCCGCCGGGAAATGGCCGCCAGCCTGGCCCCGGCCGTGACCGAACTGGCGGCGCGCGCCGTCGCCAACCGTGGTTTCGCCACGAACTGAAATACCCCGGGCTGAACCGGACCCCGAAACCACCGGGCGGCCAGGCCCGGCTGGAGGGTGTCGATGCGCGTGCCGCATCGGCGCCCTTTTTCGTTCCGGGGCGGGCATGGCCGGCTTCGGGACCACCGGCGTCCGCCCGCAGATGACGGGCTTGTCAGTCCGCCACCGGTCCAGTCCGCCCCGCCGATCGGACGATCGACGATGCCTCGCATGACAGCGCATCAGGGGGCCTTGCCGACCACTGCCTCGATCTCGACCAGCGTGGTCGGGCGACCCAGCGCGGCCACCTGCACGGTGGTGCGGGTGGGCTTGTTGGGTTGTTCCGGCGTGCCGAAGAAGGTCTTGAACACCGCGTTCATGCCCGGTGCATCCATGTGGCCGCCCGCTTGGGGGGCAACAAGGAACACGTTCATCTTGATGACATCGCCCATCCCAAGCCCCATGCCTTCCAGCGTGGCTTTCATCTTGGTGAGGATCGACTTTGTCTGCGTGGCGGTATCGCCGAATTCATCGGGCTTTGCCGGATCGACCGGCGCGGCGGTCGCGCCCGACAGCCAGACCAGCCTGCTTCCCGGCGGCACCGTGGCGGTGCTGGCGATGACGGCGGCAGGGCTGGCGCTGGTGCGGACGATTTCGGCCTTGGGCGGGACTGGCCTGGCCTCGGCCGTGGTTGCCAGCGACAGCGCGCTGAGCAGCAGGAACGTGCGCATGATTATCCTCTCTTTCGGAAAATCGCGGGATCGCCGGGCGGCAACGACATGGCTGCCACCCGGCAGGGCGGTCAGAACTTCACGGTGACGCGGCCGTAGTAGTAGCCGCCCTTGGTGCCGTAGGGGCCGAACGTGTAGGGCGCATCGAT
>JAGWVC010000038.1 GCA_018971065.1 Sphingomonadales bacterium | reverse complement strand
CCGATCAACCGCGTGTTCTATGCGATCAACCGGCCGATCGACCGCTTCGTGTTCCGGCCGGCGGCGATGGCGTACAAGGCGGTGCTGCCCAAGCCCGTGCGCGATGGCGCGCGCAACTTCCTGCAGTTGATCGACGAGCCGGCGGTGATCTTCAACGATGTGCTGCAACTGCGCCCCGGCCGCGCGATCAAGGGCGTGGCGCGGTTCGTGCTGAACGCCACGCTGGGGTTCGGCGGGCTGTTCGACGTGGCGCGGCGCAAGCCGTTCAAGCTGCCGCACCACGACAACAGTTTCGGCGACACGCTGGGTTATTACGGGATGGGGCCACTGCTCTATGTCTACCTGCCGGTGCTGGGACCGATCACCGTGCGCGATTTCGGCGGCGGCTATGTCGATGATCTGGTGAAGCCGCGCCTGCTTTATGCGATCACGCACCCGGACAGCGACAAACCAATCTTCCGCACCAAGGTGAAGGTGGGCCGGGCAGGGACGGCAGCAATGGTGGTTGGCGGACTGGACGAGCGCGCCGAGAGCGACGAGGACCTGAAGGCCATCGAACACGATTCGGTCGATCCTTATGCGGCGATGCGCACCAGCTTCCTGCAGGACCGCGCCGGCGAAATCGCCTCGCTGAAGGCCAGGGACGGCGCAGAGCCGGTAAACCCGCACCTCGACGATCCGCTGGCCGACCCGGCCGCCACGCCCGACCCGGCGCCCGCCGCCGGGAAGTGATCAGGCGTCAACCGATCAGTTGAAGGCGGGCAGCACTTCCCTAGCGAAGATGTCGGCATAATGGATGAAACGCTCGGCAGGCAGGCCGGGCGGCATCATCATGATGTAGTGATCGAGCGGGATCTTCGCCTGCAACGCCCTGAACTTGGCGATGGCCTGATCGGGCGTCAGCACTTCCATGACCCCCGACGCCTTGAACGCGTCGAGCGTCATCGGTGTGAAGCTGGACATGCCCAGCGCGCGATCCTCGTCGAACCACTGGCCGTAGCTGTTGTTGACGTGGTGGAAGCAGGGCGCGAGTTCCTCGATCGCGGCGGCGGGATCGTGCGCAACGACCGTCATCAGCCCGGTAACCCGAATTTTCGCGCTGGCCGGATCGCGGCCGGCCTCGGCCAGCTTGTCGGCATAGCCGTCGAACGCGCCCGAATCGCCGATATAACCGTCACCATAACGGGCCACGCGCTCGATCGCCTTGGGCGCGAACCCGCCGATGTAGAGCGGGATGCGCCCGCGCGGGGGGCGCGGCATCAGTTGCGCGCCGGCGCACTGGTAGAACGCCCCGTCGAAATCGACAGTCTCACCCGCCCACAGCCGGGTGACGATCTGCAGCCATTCGTCGAACATGCGGCCGCGTTTGGTGAAATCGACCCCCATCGCGGCGGTTTCGCGCTTGCGGTAGCCGATGGCGAGGCCGAGATCGAGCCGGCCCCGGGCGAGGATATCGAGCACGGCGGCGTCGGTGGCGAAGCGCACCGGGTTGTAGAGCGGCGCCAGCGCGATCGCCGTGCCGAGGCGGATGGATTGCGTGCGCGCGGCGATCGCGGCCAGTGCGACCAGCGGTGAGGGCATGTAGCCGTCTTCCGCGAGGTGATGCTCGGGCACCCAGGCGCCGGTGAAGCCTGCGCTTTCCGTCCAGGCGACGGCGTCGAGAATCTGGCCGTAGAGGTCTTCCGACGACGTGCCGGCCCAGGCCGGATTGCGGAAATCGTAAAGGTAGCCGAAGCCCAGTTTGCCGGTCATGTGCGCTCTCCCGTGGCGGCGCCGGTATGCCGCAGCCGTGGCGGATCGGCTAGCGCGCGGGCGATATCGCGGCGGTGGCCATCACGGGTTCCGGGCAGCCGCCGCGGCGCGGCGCCATTCCAGCACCGGCCACAGCGCCAGCGCGGTGCCGAACAGCATGTCGCGCAGGCGCAGCACCAGCGCCAGCGCCAACGCCGGGCCGGCGGGAATGCCGAACGCCAGCCCGGCGCCGATCAACCCCGCTTCCTGTAGAACCAGTCCGGCGGGCACGAAGAACAGGATGCCGCGCGCCGCATAAGCCACCGAATCGACGGCGAGCGCCGCGAACAGCGTGATCGGCAGGGACATCGCGTGCGCGGCCATCCACAACTGCACGCCGCCCATGAACCAGGCTGCGAAGTGAAGCGCGATGCTGGCCGGCATTCCGCCACGCTGGCCGGAAAGTTCGACGCGCAAGTGCGCCCATTCGGCGCGCGCCCACCGGGCGCTGCGGCTGTTGCTGCGCCACCAGCAGGCGAAGGCGACGATGGCGAGAAGCAGCACGACGATTGAGGCCAGGGCCAGCGTGGCATGGCCGATCGGCAACGCCGGCAGGCGGGCCTTGTCCCAGAAGCGCGGCAGTACCCAGAAGGCCAGGGCAATGAAGGGCAATTGCGCCAGCGTCTCGGCCAGCGTGTCGAGCGCGCTGGCGGACAATGCGGCGCGGGTGCGGCCGCCCGACAGCACCAGCGCGCGGGCGCCGATCGCTTCGCCGAGGCCCGGCGCGATGACCAGCAGGTTGCCGCCGCCATCGCGCAGCAGCCGCGAACCGAGGCAGGCGAGGAAGCCGGGGCCGGGGCGCAGCGCGGCAAGCGCGGCGGCGCAAAGCAGCGTGGCCGCGATCTGGCAGGGCACGGTGGCCAACACGGCGGCAAGGCGCACGTGCGCCAGCGCGGTGGCCAGCAGGCTGCGCAGGCCGTCATTGGCGGCCACGGCGGCCAGCAGGATCGCCAGCAGTGCCAGCGGCAGCACGGCGGCGCGGGCGCGCATCACGCGATCTGGTCCCAGCGGCACAACCGGACATCGCGGGCGACAAGCGCGGTGCGCAAGGCGGGATCGGTCAGCGCGGCCAATTCCGCCGCCTGTTGCCAGTGCGCCGGCGGGGCGTGCGGGCCGGAGCCGGCAAAGCCTGCCAGCGCCGGGTGGAGGCCGAGTTCGGTGACGCCGTCGGGCAAAGCGGCGACCATACCCAGCAGCAAGGGCAGCGAGATGGCGCCGGCATCGACCTTGCCAAAGAAGTGGTCGTTGCAGGCAAAGCCCTGCGCCCGCGCGGTGCGGCGCATCAGTGCCGCCAGCGGGGCATGGGCGAGCGACTGGGCGGTGCGGGCCAAGCCCCCCTGCCCGGCTGCCGCCCGCGAGAATAGCGCGGATTCGTGCGGGATGCGAACGGCCCGGGCACCCAGCGACCTTGCCGCCGCCAGCGCCAGCGGCAGGACCGCCGGATGCTGGTGGCAGTGCCAGTGACCATCGAGGTGCGTGCAGGGCAGGCCGGTCCGGCGAAAGGCATCGGCCTGCGCGGCGATCTCGCGGGCGAGGTCGGCGCGGGCGCGGGGCGACAGCATCAGCGCGATACCGGTGCGGACCGGCGTTTCGCCGAGGTTGACACCATCGGGCGCCAGCCGCGACCGACCCGGCGCGGCGGCGCGGGCGCCGAACAGCGCGAGGTGGAGGCCGACGCCGAGCGTGGGGAGGCGTTGGGCGCGGCGGACGGCGTCCTCGACCGCATCGCCGGTGACGACGAGGCTGGCGCTGGTGAGGATGCCGTCGCGGTGGGCCTGTTCGACCGCCTCGTTGACTTCGAGCGACATGCCGAAATCATCAGTCGTTACAATGAGTTGCTTCATGGCGCGAGGATATCGCGGTGCGTGACGGCAAGGCGGGCGCCACGCCAGCCGACGCGGGCGACGACGAGGCCCTTGGCCCAGACCGCGAAGCTGAACACGTCGCGCCACCAGACTTGCGCCAAGTTAGGTGCGCGCAAGCCTGCATCAAGGCCGCATTTACGGGCGGTCAGCCGCGCGAGCAGCCAGTGCAGCACGATTGGCGCAACGGCGAGGGCAAAGCTGGCAGCGCCGGGAGATAGCAGGAGCAGCAGCGGCAGCGGGCCGGGGTGACTGACCAGCGAGGCGACATAGCCGGCGGGATCGAGCCCGCGCACGGTGCGCGCCCAGCGCAGTTCGTGATCGAACAGATCGGCCAGCGTGGCATCGTTGACCAGCGTTTCGGCAATATCCGGCGTGAAGGCGATTTGCCAGCCGGCGGCGGTGACGCGGCGGCCGAGTTCGGCATCGTCGGACAAGTGGCGCGCCAGGGCTTCGAGGCCGCCGCCGGTTTCCAGCACATCGCGCCGGATCGCGGTAAGCGGGCCATAAGTGACACCGAGCGGCGCCAGGCGGGCGTGCAGGATCGCCATCGGCAGGAACCAGTAGTCGATGAACCAGGCACCCAGCGCGCGGCTGTGCGATCCGGAACGGCCCGGCCGGGCGCGGTAGAGCGCGGTGACCGCGCCGGTGCCGGGGGTGGCCAGCCGATCGACCGCGCGGGCCAGAACGCCGGGGGCGATGACGATATCGCTGTCCGAGATAACCACGACTTCGGCCAGCCCCCGCGGCAACGATTGCGCCATGTTGACGAGGTTGGAGACCTTGGGGTTGGGGCCGTGGCTACGGGCATCGACGACGAAGCGGCAGTCGGCAGCAGGGTGGCGGCTGGCAACGGCTTTCGCCAGTGCCAGCGCCGGATCGGCCGGATCGGCGACGCCGAACACCCAGGTAACCGCGAACGACGTCTGCTGTGACAGGAAACTTTCCAGCGCGGCTTCGAGGCCGTCCTCATCCCCGCACAATGGCTTCAGCACGGTGACGGCGGGGGCCACCTGCCAGCCGGGGCCGGTTTCGAGCCGCAACGCGGCGACCGCTGCCATCGCCAGCAGCAGGTAGGCGCAGGACGCGGCGGTGAGGGCGGCAAGGAACCACCAGAGGATTGTCATGGCGCTGCCTATTAGGGGGGAAGCGGCAAAAGGGAAAGCAGCGCGGGGATTGCCGCAACGCGCCTTTTCCTGCACATGCCGGTATCGGACATGGCGCGGTTTTCCCTTCATGAGCGGCTGAAGAGCCTGATTCTGGGCGCGGCTTCGCGTCCGTGGCTGACGGTGGGGGTGGCGCTGGCCTGCGTGATCGCGGCGGCGTTCGTGGTCGTCCTGCGGTTCGACATGACCACCGACACCGGCGAGATGATCTCGCCGAAGACGGCGTGGCGGCAGAACGAGATCGCCGTCGAAAAGGCATTCACGAACACGCAAGGCACCATTGTCGTGATCGTCGATGGGCAGACCCCCGAACTGGCGGAAGCCGGGGCGAAGGCGCTGGCTGAAGCGGCGGTGGGGGACAGGAAGCATTTCTGGCGCGTCGAGCGGCCTGACGCCGGGCCGTTCCTTTCGACGCACGGGCTGCTTTTTGCCGACCTGCCCGATGTGAAGGACACCACCCGCCGCCTGATCGACGCGCAACCGCTGCTGGGAGCGCTGGCCGGCGATCCTTCGTTGCGCGGCGTGGCCAAGGCGATCGACACGGCCGCCGACGGCGCGGCGCGCGAGGCGGATATCGGGCAGACCGCGCGGCTGGCCGGGCCATTGAACGCGCTGTCCACCGCGATCGACGCGAAGCTGGCCGGCCAGGCGCGGTACTTCTCGTGGCAGCGGCTGTTCGCCAGCGGCAAGGGACCACTGGCGCCGCCGACGCGGCGCCTGGTGACGGTGGAGCCGGTGCTGGATTTCGGCGACCTGCAACCGGGCTCGGCCGCAACGGAAGCGCTGATGGCCGCCGCCGCGAAGCTGGGCCTGGATGCGGCGCACGGCGTCCACGTCGGGCTGACCGGCGAGATCCCGCTGGCCGACGAGGAATTCGGCACGATCGAGGACAACATCGGCGTGGTCGGCGCGATCATGGCGCTGGCGATGGTGGTGACGCTGTGGTTCGCCACGCGATCGGCGCGGATCGTCACCGCGATCATGCTGACGATCGTGGCCGGACTGGTGGTTACGCTGGGGCTGGGCCTGCTGGCGGTGGGGCGGCTGAACCTGATTTCCATCGCGTTCATTCCGCTGTTCGTCGGGCTGGGGGTGGACTTCGGCATCCAGGTTTCGGTGCGGTTCAATGCCGAGCGGCGCGGCGGGGCCGAGCCGATGGCGGCGCTGGGCCTGCTGGCCGAGGCGATCGGCGAGCCGCTGCTGATGGCGGCGGCGGCGATCCTGCTGGCGCTGGGCGCGTTCCTGCCGACCGACTATATCGGCATTGCCGAACTGGGCGTGATCGCCGGCATGGGCATGATGATCGCGCTGCTGCTGAACCTGACGCTGCTACCGGCGCTGCTGGTGCTGCTGAAGCCGGCGCCGCCGGCCGGCGCGGTGGGCTGGGCCAGGGCGGCGCCGATCGACGCCTGGCTGCACCACCGGCGCAAGGCGGTGATCTGGGCGTTCGTGCTGGCGATGATCGCCTCGATCGCCGGGCTGGCGGCGATCCGGTTCGATTTCAACCCGCTGCACCTGCGCGATCCGCAGACCCCGGCGATGCGCGGGCTGGCCGACCTGCTGCGCGATCCCGACCGCACCCCGAACACGCTGAGCGTGCTGGCGCCCGACCTGGCATCGGCGGACCGGCTGGCAGCGCGGCTGGGCAAGCTGCCGGAAGTGTCGCAGGCGGTGACGCTGTCCAGCTTCATTCCGGCGGACCAGCCGGCGAAGCTGGCGCTGATTGAGGATGCCGCGCTGCTGCTGGACCCGGCGATCAACCCGTTCGATTTCCCGCCGCCGCCCGACGATGCGGCGGCCGTGGCCGCCTTGCGCAAGGCGGCGGGATCGCTGCGGGCGCTGGCAATGGCGCGGCCGGGTGAACTGGGCGGCGCGGCGGGCGGGCTGGCGGCGCGTTTCGACCGGCTGGCAAGTGCATCCGCAAGCCGGCGCGCGGGCGTGGAAGCGATGCTGGTGCAGCCGCTGGGGGTGACGCTGGACACCATCCGGACTTCCTTGCAGGCGACGGCGGTGACGCGCGAGACGCTGCCGCCGGCGATGGTGGCGGAGTGGGTGGCGAAGGACGGCCGCGCGCTGGTTTCGCTGACCCCGGCGGGCAACAGCCTGGACAACGCGACGCTGGAACGGTTCACGGCGGCGGTGCGCGCGGTGGCACCGAATGCCACGGGGATGCCGGTGGCGACGCAGGAGGCGGCACGGACCGTGGCGACGGCGTTCGTGCAGGCGGGTGTGCTGGCGCTGGTGCTGGTGAGCCTGCTGCTGTGGGCGGCGCTGCGATCGGCCAAGGAAGTGGCGTACACGCTGGCGCCGGTGGTGCTGTCGATCTTCCTGACGCTGGGCAGTTGCGTGGTGATCGGGCAGCCGCTGAACTTTGCCAATATCATCGCGTTTCCGCTGCTGTTCGGCGTGGGGGTGGCGTTTCACATCTATTTCGTGATGGCCTGGCGGCGCGGGGTGGGCGACCTGTTGCAGACCAGCCTGGCGCGCGCGGTGGTGTTCAGCGCGCTGGCGACGGGCAGCGCGTTCGGCGCGCTGTGGCTTTCCGACCACCCCGGCACCGCCAGCATGGGGCTGATCCTGATGATCTCGCTGATCTGGACGCTGATCTGCGCGCTGGTGTTCGAGCCGGCGCTGCTGGGGCCGGTGCGGCACCACGACGCGAACGCGCCCGAAGCCTGATGCTGCTGGCTTCAATCCATGACGTGGGGCCGCGATCCGAAGGACAGGTGGACCGGCTGGCGGACCTGATCGGCGGCATCCTGGGCGGGCCGAGGTTCGCGATGCTGGTGGTGCCCGATCACTGGGGCGAGGCGCCGCTGGCGCAGGCGCCCGCGTTCCGGGCCCGGTTGCGGGGCTGGGCCGAACAGGGCGTGGAGATGTTCGTGCACGGCTGGTATCACCGCGACGTGGCCGAACACACCGGGCTGGCGGCGCTGAAGGCACGGCACATGACCGCCAGCGAGGGCGAGTTCCTGGGGCTTTCGCAGGACGTTGCCGCGCAACGCATGGCCGATGGCCGGGCGCTGATCGAGGACGCGATCGGCGGGCCGGTGGCGGGGTTCATCGCCCCGGCGTGGCTTTATGGGCCGGGCGCGCGCGCGGCGCTGGCGGACAGCGGCTTCGCGCTGGCCGAGGATCATATGCGGGTGTGGGAACCCGGCAGCGGCCGGGTGCTGGCACGCGGGCCGGTAGTGACCTGGGCGAGCCGGACGCGCGGGCGGCAATTGTCGTCGCGCGCGGTGGCGGCGGTGGCGCGGCAGGTTCCCGGACTGGGCCGGGTGGCGCGCGTGGCGGTGCATCCGGGCGATACGACGGTGCCGGCGCTGATGGCGTCGATCGCGGCAACGTTCCGGGCCTATGCGCGGGTGCGGCCCGCGGGGCGCTACGCCGAATTGCTGCAACCCTGAGACACCCGTTCATCCGCGGTTACGTTTCGCCGCCGTAATGGCCCGGCTGGACGCGCGGGATGGGCCGGCACGTCGCGGATTGTCTTTTCGGGGCAAAGCTGGCAAAGGGCGGCCCACGGGAGCCGCCAGGCAAGGTGGCCCGGGGGTGCGCATGGATCAATCGACAGCGTCGCGGGAAGGGTCGTCCGGCGCTGTGAAGGGGTCGCAAGCGATGATTCACAACAGCATCGCCGCCGGCGAGCTGGCTTCGGACATCGGTCTGAACCTGCCGCAGGTGAAGCGGCCCAGCCGCTCGCGATTGGCGGGCTGGTTCAGCACGGCCGTATCGCTGGCGCTGCTGGTGATGGTCGTCCTGCAGTTCCGCGACCTCGAATTCGGCCGGATTGCCGCGATGGTGCCGCGTTCGCTGCCGTTCTGGGCGGTGTTCGCCGCCTACTATGCGTGCGAGCCGCTTTCCGAATGGTGGATCTATCGGCGGCTGTGGAAGCTGCCATTCACCGGCATCGCGGCGCTGCTGCGCAAGCGGGTGAGCAACGAACTGCTGCTGGGCTATCTGGGCGAAGTGCAGTTCTATGCCTGGGCGCGCAGCCGGCTGGCGATGGATACGGCGCCGTTCGGGGCGATCAAGGACGTGACGATCCTTTCGGCGCTGACCGGCAATATCGCCACGCTGGCGATGCTGGCCGCCGCCTGGCCGCTGGTGGCTTCGGGCCAGCTCGGCATGGAATCGCGCCCGGTGTTCCTGTCGCTGGGGGTGGTGCTGGTCACCTCGTTCGTGATCCTGCTGTTCCGCCAGAAGCTGTTCTCGCTGCCGCGCCGCGACCTGGGGTTCGTGACCGCGATGCATTTCGGCCGGATCTTCCTGCTGGTGGGACTGGCGGCGCGGATGTGGCACCTGGTGCTGCCCGATGTCGGCTATGGCCTGTGGCTGGTGCTGGCAACGCTGCGGATGCTGGTTTCGCGCCTGCCGCTGATCCCCAACAAGGACGTGGTGTTCGCGGGCCTTGCGGTGTTCCTGCTGGGGCATGACGCGCAAGTGGGCGACCTGATGGCGATGATGGCCGGGATCATGCTGGCGGCACACCTGATTACCGGCGGGGTGTTCGCGATGCTTGAACTGGCCGGGGCGCGGCGGCTGTGATGGCGCTGTGGCCCCTGCTGCTGGCGGCCGGCGCGCTGGCCAGCTCGCCCGATCTGGGCAAGGCCGAAGGGCGTTGCCGCGCCGGTGAAGGCGGGCCGGCGCTGCTGGTCGACGTGAAAGGCCTGCGCGATCGCCAGGGGGTGATCAAGCTGGAGGTCTATCCCGCCAACGACGCCGACTTCCTGGCCGATGACAACGTGCTGCTGAATGCCGGCAAGACGTTCCGGCGGGTGGAGCAGGATATTCCCGCCAGCGGGTCGGTGGTGCTGTGCGTGCGGGTGCCGGGGCCGGGCGCCTGGAGCATCGCCCTGCTGCATGATCGCGACAGCAACCACAAGTTCGGCTGGTGGAGCGACGGCGTCGGCTTTCCCGGCTATGCGAGGCTGGGGATGCACAAGCCGAAGGCGGCGCTGGCGCGGGTGAACGCGGGCGGCGGGCTTACCCGGGTGAGCGTGACGATGATGTACCGGCACGGGCTGGGCGTGGCGACGCTGCGCGCGGCGGACCAGGGGGACTAGGCGATGCGGATCGTCGATGTCTGCGCGTTCTACACGCCGCATGGTGGCGGGGTGAAGACCTATGTCGAGCAGAAGCTGGCGATCGGACCACGGCTGGGGCACGAGATCGTGGTGCTGGCGCCGGGCGATCGACACGAGGTGATCGAGAAGGGGCCGGGCGCGCGGATCGTGACGATTCCGGGGCCAAGGTTTCCGCTGGACCGCAAGTACTGGTATTTCGATGACGAGCCGGCGCTGCACGCGGCGCTGCACGGATTGCGGCCCGACATCGTCGAGGTTTCGTCACCGTGGCGCAGCCCCTCGATGGTGGCGCGCTGGCAGGGTGACGCGCCGCGATCGCTGGTGATGCATGCCGATCCGCTTTCCGCCTATGCCTATCGCTGGTTCGGGACGCTGCTGCCGCGCCCGGCGATCGACCGGGGGTTCGGGTCGTTCTGGGAGCATCTGCGGCGGCTGGGCGGAAGCTTCGACCGCGTGGTCTGCGCCAGCGGCGAACTGCGCGAGCGGCTGGCGGCGGGCGGAGTGGCGAACACCGTGCTGCATCCGATGGGC
Source organism: Sphingomonadales bacterium (assembly GCA_018971065.1). The sequence goes on along the minus strand of JAGWVC010000038.1, from coordinate 23,520 downwards.
ATTGCCGCCGGGGTGTTTGCGCCCGAACGGCGCAGCGCCGACGTGCGGCGGCATTTGCTGGAGCTGTGCGATCTGCCCGAGGAGGCGCACCTGCTGATGGGCATCGGGCGGCTTTCGGCGGAAAAGCGTTGGCCGATGATCGTCGATGCGGTGATGGCGGCCAGCCAGGCGCGGCCGATCGGGCTGGTGATGCTGGGGCACGGCAACCAGAAGAAGCGGATCGAGCGGCAGATTGCCGGCAACCCGCATATCCGGCTGCTGGGGGCGGAGAAGAACCGCGACCGGTTCGCGACGATGCTGGCCAGCGCCGATGCGGTGATCCACGGCTGCGAGGCCGAGACGTTCTGCATGGCCGGGGCCGAGGCGCGCGCCAGCGGAGTGCCGGTGATCGTGCCGGATCGCGGCGGCGCGGCGGACCACGGGCGCGGCGGGGCGGGGGTAAGCTATCGTTCGGGGTCGGCGCTGTCGGCCGCCGATGCCATCCTGCGGCTGCTGGCCAATCCGCCGCGCGGGCCGTTTGGCGGCGTGGTGACGATGGAGCAGCATTTCGAGCGGCTGTTTGCCGATTATGCCGCGCTGCGCGGTGGCGCGAGGCAGGTCGCATGACCGACGCCCCGGTGCTGGTCGGCCGCGATGGCGCGGTGGCCACCGTGACATTGAGCAGGCCGGGGCGACGCAATGCGGTGACGCTGCCGATGTGCGTGGACCTGCACGCCGCATTGCGGACCATTGCCGCCGGCGATGCGCGGGTGGTGATCCTGCGCGGCGCCGGGGACGATTTCAGCGTGGGGGCCGATCTGGAGCAGGCGGCCGACGCAGACGGCACATCCCCCGGGATCGAGGAACTGGGCGACATCTTCGACGCGGCGACGCTGTTGCACGCGATGCCGCAGGTGACGATCGCGGCGGTGGACGGCGGCTGTGCCGGCGCGGCGATGGGCTGGGCGATGGCCTGCGATTTCCGCTTTGCCACCGCCGAGGCGCGGTTCAACACCGCGTTCCTGAACGTGGGGCTGGCTGGCGAGATGGGGCTGGCGTGGACGCTGACGCGGCTGGTGGGCCCGGCCCGCGCGCGTGAACTGCTGCTGTTTCCGGCCAGGCAGACCGGCGAGCAGGCGCTGGCGATGGGGTTGGTGACGCGGCTTTATCCGCGTGCGGACTTGCACGAAGCGGCGCGGGCGGCGGCGGCGGAACTGTGCGCGCGCGATCCGGTGACGCTGAAGCTGATGAAGGCCAACCTGGTTTCGGCCGAGCAGGATGACCTGGCGCGCTACATCGCGGTGGAATCGGCCCGGCAACTGACGCTGATCACCCGACCGGGGCTGCGCGAACGGCTGGCGGCGGGGTTGCCCCCAAAATCCTAGAGTGCGATGACAAAAAGTGGGAACCGGTTTTTGTCAAAAATCGCACGACAACAACAATGAGAGCATGATGACATTGGTCAATCCAATGTCATCATGCTCTAGACGGCGATCGCGCGGCGGCAGAATTCCCAGATGTTTTCGGCCAGCCGGCGGCGCGAGACCGGATCGGGCGTGCCCGCTTCCTCGGTCAGCAGTTCGGTGTGTACGGTGGTGGACAGCAGGTTGTAGATCAGCGTGGCCTGCAGCACCGGATCGCATTCGCGCACCTGGCCGGCGGCGATGGCTTCGCGCAGCAGGTCGGCGAGCATTTCGATCAGCGGCGCCAGTGCCGCCTGCAATTCGCGCGGGCGGGCTTCGGCGAGGCGCAGGTGTTCCCGCGAGAGCGCGGCGCTGCGGTGGAAGCGTTCCGGGCTGCCGGCGGCGGCCTCCGGCTCGTCGATGTTGGCGGCGCCGAGCGCGATCGAGCTGACGACCATGCGGATGCGCGCGACCGGATCGGCACAGGCGCGGCCAATCTCGCGGTAATGGTGGGCGGCGGCGCGGATGGTCTGCGCGAAAACCGCCAGCACCAGATCGTCCTTGCCGGTGAAATTGTCATAGAAGGCGCGGCGGGCAAGGCCGGTTTCGGCGAGCACGGCGCGGATGGTCAACCCTTCGAGGCCGTGGCGATCGAGCAGGTGGTACGCCGCCTCGATTATGCGCATGGCACGGCTGTCGGCCTCGCCGGTGACGCGTTCGAATGTCAGCGGGAGGAATTCGGTGGGGAGGGTCTCATTGTCCATCGCCGAACACGATTACGCTTTTGAGAGGGTGTGTCCAGCATCGGGGGGCGGGGCCGAAGTGCGGGCCCTGGGACAGGCAATGCGGAAAGGGCCGGAGCGGCGCGCTCCGGCCCTTTCCTTGCCACGCTGGACTGGCGTCAGTCGAGCGCGTCCCTGACCTTGCCGGCGGCGGTCTGCATTTTGCCGTTGGCGTCCTGCGCGGCGCCCTTGGCAGCCAGATGGGCATCGCCGGTTTCCTTGCCGATGGCTTCCTTGGTCTTGCCCATCGCGGAATTGGCTGCGCCCTTGATGCGGTCGGTAGTGGCACCCATGATGGTTCTCCAAATATCTGATTTTGCGAGGTTCGTCCTCGCCTGATCAACGGCGGGGCGCCGGATCGGTTCCCGTCATGCGGTTCCGGCGACGGGACGCGGCCCGAACGCGGGCGTGGGCAGCGCGGATTCGCGGGCAGCCTGCTCGGGCGCCGAACGGCCGCGCCCCAGCGTCCAGTTCGACTGCATCCGCACCATCGGATTGGGCGCACACCAGATCTCGCCGCTGTCGTCGAGCGCGGTGACCCAGATCAGGTTGTGCTCCGGCCCATAGTCGATGACCGCGAAACACAGGCCCTTGCCCTTGTCCACTACATAGACCGGAAGCGGGGAAGCGAGCTGGTTGAACGACATCGGTCACCTGATTGCTGAGCTTCTGGAACGCCGGCTCCGGCGGCCCGTTCCCGGAAAGGTGGGACAGGTGACGGAGGCAAGGTGGACGAACTGGCGCTTCTGGAAGATGGTTCGGCAATGCATGATTCTTGAGTCGCCCACCAACGATTGCGACAAACGGGGGAACCGGGGCACCGACAGGGCATTTGTGACCATAGGGCAGCGCGCGAACCGGCATCCGGCCGGGGAGCAGGGGGCTTGCCGCGTCGAGAGTACCAGCGCCAGACCATGCACACGCCGCTTCCCGATTCTGCCAATGTCCTGATCGTCGAGGATGAGTTCCTGATTGCGCTGCAACTGGAGACCATCCTGATCGCGGCGGGCTACCGCGTGGTCGGGATCATGTCGGATCGCGACGGGCTGGCCGAAGTGTCCGAACAGCCCGAGGTGGCGCTGGTCGATATCAACCTGCGCGACGGGCCGACCGGCTGCGACATCGCGCGCGAGCTGTCACGCCGGTTTGGCACGGTGATCGTCTATGTCACCGCCAACCCGGGCCAGATCAGCGAACCGGCGCCGACCGCGGTGGGCGTGGTCCACAAGCCGTTCTCGCACGTCGCGATCGAGGCCGCGGTGACGCGCGCGGTGAACACCCGGTTGAGCGGCGCGCCGGGCGATGCGGCAACCCGGGCTTCCGCGCTGCCAGTGATCGACGGCCGGTTCGACGACAGTGGCTTCGGCGCGGTATCGGGATACGGCATCGAGGGCTGAAGGGCGTCGGCCCGGCTATAGACAGCATCTATCATCCCGGCGAAACGGTTTCGATTTTACGCGGCTCCCTTCAGCGCGCTAAGGAATGCGCGCTGAGAGGAGATTACCGATGCCGGGCCGGAATTCGGACATGGAGTGCGCACGATGAGCGCGCCGGTGCTGTCCACCACGCTGAACCTCGACGATCCGCAGGCGAAGGCGCGCGATGCGCACAACCGCGCGCTGGTGGCGGAGCTGCGCGAGCGCGTTGCCCAGGCCGCGCTGGGCGGCGACCAGCGCAGCCGCGATCGCCATGTCAGCCGGGGCAAGCTGCTGCCGCGCGACCGGGTGGAACACCTGCTGGATGCCGGATCGCCGTTCCTGGAAGTGGGGCAACTGGCCGCCAACGGCATGTATGGCGACGAAGTGCCGGGCGCGGGGATCATCACCGGGGTGGGCCGGGTTTCGGGCCGCCAGTGCATGATCTTTGCCAATGACGCGACGGTGAAGGGCGGCACGTACTTTCCGCTGACCGTGAAGAAGCACATCCGCGCGCAGGAAATTGCCGAGCAGAACCGGTTGCCGTGCATCTATCTGGTCGATTCGGGCGGGGCCAACCTGCCGAACCAGGCCGAGGTGTTCCCTGACAAGGAGCATTTCGGCCGGTTCTTCTACAACCAGGCGGTGATGAGCGCGCAGGGCATTCCGCAGATTGCCAGCGTGATGGGCAGTTGCACCGCCGGCGGCGCCTATGTGCCGGCGATGAGCGACGAGAGCGTGATCGTGAAGGAGCAGGGCACGATCTTCCTGGCCGGGCCGCCGCTGGTGCAGGCGGCGACGGGCGAGGTGATCAGCGCCGAGGATCTGGGCGGCGGCGAATTGCACAGCCGCAAATCGGGCGTGACCGACCATCTGGCCGACAGCGACGAACATGCGCTGAGCATCGTGCGCGACATCGTCAGCCATCTGGGGCCGGTGCATGACCACGGCCTGCCGCTGAAGGCGCCGGTGCCGCCGAAGTATGCGGCGGAGGAGCTGTATTCGATCATCCCCGAGGACGTGCGCGCGCCCTATGACGTGCATGAGGTGATCGCGCGGATCGTCGATGGCAGCGAGTTCCACGAGTTCAAGGCGCTGTATGGCACCACGCTGGTCTGCGGGTTCGCGCATATCTGGGGGATGCCGGTGGCGATCCTGGCGAACAACGGCGTGCTGTTTTCGGAGAGCGCGCAGAAGGGCGCGCACTTCATCGAGCTGGCGTGCCAGCGCAAGATTCCGCTGCTGTTCCTACAGAATATCAGCGGCTTCATGGTTGGCGGCAAGTACGAGGCCGAGGGCATTGCCAAGCATGGCGCCAAGTTGGTGACGGCGGTGGCGACGGCGAATGTGCCGAAGCTGACAGTGCTGATCGGCGGCAGCTTCGGCGCGGGCAACTATGGCATGTGCGGGCGGGCGTATAACCCGCGCTTCCTGTTCACCTGGCCGAATGCGCGCATTTCGGTGATGGGCGGCGAGCAGGCGGCTTCGGTGCTGGCGACGGTGCACCGCGATGCCGCCAAGTGGGACGAGCGCGAGGCCGAGGCGTTCAAGGCGCCGATCCGGCAGAAGTACGAAGACGAGGGCAACCCCTACTATGCCACGGCGCGGCTGTGGGATGACGGGGTGATCGATCCGGCGCAGACCCGCGACGTGCTGGGGCTGGCGCTGGCCGCCGCGCTGGAAGCGCCAATCCCGGACCGGCCGCAGTTCGGCGTGTTCCGGATGTAATGCCGTGGAGCAGGGCGCGCCCTCTTCCAAACCAGGGGCCGGCATGCCGCGCTGGCTCATCTATGCTTTTGCCGCCAAGCTGGTGCTTGTGCTTGCGATCACCGGCGGCGTGATCTGGTGGATTAACCGATGATCAAATCTCTTCTCATCGCCAACCGTGGTGAAATTGCCTGCCGGATCATCAAGACCGCGCGGCGGCTGGGTGTTCGCACCGTGGCCGTCTATTCCGATGCCGACGCGCAGGCGTTGCATGTGCGGATGGCGGACGAGGCGGTGCATATCGGCCCCAGTCCGGCGCGCGAATCGTACCTGATCGGCGAGCGGATCATTGCCGCCGCGAAGGCGACCGGGGCGGAAGCCATTCATCCGGGATATGGCTTTCTTTCGGAGAATGCCGAATTCGCGCAGGCCGTGATCGACGCCGGGATCGTCTGGGTGGGGCCGAAGCCGCATTCGATTACCGCGATGGGGCTGAAGGATGCAGCCAAGAAGCTGATGGCGGCGGCGGGCGTGCCGGTGACGCCGGGGTACATGGGCGAGGACCAGTCGCCGGCGCTGCTGGCGGCCGAGGCTGGCAAGATCGGCTATCCGGTGCTGATCAAGGCGGTGGCCGGTGGTGGCGGCAAGGGAATGCGGCTGGTGGAACGCGCCGGCGATTTCGCCGACGCGCTGGCCTCGTGCCAGCGTGAGGCGGCGGCGTCGTTCGGCAACGCGCATGTGCTGATCGAGAAGTACATCCTGTCGCCCCGGCATATCGAGGTGCAGGTGTTCGGCGACAGCCACGGCCAGATCGTCCACCTGTTCGAGCGCGATTGCAGCCTCCAGCGGCGGCACCAGAAGGTGATCGAGGAGGCCCCGGCCCCCGGCATGGACGAAGCCACCCGCGCCGAGCTGTGCGCGGCGGCGGTGCGGGCGGCGCAGGCGGTGGACTATCAGGGCGCGGGGACGATCGAGTTCATCGCCGATGGTTCGGAAGGCCTGCGCGCCGACCGCATCTGGTTCATGGAGATGAACACCCGGTTGCAGGTGGAGCATCCGGTGACCGAGGAGATCACCGGGGTCGATCTGGTGGAATGGCAGTTGCGCGTTGCCAGTGGCGAGGCCTTGCCGAAGACGCAGGACCAGCTTTCCATCAACGGCTGGGCGATGGAAGCGCGGCTTTATGCCGAGGACCCGGCCAAGGGCTTCCTGCCCAGCATCGGCCGGCTGGAACTGCTGCGTTTCGGCCATGCCGCCGGGGGGCGCATCGACACCGGGGTGGAGCAGGGCGCCGACGTCTCGCCGTTCTATGATCCGATGATCGCCAAGGTGATCGCGCGTGGCGAAACCCGCGAGCAGGCGATCGCGCGGCTGGGGACGATGCTGGCCGGCAGCGCGGTGTGGCCGGTGCGGACCAACGCGGCGTTTCTGGTCAACGCGCTGAAGCACGCCGACTTCGCGGCGGGCAAGGTCGATACCGGGCTGATCGGTCGCGACGGCGAGGCGATGGCGATGGCGCCGGAGCCGAGTGCCGAGGCGCTGACGGCGGCGGCGGTGGCGCTGGTGCCCGATTACGAACCTGCCGGGTTCCGCCTGAATGCGCCGGCGAAGACGACCGCGCCGTTCCTGCTGGATGGCGAGCGGATCGAGGTGGAATTGCCCGCCTATGGCAGCGAGAACCCTGCCGCGAAGGCGCTGGTGACCGAAGCGGGGCAGGTGTGGGAACTGGCGGTGTTCCGCACCGATGGCAGCCATGCCGGGGTGGCGTCCACCGGGGCGATCCTGGCGCCGATGCCGGGCAAGGTGATCGCGGTGGAGGTGATGAAGGGCGATGCCGTCATCAAGGGCCAGAAGCTGCTGACGCTGGAAGCGATGAAGATGGAGCACACGCTGGTGGCGCCGTTCGATGGCGTGGTGGCCGAATTGAACGCCCATGCCGGATCGCAGGTGCAGGTGGACGCGCTGCTGGTGCGGATCGAGCAGGCTGAGTGAGCGCCGACGCCGGCCTGATCGAATGGGTGGCAGAGGCGATGGCGCCGATCGGCGAACTGCGTTCGCGCGCGATGATGGGTGGGGCGACGCTGTATTGCGGCGGCACGGTGTTCGCGATCGTTGACGAGGACCAGTTGTGGTTCAAGGCCGACAAGGTGTCCGACGCGGTGTGGGATGCCGAGGGCTGCCCGCGCTTTACCTATGACGCGGGCGGCAAGACCGGCACCATGAATTATCGCCGCGCGCCCGACGCGGTCTATGACGATGCCGACGAATTGCGGCGCTGGGGCGAGCTGGCGCTGGAAGCCGGCCGTCGCGCGCCAGCCAGGAAACCGAAGAAGCCCAAGGACTAAATATGCCAGGCAGATACTACGACGAGTGGCAGGTTGGCGACCGCATCACGCACCAGCCGAGCCGCACCGTTACCGAGACCGACAACCTGATGTTCTCGGCGATGACGCACAACATGCAGCCGCTGCATCTGGATGCGGAATACGCGAAGGCCAGCGAGTTCGGGCAGATTCTGGTGAACTCCACGTTCACCTTCAGCCTGGCGGTGGGGCTGTCGATCGCCGACACCACGGTGGGGACGCTGATCGCCAATCTGGGCTTCGACAAGGTGGTGACGCCAAAGCCGACCTTCATCGGCGACACGCTGACCTGCCACACCACGGTGCTGGAAAAGCGCGATTCGAAGTCGCGTCCGGGCCACGGCATCGTCGTGTTCGAGCACGCGCTGACCAACCAGCGCGGCGAGACGGCGCTGACGATGACCCGCACGGTGATGCTGAAGCCGAAGCCCGCATAGGGTTGCAAGTCGTTCGCAGAATCTGAACCGCGGCCGGTCGAAGCGGCCGCGATGTTTCGCTGTCGCCGGCGCAGATGCGCGCGAGCGACAGGGGAGACAGATGGCAAGGTGGTTTGCGCGGGCCGCGCTGGTTTCGACGTTGGCGGCGACGCCGGCCGCAGCGCAGGAGCGCACCGGGACCAATGCGGTGACGCAGGCCGAGGATGCCTTCGGGTTCAGCGTCGGGCGCGAAGCGATCGGCATCTATTCCAGCAGCAACGCGCGCGGGTTTTCGCCCAGTTCCGCCGGCAATGTGCGGATCGACGGGCTGTATTTCGAGCCGGTGACCGACCTGACCGACCTGCTGCGCGACCAGGTGCAGGTGAAAGTGGGGCTGTCGGCGCAGGGCTATCCGTTCGCGGCGCCGAGCGGGGTGGTTGACCTGTCGCTGACCCGGCCGGGTGCAAAGGCCGGCGCGTCGCTGTTCGTCAGCGGCGACAGCAACGGCACGATCCTGACCCAGTTCACCGGCGCGGTGCCGTTGGGGCAGACGCTGTCGGCACGGTTCGGGCTGGGGGTGGGGCGGACCGGCTATCCCGACGGCACCGTCAACCGGTATGACGAGCAGGCGCTGGCCTTGCGCTGGCAGCCGAGCGCGGCAGTGGCGATCATGCCGTTCTGGAGCCGCTATCGCGACCATGACGACCAGGTGGGCGAGTTCTATGTGCCCGCGGGCAACTTCCTGCCGCCGCTGCCGCCGCCGCACCATTTCGCCGGACCGCGCTGGGCGGCGTACAACCTGGACACGGGCAACCTGGGCGTGCTGGCCAGCCTGCGCCCGGCCAGCGACTGGGTGGTGCGGCTGGGGGCGTTCCGGTCGAAGAACACACAACTGACCGGCGGCGCCAACCTGCTGACCGACCTCCAGCCCGACGGGCGCGCCGACCGGGTTTATTTCGCCGATCCGGTGCTGCGGGCACGCGCGTGGTCGGGCGAGTTGCGGGTGACGCATTCGCTGGCCGAGGGGCCGCGCCTGCATGTGCTGCACCTGAGCCTGCGCGAGCGCGACACGCGACGCGAATTCGGCGGCAGCGACAGCATCGACCTGGGGCCGACGCGGGTGGGGGTGGACGATGCCTCGCCCATGCCGGACTTCCGCTATGGCCCGACGACGCGGGTGCGCATCCGCCAGGATACGCTGGGGCTGGCCTATGACGGGCGCTGGAAGGGCGTGGGCGAGCTGGGGGTGAGCGTGGCCAAGGCGCGCTATCGCAAGACCACGACGCTGCCCGGGCTGGACCCGGTACGGGCGCGGGCCGAGCCGTGGCTGTACGACGTGACGCTGGCGCTGACGGTGACGCAGCGCCTGAGCGTCTATGGCGGGCTGGCGCGCGGGCTGGAGGAAAGCGGGCTGGCGCCGGGCAACGCCGCCAACCGCAACGCGCCGCTGCCGGCGATCATCACCCGGCAGAAGGATGCCGGGGTACGCTATGCCCTGACGCCGGGGCTGAAGCTGGTGGCGGGCGTGTTCGACCTGACCAAGCCCTATTTCGGTTTCGACGCGGCGCGGAACTTCGGCCAGGTGGGGTTGATCCGCAGCCGGGGCGCCGAATTCTCGCTGGCGGGCAAGCTGACGCCGACGCTGAACGTGGTGGCGGGGGGCTATTTCCTCGATCCGCGCGTGGAGAAGGATGCCACCGCGACCGGCGTGATCGGGCGGCGGCCGGTGGGATTGGCGCTGCATCTCGTCAACCTCAACCTCGACTGGCGGACGCCGATGCCGGGACTGTCCGTCGATGGCGCGCTGAGCCACCGCGACCGGGCGCCGGGGACGACCGACAACCTGGTCTATGTGGGCGCGCGCACCATGCTGTCACTGGGCGCGCGCTATCGCTTCACGCTGGCGGGCAAGGCGGCGACCGTGCGGGTGCAGGGCACCAACCTGAACGACAGCCGGGGCTTCAACAGCGCCGGGCCGGGCATCTACAACCTGACCAACGGACGCGCGGTGAATGCCTGGCTGGCGGTGGATTTGTAGATCAGCCCTTGCGGTACACCGTGCCGGTCGCTTCCTCGAACAGCATCACGGTCGTCGCGTCGAGGTCGAATGCCGGCGAAATCGGCATCGCGGGTGTGTCGCGGTGGGCGAACATGTTCTCGATCACCCCGTCGGGATCGTCGGTCTCGACATCGTAGATCGCGAGATGAGGGTTTAGCGTGGTGCCCATCGACACGCTGTGCAGGCGGAAACGCTGGGCGGAAGTGAACCCGGTCAGCGCGCAGATGTCATCGAGATGGCGGCCGGTATACCAGGCGTCGAACTCGTCCTCACGGCCCGGGAACGGCTGGGAAAAGACCAGCATCTTGAAACGGCGCATCCGGCACTCTCCCTTGTCGTTGCGCAGGAGATAATGGCCGGGGCGACGATACTGTAAACCGCGATGGCTTGCCTGTTACGGCAGGCGGTTCATTCCCATTCGATCGTCCCCGGCGGCTTCGAGGTGTAGTCATAGACCACGCGGTTGATGCCCTTCACCTCGTTGATGATACGGGTGGCGACGCGGGACAGGAACGCGGCGTCGAACGGATAGATGTCAGCGGTCATGCCGTCGGTGCTGGTGACGGCGCGCAGCGCGCAGACGTTGTCGTAAGTGCGGCCATCGCCCATCACGCCGACGGTCTTGACCGGCAGCAACACCGCGAAAGCCTGCCAGATCGCGTCGTAAAGGCCGGCGTTGCGGATTTCCTCAAGGTAGACCGCGTCGGCCTTGCGCAGCACGTCGGCGCGTTCGCGGGTGACTTCGCCGGGGATGCGGATGGCAAGCCCGGGGCCGGGGAACGGGTGGCGGCCGACGAACACGTCGGGCAGGCCGAGTTCACGGCCGAGTTCGCGGACCTCGTCCTTGAACAGTTCGCGCAGCGGCTCGACCAGTTGCATGTTCATGCGTTCGGGCAGGCCGCCGACGTTGTGGTGGCTCTTGATCGTCACCGACGGGCCGCCGGTGAAGCTGACCGATTCGATGACATCGGGGTAGAGCGTGCCCTGCGCGAGGAAATCGGCGCCGCCGATCTTGGTGGCCTCGGCCTCGAACACGTCGATGAAGGTCTTGCCGATGAACTTGCGCTTGGCCTCGGGATCGGTGACGCCGGCAAGGCCGTTGAGGAACAGCGTGCTGGCATCGACGTGGACCAGCGGGATGTTGAAGTGGCCGCGGAACAGGCTGACGACCTGCTCGCTCTCGCCCAGCCGCATCAGGCCGTGATCGACATAGACGCAGGTGAGCTGGTCGCCGATCGCCTCGTGGATCAGCACCGCCGCCACCGCCGAATCGACGCCGCCGGAAAGCCCGCAGATGACCCGGCCGCTGCCGACCTGGGCGCGGATCTCGTCAATCTTGGTCTTGCGGAATTCGGCCATCGTCCAGTCGCCGGCAAGGCCGCAGACATGGCGGACGAAGTTCTTCAGCAGCTTGCCGCCGTCGGGGGTGTGGACGACTTCCGGGTGGAACTGCATCGCGTAGATGCGGCGTTCCTCGTTGGCGATCACCGCGAACGGGGCGCCGGGGCTGGCGGCGACGGGCTTGAAGCCGGGAGCGAGCTGGGTGACCTTGTCGCCGTGGCTCATCCAGACCTGGTGTTTCTCACCCTCGGCCCAAAGGCCGTCGAACAGCGCGCAGCGGTCCGAAATCTCGATGAAGGCGCGGCCGAATTCGCCGGCGTCGCCCAGCAGGACCTCACCGCCCAGTTGATGCATCAGCGCCTGCTGGCCATAGCAGATGCCCAGCATCGGAAGGCCCGAATTGAGGATCTCGTCGGGGATGCGCGGACCGTTCCGGTCCAGCACCGAGGCGGGCGAGCCGGAGAGGATCACGCCCTTGGGCTTCATCCGGGCGAACGCGGCCGCGGCGAGGCTGAACGGGGCGATTTCGGAATAGACACCGGCCTCGCGCACGCGGCGGGCGATGAGCTGGGTGACCTGGCTGCCGAAATCGACGATGAGGATCGAGTCTGAGGGCTGGACGTTCATGGCCCGCCGATAGGGTTGCGACCTTGCAAAGTCCAGCGGCGGCGCACTTTCGGGCGCGCAAAAATGCGGTTAGGAAGCGCGTCTGACAGGAGAACCGCGTGCCGAACAGTGCCCCCCACCGCGCGACGATAGGTTTCATCTTCGCGATCGTGCTGATCGACATGCTGGGCTTCGGCATCGTCATCCCGGTGATGCCGAAGCTGATCATGGGGCTGGCGCATGTCTCGCTGGAGCGGGCGGCGGTCTATGCCGGGTGGCTGGGCGCGGGCTATGCCGCGATGCAGTTCGTGTTCGCGCCGGTGATCGGCAACCTGTCGGACCGGTTCGGGCGGCGGCCGGTGATGCTGGCAGCCGTGCTGGCGATGGCCGTCGACTATTCGATCCAGGGCGTGGCGCCGGTGTTCTGGTGGCTGGTGATCGGCCGGGTGGTGGCCGGGATAACCGGCGCCAGTTTTTCCGCCGCCTATGCCGCGATTGCCGACATCACCCCGCCCGAGAAGCGCGCCGCCAGTTTCGGCATGATGGGCATGGCGTTCGGGCTGGGGTTCATCATCGGCCCGGCACTGGGCGGCGTGCTGTCGCTTTATGGCGAGCGGATGCCGTTCCATGCCGCGGCGGTGCTGGCGTTTGCGAATTTCCTGTTCGGGCTGTTCTTCCTGAAGGAAAGCCTGGCGCCCGAAAACCGCCGCCCGTTCGATATCCGCCAGGCCAATGCGTTCGGCACGCTGAAGGCGCTGCGCCGGCAGAGCGGCGCGGTGGGCTGGTTCGTGGCAGCGCTGGGGCTGTGGCAACTGGCGCACGTGGTCTATCCGGCGATCTGGTCGTACTTCGCGATGGAGGCCTATGGCTTCGACCAGAAGCAGGTCGGCATGGGGCTGGCGATGGTCGGCCTGTCGAGCGCGGTGGTGCAGGGCTTCGTGCTGCGCAAGCTGGCGCCGCTGATCGGCGAAACCCGCGCGGTGATGCTGGGCGTGGCGGCGGTCTGCGGTTCGGCGGTGCTCTATCATGTCGCACATTCGACGCCGATGGTTTACCTGGCGATCTGCGTGGGCAGCCTGCAGGGGCTGATCCAGCCGTCGATCGCGGCGATGAACAGCCGCGCGGTGGATGCGCGCAGCCAGGGCGAGCTGCAGGGCGCGACGCAGGCGGTAAGCGGCATTGCCCAGATCGTCGGGCCGCCGCTTTATACCGGCGTGTTCGCGCGGTTCAGTGGGCCGGCGGCGGCACTGCGGATGCCGGCGATGCCGCTGCTGCTGTCGGCGGGAATTGCCGTGGGGGCGCTGGTGCTGTTCCTGGCGGGAACCCGGCGCGTTGCCCGATCCTGAAAGCCCGGATCACCGATGTCAGTCATGGCGGAACCTCGTTTCTTTTCAGCGCCGGAGCATGATGACATTGGATTGATCAATGTCATCATGCTCCGGCTGTTGTTGCCGTGCGATTGATCGACAAAAACCGGTTCCCACTTTTTGTCATCGCACCCTAAATGTTGGACGTCATCGCCGCTGCAATGGTACGAAGCACGCCTGATGGCCGAAGCGTGCAATGATTCGCCCCGGAAGCGGAGCTTGCCACAACTGAATACAGGCCTGACAGGCAACGAAGGCTGGGGGTAGCACTATAAATTTAACACAAGCCGCCTATCCGGGTGATGGTGGGCGCTGTCCGCTGCATTTTGAACAGGAAACAATATGCTGCACTTCGAGATCATCCCCGCCCCGGTCTGGTTTTTCCTGGCGGTCATTGTTGTGGCGGGCCTGTTCATTTGGCTTAACAGCCGGCGTCAGAAGTCGCAGGATCTGGAGCTGCGCAAGCAGAAGCGTCTCCGCCACATTGCCCACTACAAGGCCTGGATGTGGCTGAAGGGCAAGCCCAAGCAACTGCGCATTATCGACGGACGCGACAAACGGGACCGCTGAGCGGGCGGACTTCGATCGACCAGGCGGGAATGCGAACCCGCGACGGGCAGGCCGGTCCATCGCCAGCCCGATGTGTGCGCCCGCAGCCCGCGACGATCGGCCTTGCCGGCAAACGGCATTGGACGGCAACGCCGGCATGGCATTAAGCGGCATTACCCGCAAATGACCGCGACACGATCGAGAGGACAGGACCATGCTCAAGCAGTTGTGCTTTTTCCGCAAGCGCCCGGACATGACCATGGAACAATTCATGGACTACTACGAGAACGAGCACTGCAAGCTGGCCGCGAAGCTGGGTTCGCCGGCGATCCCCAACGCGGTGCGCTATGTGCGCCGCTATCTGGAGCCGGTGAAGAACCCGATCACCGGGGAAGTCCACGATTCGGGCTATGACTGCCTGATGGAAATCTGGTGGAACAGCCGCGAGGATTTCGAGCGCAGCCAGGCACTGATCGCCAATCCGGAACGACTGCCGCACACCAAGGCCGACGAGGCCAACCTGTTCGCCACCCATGCCAATCCGATCTGCCTGGTGACCGAGGAGAGCGATTCGCCGATGGGGCCGAACGGCGAGATGATCGACTGGGTGCCGGTCGTCCGCAGCGAGGGTTGAGGCGATGCGCAGCCTGCATGACCTGCCCGCCCACGTGTTCCGGATGATCGAATCGGGCGTTGTGGCTGAATTCTCGACGGTCAGCGCCGCCGGGGTGCCGATCGACACGCCAACCTATTACTTCCCGTCCGACGACATGGCGACGATCGACCTGGCCACCGGCGTGCCGAACCCGGCCAAGGCCGAACGGGCGCGGCGCAACCCGAAGGTGGGCCTGCTGATCGAGGGCGGGCCGGAGGAGCCGGTGGTGGTGATCCGCGCGCGCGCAGCCGTGCGCACCGCCGACATCCAGTCGAACGCATTGCGCTATCTGGCCGAGACCGGCTGGGAGGGCATCAGCCACGGCATCACCTGGGACGCAGCGCGGCTGGCGGTGACGTACTGGTCGCGGATCATCCTGGAAAACACGCCCGAGCGCATCTATTGGTGGGACAACCATGCCGCGCTGGATGGCCCGCCCGGGGTGTGGCAGGCCGATGTCGCGACGGCGTGGCCGGCATCCGACCCGGCGCCGGAGAAGCCGATCAGCCCCGGCAACTGGACGGCGCGGCCGTGGCGCGACGTGGCCGAGGACGCGGTGCGCGCTGGCGGCGGGGCGCATCTTTCGGTGATCGACGCCGACGGCTATCCGCTGCCGATGCGGGTGAGCGGGCTGGAGCTGGTGGACGAGGGTTTCCGGCTGACGGTGCCGCAGGGCACGCCCTGGGCGCTGGCGGGCAAGGCCTGCGTGACGTTTGCCGGCTTCCGCACCTTCGTGGGCGAGGCCGAGCCGCAGGCGCCGGGCACGGTGCTGTTCCGCGCCGAGCGGGCGCTACCGCAGCACCCCTCGACGCTGGATACGAAGCAGGTGCTGCAACCCGCCGAGGCGACGCTGGCCAAGACCCGCGCGCGGCTTGAGGCCGAGATGGCGCGGCTGGGCCAGCCGCTGCCGATCATCCCCGACACCGCGCCCGAACGCACCCGTATCGCCCGCATCCGCATGGCGCGCATCGCCAGCGACGCGCCGATCACCGGCATCACCGTCGAGCACGGCAATCGTACAACCCGCTAACGCGGCAGGCGCGCGACGCGCTGAATAATTCCGGAGAATACCCGATGAGCAAGATCATCCTCGACTGTTCGGACATCGACCAGCACCTGGGCAAGGCGATCACATCGTCGCGCCTGCGCGATCCGATCAGCAATAACGACATCCGGCGCTGGGCGCACGCGATGCATTACCCCAACCTGGTCCACTATGACCCGACCTTTGCCGAGGAAAGCCGCTGGGGCCGCATCGTCGGATCGCAGAGCTTCCCGTGTGCGATGGATGACGGCATGGGCACCTCGCCGGCCTGCGTCGGCGGCATTCCCAATTCGCACCTGCTGTTCGGCGGCGAGGAATGGTGGTTCGAGGACCGCCGCATCGGCGCCGGCGACTGGATTCACAACGAGCGCATCCCGCTGGACTATGTGGTGAAGGAAACCAAGCTGGCCGGGCCGACCTGCTTCCAGCGCGGCGACAACTACTACACCAACCAGCACGGGCAGCGGCTGGCGCAGCAGCGCTCCACCGCGATCCGCTACAACGCCGAAGCCGGCGGCCAGAACGTCAACAAGGACGAGTTCGAGGAGCCGGACTGGACCGACGACGAGCTGGACGCGCTGGAGGAGCGCAAGCTGGGCTGGATTCGCATGTTGCGCGCGCTGGGCCACGGCAAGCGCTGGTGGGACGATGTGAACGTGGGTGACCGGTTGCCCGAGCGCGTGTTCGGCCCGCACAGCATCGCCAGCTTCGCCACCGAATGGCGGGCGTGGATCATCAACACCTGGGGGGCGGTGCAATGCCGCAAGATCGACATGGTGGCGCTGGGCTTCACCCCCGAGATGGCCGGGTGCGAGAACGACCCCGACATGGTGCTGGTGAACCCCGAGATCACCGACGGCGCCTATTACGGCCCTTCGCGCGGACACCTGTTCCCCAAGTTTGCCCGCAAGATCGGCATGCCCCGCGCCTATGGCTATGGCGGGGCGATGGGCGCCTGGGTGATCGACTACATGTCGGGCTGGGCGGGTGAGCACGGCATGGTGGTCCACTCGGTCGCCAACTTCCGCGGGCCGGCGCTGTCGGGCGACGTGACCATCCAGACCGCCGAAGTGACCGGAAAGTCGGTGGACGAGAAGGGCCGCCACCTGATCCACGTCAAGCACCTGATGCAGACGCAGAAGGGCACGACGATGGCGACCGGCAGCGCCGAGATCGCGCTGCCCAAGCGACCGGACCCGGCCTGAACCGGCCGGCAGGGTGGCTCAGGGCACGATCACCATGCCGCCATCGACGTTGATGGTCTGCCCGGTGATGTAGCCCCCGCCCTCGCTGGCGAGGAACGCCACGGTACGGCCGACGTCATCCCTGCTGCTGCCCAGCCGCTTCAGCACGGTTTCGCTGGTCAGTTCGTCGATGAAGCCGGGCTGGTTCTCGATCATGTACTCGATCCCCGGCGAATCCGAGAACGGGCAGACGACGTTGACGGTTACGCCGTGGATGCCCCATTCGCGCGCCGCCACGCGGCTGATGGCGCGCACCGCTTCCTTGCCGGCGGCGTAGGAGGTGAAGCCCGCATCGCCGCGAATGCCCGCCGACGAGCCGAGGTTGATGACCCGGCCCTTGCGCGCCTTGAGCTGTTCGAAGCAGGCCTGCATGTAGAAGAACGCGCCGTGGAAGCCCTGCATGGCGATGGCCATGTCCTTGTCGGTGTTCTCCTCGAACGGGACCATCGGCCGTGATGAGTGGGCGTTGTTGACCAGGATATCGACCCCGCCCAGCGCCGCAATCACCGCCGCCACCGAGGCATCGACCTCATCGCGGTGCGAGACCCGCGCCGACAGGGCGATGCCGCGCCCGCCCGCCGCCTCGATCTCCGCCACGGTGCGCTGGCACTTTTCCAGCGTGCGGCCGATGACCGCCACCGCCGCGCCTTCGCGGGCCAGCGCCAGCGCGATGCCACGCCCCACGCCCTGCCCGGCGCCGGTGACGATGGCGACTTTTCCTTCCAGCAATCCCATCCCTGCCACTCCCGTTTATCGTGACGATACGATTGCAGGGCGAGGCGGGGCGGGCTTGACCGATCGCGACAGGTGCGATGCGCCACCTGCCGCCCGCGCCGCGATCGGGGCGGCGCGGGCCAGCGGCGAGAAGCGGCCGGGTTTCATCCTGGCCTTATACCAAGCTGTTACGGCGCAATCAGCGCGCGCCGAAGCGGACGAGCACGGTGGCGTAGGGTTCCAGCACCGGATGGACAGGATCGACCGCGCCGGTGGGGGTGCTGGCCATGATGACCTTGCCCGGCTTCGGCGCAGCGCCCGGCCAGCCGCTGATCGCCAGCGTCTGGCGTTCGCCGCTCATGTTCAGCAGCACCAGCACGCCTTCGCCGTTGGCGCTGCGGCGGGCGAAAGCGACGACTTTGGCGTTGCCCGATTCGAGCGGCACATAGGCGCCGTCGCGGATGGCCGGATCGGTCTTGCGCAGGTTCAGCAGGCGCGCGTACCAGTGGAGCATCGACGCCTTGTCGGCCTGTTGCGCGGCGACATTGCTGGCCCCGGCGGCAGAAGCCACCGGCAACCACGAAGCGCCGGTGGTAAAGCCGGCGCCGGCGCCTGCGGTCCACTGCATCGGTGAACGCTCGGGGTCGCGGTGATCGGCAACCTTGCGCTTCGGCCCCAGCGGGAAGCTGGCCAGTTCCGCCGGCTTGAGGTCGGCCATGCCGATCTCCTCGCCATAATACATCAGCGCGGTGCCGCGCAGGGTCAGGGTCATCGCCGCAGTCAGGCGGGCGATCATGGCGTCGTGAACACCGTCGCCGAAGCGCGTCCACTGGCGCGAGGTGTCGTGGTTGCTGAAGTGGAACACCGGCGGCAGGCCGTCGAGCTTCAGCTCCGCCTCGTCGATGCGCTGCTTGAACTGCGCGGCGTCGAGCGATTTCACCCCGGTGTAGAGGAAGTCCATCGGCAGGTTGATCTCGTCGGCCTTCGCACCATAGACGCGGCGCAGGTCATCGACGCTGGAGATCGCGTTCTCGCCCAGCAGCATCCGGTCGCCGGGGAAACCATCGACCACCGCGCGCAGGCCGCGCAGGGCGTCGTGGTTGGCGGGCAGGTTGCTGTTGTAGGGCTTCAGGCCGACGTCGGCGCCGTGCCTGACGTCGGGGTCCTGCGGCCAGTTGGTGTCCTCGAACAGGTAGGGCGTGGCGTCGAGCCGGAAGCCGCTGGCGCCGTGGCGCAGCCAGAAGCGCATGACATCGTGCATGGCCTGGCGCAGCTTGGGGTTGGCCCAGTTGAGGTCGGGCTGCTCCTTGTAGAACACGTGGTAGTAATACTGGCCGCTGGCCTTGTCGAATTCCCAGGTGGAGCCGCCGAAGATCGATTCCCAGTTGGTGGGCGGGCCGCCATCGGGCGCGGGATCGTGCCAGACGTACCAGTCGCGCTTGGGGTTGGTGCGCGACGAGCGGGACTCCTTGAACCACGGGTGCTGGTCGGAGGAATGATTCAGCACGAAATCGACGAGGATGCGGATGCCGCGCTTCTTCGCCTCGCGCGCCAGCACGTCCCAGTCCCGCATGGTGCCGTATTCGGGCGAGACGTTGGTGTAATCGGCCACGTCGTAGCCGAAGTCCTTGTTGGGCGACGGGAAGAACGGGGTCAGCCAGATGGCATCGACGCCCAGCGTCTTGAGATAGTCGAGCCGCCGGGTGACGCCGTTGAGATCGCCGACGCCGTCGCCGTTGGTGTCCTGGAAGCTGCGCGGGTAGATCTCGTAGATCACGGCGTGCTTCCACCACGGTTCGGCGCTGGTGCTGGCGGCGTGGCCAGTGGCGTGAGCGGCGACAGGCCGGGCGGAGGCCTGGCTGCCGGCAAGCGCGAGCAGCGCCGCGATCGCGCCTCCCAGCACCGGGCGGCTATTTCTGCGACGTGTCATGGCGTGTCTCTCCGGTTTGGTCATCAGTCGGCGTCCAGCAGGATCACTTCGGCCTGATAGGGTGCAAGGGTGGTGGTCGGCACGGTCGCCCGTCCGGTCAGCAGATCGGTTCCGGCGGTGGCTTCGGCCAGCGGGATTGGGGCTTCGTGCGCCGAGAGGTTGGCGGTGACCAGCAGGCGCTGGCTGCCAAGCTGGCGCTCATAGGCGAACACCTGGCCGTGATCGGCCATGCGCAGCCGAAAGCTGCCGTGGCGGATGATGGCATGGCTGCGGCGCAGCGCGATCAGCCGGCGATAGTGATCGAACACGCCGTCGTGGCCGGCGCGGTCAGCGGCGACGTTGACCTGCGGATAATTGGCGTTGAGTTCGATCCACGGCGTGCCGCTGGTGAAGCCGGCGTGCGGCGCGGCGGACCACTGCATCGGCGTGCGGGCGTTGTCGCGGCTGCTGACGCGCGCGGCGGCGAGGAATTCGGCGTCGGACATGCCGGCGGCGCGCTGTTCGGCAAGGCCGTTCAGCGTTTCGAGATCGCGATACTGGTCAATGCGGGTGAAGCCGGCGTTGGTCATGCCGATCTCCTCGCCCTGGTAGATGTAGGGCGTGCCTTCCATCAGGTGCAGCACCGTGGCCAGCGCCTTGGCGGAGGCGACGCGGTACACGCCGTCATCGCCATAGCGCGACACCGCGCGCGGCAGATCGTGGTTGCCCCAGAACAGCGAGTTCCAGCCGCGCCCGTGCATGCCCTGCTGCCACGCGGCGAAATCGGCCTTCAGCGTCGGCAGGTCGATCGGCCGGGGCTTCCACTTGCCCGCCTTCGCGTCGAGGAAGCGCAGCACGTGGCTGAACTGGAAGACCATCGCCAGTTCGTGCCGTTCGGGCGCGCAATAGAGCGGCGCGTTGTCCAGCGTGGCGCTCCACGCCTCGCCAACGGTAACCGCGTCGCGGCCGCGCAAGGTGGCGCGATTCATCTCCTGCAGATAGTCGTGCAGGTGGGGGCCGTTAGTGGTGATGCCGTGTTCCGGGTCCTTGCCGATCAGGTCGATCACGTCCATCCGGAAGCCGGCGACGCCGCGATCCAGCCACCAGTTCATCATCGCGTGGACTTCGGCGCGAAGCGCGGGGTTGGCCCAGTTGAGATCGGGCTGTTGCGGCGCGAACTGGTGGAAGTACCAGCCGTGGCCTGATGGCGCCCGGCTCCACGCGCGCCCGCCGAATGCCGCCGGCATGTCGGCCGGGCTGCCCGGCGCCGGGGGATCGGCGCGCCAGATGTAGAAATCGCGCCACGGCGAGGCCGGGTCGGACGCGGCGGCAGCGAACCACGGGTGCTGGTCCGAGGTGTGGTTGACGACAAGGTCCATGACGATGCCGATCCGCCGCTGCCGGGCCTCGGCGATCAGCCGGTCCATGTCCGCCAGCGTGCCGAACCGGGGGTTGATCGCGCGGTAATCGGAAATGTCGTAGCCGTTATCGACCATCGGCGAGGCGTAGACCGGCGACAGCCAGATGAAGCCGATGCCGAGATCGGCGAGATGATCGAGCTGGGAGATGATGCCCGGAATGTCGCCGATGCCGTCGCCGTTGCTGTCGCAGAAACTGGCGGGGTAGATCTGGTAGCCCACCGCCGATTGCCACCAGGCGGCATCGGCCGCGACCACCGGCGATGAGTCGCGGGCGGCGAGCTGCTTCGGGAGGGCTGCCAGGGCGGTGCCGCCCGCCATCATGTCGCGCCGGCTGATCATCGGGTGCCTCCTGCCATGCGGACCAGCATTTCGGCGTGGTCCGGGAAGTTCAGCGCGCAGCCGTCGAGGAAACGGGCGATGTCGTTGGCGTGGTGGAAATCGACATCGTCGCGCGGTTCGGCCGCCGGCGGGGGGAACGCGCCATAGCCGGCCAGCAGGCAATGCCACGAGGCGCTGCCGAAGTGGCTGAGCTCACGCTGGCCGTCCAGCAGGGCGACAAGGTCGGCACGGCGGAACCAGGTGTCGAGAATCTGCAGCAGCGCGGGGGACAGCGCGTCGTTGGCGCGGTTGGCGCGCCAGTAGTCGCTGTCGTCGCGGGTGTTGAGCTTGTAGTGGGCGACGATGTAGTCGCGCACGCGTTCGATGCGGTCGCTGATGGCGGCGTTGAACGCGTCGCGATGGCGGGCGGTGAAATCGCCGGCTTCGAAGCGGTTGATGAACTGGTCCACCGTGTTCAGCACCAGATGCAGCGCGGTGGCTTCCAGCGGCTCGATGAAGCCCTGCGCCAGGCCGATGGCGACGCAGTTGCGTTCCCAGTGGCGTTCGAGCTGGCCGACGTTGAACGTCAGGTGGCGGGCGGCGACGGCGCTGTCGCGCAGGCCGAGGTGAGCGCGCAGTTCGGCTTCGGCGGCATCGGGCGAGAGGAAATCGCGGCTGTAGACATAGCCGTTGCCGACCCGGTTGGTCAGCGGGATCGACCAGGCCCAGCCGCCGGACAGCGCGGTGGCGCCGGTTTCGACCGGGGGGTTGGTGTGGGCCGGGGTGGGCAGCACCACGGCGGCATCGTTGAACAGGTTGGCCTTGAAGCTGCGGAACGGGACCTTGAGCGCGCCGCGCATCAGCAGCGCGGCAAAGCCGGTGCAGTCGATGAAGACATCGGCGGCGATCCGTTCGCCCTCGCGCGTGACCAGCGCGGCGATGTCACCGTTTTCGGCCTGGGCCACTTCGACCACCTCGCGCGCGAGATGTTCGACGCCGCGCGCCACTGCCCGGACGCGGAGGAATTCGCCGAGCAGGCCCGAATCGAAGTGGTAGCCGTATTCCATGCGGAACGGGAAGTTGGGCGGGGCGACCGGCGCCTTGCCCTGCGCGGCGAGCACGCCATTGAGCAGGAAGTCGTCGGGCCGGGTGGGCACGTCGTGGCCCAGCCGGCGATTGCCGCAGTTGCGGGTGAACGCATCCTCGGTGTGCAGATCGACCTGGGTGAGGAACGGGTGGCTGTAGTCCGCCATGCCCGACGCCGGGCTCCAGCCGGTGAAGCGGATGCTGGCCTTGTAGGTGGCGTGGCAGGCCGGCATCCATTCGGATTCGGCAATGCCCAGCATCTCGAAGAACTTCTTCAGCGTAGGGGTGGAGCCTTCGCCGACACCGATGATGCCGATATCGGGCGATTCGACCAGCAGGATATGAACCCCGCGATCGGCCCAGCGCTGGGCCAGCAGGTTGGCCGCCATCCAGCCGGCCGTGCCGCCGCCGACGATCGCCAGGCGCAGCGGCGGGTTCATGATCCGCGCCCGACCTGCATTTCCAGCCAGCGATCGTGCGTGGGCAATTGCGGCAGCGGGCGGGCCTTCAGCTCGGCCAGGCCTGCCAGTTGTTCGCGCAGTTCGGCGTCGCTGGGTCCGTTGGCCAGCGGGTGGTGATCATGCGGCATGACGTGCTGGCCCATCAGCACCTGCACCCACGATGGTTCCATGAAGATGTCGTACTGATCCTGCACCAGCGTGCCGTTGGCGCGGAACAGGTCGATCTTGTGCGCCAGCCGTTCAGGCACCGGCATTTCGCGCAGGTCGCGCCAGAACGGCGCGTCGCCGCGCTGGTTGGCGTGATAGTGCAGGATGATGAAATCGCGGATCAGTTCGTACTCGATCTGCGACTGGCGGTTGTATTCATCGACCAGTTGCGGCGTGACGCCGGTGTGCGGGAACAGGTGCAGCAGGCGCACGATGGCCGATTGGATCAGGTAGATGCTGGTCGATTCGAGCGGTTCGAGGAAGCCGCTGGACAGGCCGACGGCGACGACGTTGCGGTGCCACTGCCGGCGGGCGCGGCCGGTGCGGAAGCGGACAATGCGCGGATCGGCCAGCGCAGGCGAATCGAGGTTGGCCAGCAGCGTTGCGGCGGCCTGATCGTCGCTGCAATGGCGGCTGCAATAGACCAGGCCGTTGCCGTTGCGATGCTGCAGCGGAATGCGCCATTGCCAGCC
>JAGWVC010000037.1 GCA_018971065.1 Sphingomonadales bacterium | reverse complement strand
TATTCGCCATCCTTGCAGGCATAGACGTTCGACGGCGCCAGCCCCTTCAGGATCGATCCCGATCGCTCGCGGATTATCCCGCTGTAGTCGTACTCGGGCACCAGCCCTTCCATCACCTGCAACACCGATTCGTACAGCGCCGCGTCGATGACCTGCCCCTCGCCGGTGCGCGTCCGGTGATGCAGCGCCGCCAGCACCCCCATGCAGCCATACGTCGCGGTCAGGGTATCGCCGATTGACACCCCCATCCGGCTCGGCGGCCGGTCCGGCTCGCCGACGATATAGCGCCAGCCGCCCATCGCCTCGCCGATCCCGCCGAACCCGGCGCGGTCCGAATACGGCCCGGTCTGGCCATAACCGCTCATCCGCGCGATGATCAGCCCCGGCTGTTCCGCCAGCAACACCTCCGGCCCCAGCCCCCACTTCTCCATCGTGCCGGGCTTGAAGTTCTCCACCACCACATCGGCCGTCGCGATCAGCCGCCGCACCAGCGCCTGCCCCTCGGGCACGCGCAAGTTGGCCGAGACCGAACGCTTGTTGCGCGCGATCACCTCCCACTGCAGCTTGGCCTCGCCCTGGCCCCATTCGCGCATCGGATCGCCCGCACCCGGTGGCTCCACCTTGATCACGTCGGCGCCCATGTCGCCCAGCAACTGCCCGCAGAACGGCCCGGCGATCAACTGCCCCATTTCCACCACGCGAATCCCGCGCAGCGCCCCCCGGTTCACCCCCGTCATTGCCCGATGCTCCCTTCCGGCCAGTTCCCCGCGCGCGACAGCAGCGACGGCATCGCCTTGCCCATCACCCCGCCCAGCCAGCGCGCGGTATCGATCGTCGCATCCAGGTCCACGCCCGTCGCCACCCCCGATCGCGCCAGCAGGTACAGCACGTCCTCGGTCGCCACGTTGCCCGCCGCCCCCGGCGCGAACGGACATCCGCCCAGCCCGCCGATCGCCGCATCCACGGTCGCCACCCCGGCCTCCACCGCCGCCCAGACATTGGCGATCGCGGTGTTGCGCGTGTCATGGAAATGCGCACGGATCGGCACATCGCCCGCCACCGCCTTCACCGCCGTCACCAGCGCGGTCACCCCGGCCGGCACCGCCACGCCGATGGTGTCGGCCAGCACGATCTCCGCCGGCCGCGATTCCGCCAGCCGCGCCGCCATCGCCACCACCCGCGCCTGCGCCACCGGCCCACTGAACGGACAGCCATAGGCCGCCGCGATCGTCACCTGTCCTGATCGCCCGGCCTCCCGCGCCATCGCCAGAATCTGCTCCGCCGCCACCACCGATTCGTCGCTGCTCTGCCCCTGGTTGCGGATCGCGAACACGTCCGACGCCACCGCCACCGCGCCCAACTGGTCGATCCCGCAGGCCAGCGCCCGCTCCGCCCCGCGCGCGTTCATCACCAGCCCCATCCGCACCACGCCGGGCACGGGGCCAAGCAAGGCGACCACCTCCTCGGCATCGGCCATCTGCGGCACGCGTTTCGGGTTGACGAAGCTGGCCACCTCCACCCGCCGCACCCCGGCGGCGATCACCCGGCGGATCAGCGCCACCTTGTCGGCGGTCGAGACCAGCCGCGCCTCGTTCTGCAACCCGTCGCGCGGGCCCACCTCGACAATCTCGACCGACCTCACGCCCGCCCCCACAACAACCGGTTGAACCGCCGCCACATCCGGGCATACCTTACCCCCGGACCGGAGCAGGCTTACGACAAGGCCACGCCCGCCGCCAACGCCTATCCGGGGCGCACGCAGGGGAGAATGCCGCATGGACATCGTCGATGCCCAGGTTCACGTCGGTCGCGGCCAGATCGGGGCCACGCTCGAAGCGATGGATTCGCTCGGCATCGCGTCGGTGCTGATCGACGAGTACTGGGGTGGGAAGCCCGGTGCGCACCCCAGCCACATCCAGCCCGGCTTCGCGCTGCCCGGCGGCGGCTGGCGCGCGCTCTCGCCCACCGCTGAGGAAGCCGCACTGCTCCACCCCGGCCGTTTCGCCTACCTCGTCCGCATCGATCCCGCCGATCCGCAGCTCGAAGCGGTGATGCGCGCCGCCGCCGCCAACCCCGCCGTCCGCGCCTTCCGCATCCAGCCGGTGTGGACCCTGGCCGAAGCCGACGCTTTCGCGCGCGGCCGCTACGACGCGCTGTTCGACCTCGCGCAGGACATCGGCCTGCCCGTATGTGCCTTCATCCCCGGCCATGCCGAGCCGATGGCGCGCTATCTCGAAAGATACCCCCGCCAACAGATCATCATCGACCATTGCGGCATGGGCTTCCCCCAGATCCCGCCGGGCCGCTCCGCCGAAGCCGAAGCCCGCGCCAACGATCCCGCCTACTTTGCCGAAGTGCTGAAACTCGCCCGCTTCCCCAACGCGGCGATGAAGTGGAGCCACGCCCAGACCCGGCTCGGCGTGCCGCACTTCCCTTACGAAGGCTTGCGCCCGCACCTTCGCGCGGCGATCACCGCGTTCGGCGCCGACCGGCTGATGTGGGCCAGCGACAAGACCGTGATGTTCGGCCACACCTGGTCCGACCTGCTGCACGGCCTGCGCGACGATCCCGAGCTTTCCACCCCGGAAAAGACCGCCATCCTCGGCGCCACCGCCCGCCGTCTGCTGAACTGGCCCGCCGTTAGCTGACCGCCAGCGCCGCGCGCCACCCCGCCAGCCGCGCCGCGCGCACCCCCGCCGCCATCGCCGGCTCGAACCGCGTCACCGCCGGGATCATCGCCGCCGCCGCCGCAGTAAGGTCCGGGTACAACCCCGCCCCCACCGCCGCCAGCAGCGCCGCCCCGCGCGCGGTCGTCTCCACGTCCACCGGCCGCTCGCACGGCACGTCCAGCATATCGGCCAGATCCTGCGCCAGCCAGTCGTTGCCGCTCATCCCGCCGTCGATGCGCAGCAGGTTCCACCCCGCCCCGTCCGCCGCGAACGCCGCCTTCAGGTCGTGGCACTGATGCGCCATCGCTTCCAGCGCCGCGCGGATGATATGCGCGCGCGTCGTCGCAAAGGTCATCCCGGTCAGCGCGGCGGTCGCCGCGGGCCGCCAGTGCGGCGCGCCCAGCCCGGACAGCGCCGGCACGAACACCACCCCGCCATTGTCCGCCACCGATCGCGCCAGCGCCTCGCTTTGCAGCGCCGATTCCAGCAGCCCCAGGTTATCGCGCAGCCACTGGATCGCGCTGCCGGCGGCAAACACCGATCCTTCCAGCGCATAAGTCCGCTTGCCCCCCACCGCGCACAGCACCGTGCCCAGCAGGCGGTTCGCCGAACGCGGCACCGTGTCGCCCATGTTGGTCAGGATGAACGCCCCGGTGCCGAACGTCGCCTTGGTCTGCCCCGGCATCAGGCAGCCCTGCCCGATCGTCGCCGCCTGCTGATCGCCCGCCATCCCGCAGATCGGGATCGCCGCGCCGAACACCTCCGCCGCGGTCACCCCCAGTTCCCCCGCGCAATCGACCACCTCGGGCAACGCGCCCACCGGCACCCCGAACAGATCGCACAGCCCCGCGTCGAAGCCATCACCGCCCAGCGCCAGCAGGCTGGTGCGGCTGGCATTGCTGGCGTCGGTGACGTGGCTTCCCCCGGTCAGATGCCACACCAGCCAGCTCTCGATCGTCCCGAACGCCAGATTCCCGCCCAGCGCCTTCGCCTCGGGCACATTGTCCAGCACCCAGCGCAGCTTGCTCGCGCTGAAATAGGGGTCCAGCACCAGCCCGGTCGTCGCCTGCACCGCGTCCTCGTGCCCCGCAGCGCGCAGGCCCTCGCAAAACGGCGCCGTCCGCCGGTCCTGCCAGACGATTGCGCGATGCACCGGCCTGCCGGTGCGCCGGTCCCAGGCCACCACCGTCTCGCGCTGGTTGGTAATGCCGATCGCCGCGATGCGATCCGCCCCGCCCGCCTTGGCGATCATCTCCCGCGCGCAACCCAGCGTCCTGTCCAGGATCTCCTGCGCATCGTGCTCCACCCAGCCCGGGCGCGGATAGAACTGCTCCAGCCCCGCCTGCGCCATCCCGCCACAGGTGCCATCCACGCCATAGAGCATCGCCCGGGTCGAGGTCGTGCCCTCGTCCAGCACCAGCAGCCATTCCCCGCTCACGCCTGCTCCCCCATCCGTTCCGCTAACGCCGCCGCCTCGTCGGCGCCAAACCGCAACCCCAGCTTGCTCCGCCGCCACAGCACGTCATCGGCAGACCGCGCCCATTCGCGCGTCATCAGCCAGCGCACCTCGGCCTCGGTCAACCCATGCCCGAAATGCCGCCCGCAATCCGCCAGCGACCCGGCATCGCCCAGCACCTCGAACACCTCGGTGCCATAGGCCCGCACCAGCCGCAGCGCCCAGTCCGCCTCCAGCCAGCCATAGCGCCCGCGCACCCGCGCCAGCAAAGCATCGGCACCATCCATCGCGAAATCGCCGCCCGGCAGCGCCGCCGCACCGGTCCACCCCGGCCCCGCCAGTTCGGGCAGCCGCTCCGCCAGCAAGGCCACCGCCGCCTCGGCCAGATGCCGATAGGTGGTGATCTTGCCGCCGAACACCGACAGCAGCGCCGCGCCCTCCCCGGCGGGCGACAATTCCAGCCGATAGCCCCGCGTCGCCGCCTCGGGCCGGCCCGAATCGTCATCCACCAGCGGCCGCACTCCGGCATAGGACCACACCACGTCCGCCGGCGTCACCGCCCGCCGGAAATAGCCACTCGCGCCTTCGCACAAGTACGCGATCTCGTCGGCATCGGCATGAACCGAATCCAGCGGCCCGTGGTGATCGCGATCGGTCGTGCCAATCAGCGTGAAATCCCGCTCGTAAGGGATCGCGAAGAAAATCCGCCCGTCCGCCAACTGGAAGAAATAAGCGTAGGGATGGTCGAACAGCTTGGGCACGACAATGTGCGATCCGCGCACCAGCCGCATGTGGCGATTGGTGCGCTCGCCCGCCCGTTGCAGCACGTCCAGCACCCCCGGCCCCGCCGCGTTCACCACCGCCCGCGCGCGAAACACGCCCGCGCCGGTCTCGATCCGCCAACCCTCGCCCACCCGCGCCAGCGCCGTCACCGCGCAGTGCGTCCGCACTTCGGCGCCCCGGTTCGCGGCATCGCGCGCGTTCAGCACCACCAGCCGCGCATCGTCCACCCAGCAGTCCGAATAGACGAAGCCGCGCGTGTATTCCGGCTTCAGCGGACCGCCCGCCGGATGCGCGCCCAACCGCACGCTCTCGGTCGCCGGCAACCGCTTCCTGCCGCCGATATGATCATAGAGGAACAGCCCCAGCCGCAGCAGCCAGCGCGGCCGCAGCCCCGGCGCATAGGGCAGAACGAAGCGCAGCGGCCAGATCACGTGCGGCGCGATCCCCCACAGCCGCTCGCGCTCGCCCAGCGCCTCGCGCACCAGCGCGAACTCGTAATGCTCCAGATAGCGCAAGCCGCCGTGAATCAGCTTGGTGGAGGCGGACGAGGTTCCCCCCGCCAGATCGCCCGCCTCCAGCAGCAGCACCTTTGCCCCGCGCCCGGCAATATCGCGCGCGATCCCGGCGCCGTTGACGCCGCCGCCGATCACCGCAACATCGAAGGGAACCTCGCTCATGCCGCTCGCTCAGATCGCCAGGGGGCCATGCCCGATATGCGGCAGAACGTGCCGCGCGAAAAGGTCCGCCTCCTGCGCATGGGGATAGCCCGAAAGGATGAACGCCTCGATGCCCTCGGCCTGATAGGCGCGCAGCTTGGCCAGCACCTGGTCGGGATTGCCGACAATCGCCGCCCCGCAGCCCGAACGCGCCCGGCCGATCCCGGTCCACAGGTTCTCTTCCACGAACCCGTCGCCGCCCGCCGCGCCGCGCAAGGCCGCCTGCCGCTGCACGCCATAGTCCTTGGCATCCAGCGACTTCTCGCGGATCGCCCGGCCCGCCTCGTCGTCCAGCTTCGACAGCAGCCGGTCGGCATAGCTGCGCGCCTCCTCCTCGGTCTCGCGCACGATCACATGGGCGCGATAGCCGAAACGCAGCTTGCGCCCGAACCGTGCCGCCCGCGCGGTCATGTCGGCGATGGTGTCGCGCACGTTGCCCATCGTGTCGGGCCACATCAGGTAGACGTCGCAGCCCTCGGCCGCGCATTCGCGCGCATCCTCGCTCAGCCCGCCGAAGTAGAACGCCGGCGCCTTGCCCGAAATCGTGCCGATGCGCGGCGGATCGAGCTTCAGCTTGTAGAACTCGCCGTCATGATCCAGCGACTGCCCGTTCAGCAAGGTCCGCACGATCTGCATCACTTCGGTGGCGCGGCGATAGCGCGGGCCGCTGTCCAGCTTCTGCCCGGGCAGGTCGGACGAGATGATGTTGACGTTCAGCCGCCCGCCAGTGCCCGCCGCGTTCGGTCCCAGGATGCGGTCCAGCGTGGCGATGCGGCGCGCCAGTTGCGGTGGCCAGTCCTCGCCGATGCGGGTGGCCCACAGCAGCTTGATCCGCCGCACCTGGGTGGCAACCGCGGCGGCGAACGCGGTGGTATCCAGCCCCAGCTCGTAGCCCGAAGGCAGCAGGATATTGTCGTACCCGCCCTCCTCGGCGCGCAGCACGATATTGCGGCAGTGCTCCCAGCTCGACTTCAGCGCCGCATCGGGCACCCCCAGAAACTCGTAGTCGTCATCGCACAGCGCCGAAAACCAGGCGATCTCGCAAGCTTGCGTGCTCATTCGCGTTCTCCTTCAAAGGGCGCAACTTTCCGCCGACCAACCCGCCAGCGAGCGCCGTGACAACCAACCGAACCCGATTCCGCGCCTGTTTTTAAGGCAGCGGCTCCCCACGCGCGGCAACCAGCACCGCATACCATTCCTGCCGCGTCCACCGGACGTGCAGGGCCTGAACACCTTCGGCAATCCGCGCCGCCTGCTGCGATCCGATGATCGGCACGATGCCCGCCGGATGCGCCATCAACCAGCTATAGGCAGCCACACTGCGCGACACGCCTTGCGCCCCGGCCACCGCATCGAGTGCCGAGGCAACCTCCACCCCCCGCGCCCCGGCCGGCGCCAGCAGGCCGCCACCGCCCAGCGGCGACCATGCCAGCGGCGTCAGCCCCAGCATCATCGCCTGGTCCAGCTCGCCGTTCTCGAAACAGGCGATCCGCAACGGGCTGATCTCGGGCTGGGTGGCCACCAGCCTGCTGCCCAGGAACCGGTCGAGCGCCGCGATCTGGGGCATCGTGAAGTTCGATACCCCCAGCGCGCGCACCTTGCCCGACGCCACCGCATCGTCCAGCACCCGCGCCACTTCCTGCGGATGGGCCAGGATGTCGGGCCGGTGAACCTGCCACAGGTCAATCGTGTCGGTGCGCAGCCGCCGCAGCGACGCCTCGATCGCGCCGCGCAGGTAATCCGGGCTCTGGTCATAGGGCAACGGCGGCATGATCCCGCCCTTGGTGGCCAGCACCATGCGCCCGCGCAGGCCCGGCTCGGCCGCCAGCACCTCACCCAGCAGCGCCTCGGCATCGCCGAACCCGCCCTTGCCGTCGAAGCCATAGATGTCGGCGGTATCCAGCAGGGTGATGCCGGCATCCAGCGCGGCGTGAACCAGCCTCGCCGCATCGGCAGCGCTGCGGCCATCCTCGGCCAGCCGCCACATGCCCCAGGCGATCGACGAGATTTCAATGCCGCTGCTCCCCAGCGTGCGGGTGGCGGGCGGCGCGGGCAATTGGCTCATGCGGGATTCCTGGGTGGGGGCGCAACCGACGCGCGTTCGACAAGGGTATGGGGAAGGCGGCGATGAGTCAGGTCGCCACCGGCAATCAGGATTTCGGCCGCCGCGCGCGCCAGTTCGGCCATCGGCTGGTGAATCGTGGTCAGCGGCGGCCACACCGTCCGCGCCAAGGTGGTATCGTCGAACCCGGCCACCGACAGCCGGCCCGGCACGTCGATCCCCATTTCGTGCGCCACCGCCAGAACCCCGGCGGCCATGTCGTCGTTCGCCGCAAAGATCGCGGTCGGGCGGTCACGCATGGTCAGGAACTGGCGCGCCGCCGCCACGCCGCTGTCGAAATCGAACGCGCCATCCTGCACCAGCGCCGGCTCATAGCCGATTCCCGCCCGGTCCAGCGCGCGGCGATAGCCGAACAGCCGGTCGTCCGAGGCCATGTGGTTCGGGTGCCCCTTGATGAAGCCGATGCGGCGGTGCCCGACATTGATCAGGTGCGTGGTCATGTCGTCCGCCGCCTGGGCATCGTCCATGAACACCGAGCTGGTCAGCGCGTGATTGGTGCCCGGCGATATCCGCACGAACGGAATGTCCAGCGCCTCCAACTGGCGCAGCACCGGCTCGCAGTCGGTAACCGGCGACGACAGGATGATGCCATCGACATGCGTTTCCGAAACCAGCCCGCGCACCTGCTGGCCCACCAGCGGATCAGCCACGTCCACCGGCTGCGCCAGCAGGCGGATGCCGTTCTGCTTGCAGAATTCCCAGCAGCCCGACTGGATCTGGAACATGTAGTAGGGGCTGTGATTGTCATAGATCAGCGCCACCTGGTTCGATTTCGCGCCGGTCAGGATGCGTGCGGCAATGCTCGGCCGGAAATCCAGCGCCCGCATCGCCGCCTCCACCGCCTCGCGCTTTTCGGCACTGACGTAGGGATGGCCGTTCAACACGCGGCTGACCGTCTTCACCGCCACCCCGGCCCGCGCCGCCACATCGCGGATATTGGCCCGTTCGCTCATTCGCCCAGCACCCCCGCCAACCCGCTGAACAGCGCCGCAAACGCGCTGTCGGGGCGATAGAACACCGGTGGCCGGCCGATCGGCGCCGACACGTCATGCACGCCGGGCGTCACCCGTTCGCCCGTCCAGCAATCGCGCCACGGCGCATCGCCGGGCAGCACCACCCGCCGGGAAACCGCGCCGGCCTCGATCACCGGCGCCACCAGCAGGTCGGCACCGTAGAGAAACTGGTCCTGCACTGCAAAGAGGGTCTTGTCGTCGGGATAATGCAGGAACAGCGGCCGCTGCGCCGGCAGGCCGCTGGCCCCGGCCTCGTCGCACAAATGCCGCACATACGGCGCCAGATGCGCGTGGACCCGGCTCCACCGCGCGAAGCAGGCCAGCAATTCGGGGGTGGAATCGTACTGCAGGTTGTCATCGGGCCGGTTGCCCTCGTGGCTGCGCATCACCGGCGCGAACGCCGCCAGCTCGCACCAGCGCATCAGCAGCTCGGCGCTGCGCACGTTGCCGTGCAGCGAGGTGTAGCCACCGCAATCGGAATGGCTGAAGGCATTGCCCACCAGCCCGGCCGACAGCGCCGCCGTTACCACCGTGCCGATGCCGTCGTGGCGGGTGAAATCGACCGACTGGTCCCCCGCCCACAGCAGCGGGCAATGCGCCTGCACGCCGGAAAAGCCCGCCCGCATGAAGAACACCGCGTCGCCCGCCTTGCCCCGGCTGGCCAGCGCCGCCGCGTTGACCTCGGCCCACAGCACCGGCCAGCGGTTGTGCGCCTCCATCGGATCGGACCCGTCGGCCAGCCGCACGTCGGTCGGCAGGTACTCGCCGAAATCGGCCATCCATCCCGCCATGCCGATGTCCAGCATCTCCCGCCCCAGCACCCGCTCGGCGAACCACGCCCGCGTCGCCTCGCGGGTGAAATCGATCACCCCGCAGTCGAACTCGCCGAAATCGACCAGATAGACCTCGTCGGCATGGCGCTTCAGGCAGAAATGCCCGCCCGCCGCCGCTTCCGCATACAGCGCGCCGTCCACCGCCAGATAGGGATTGGCATAGCCCAGGAAGCGGATGCCCCGCGCGGCCAGCGCGGCGATCCGCGCCTGCAACCCCGGATAACGCGCCGCGCTGGCCTGCCAGTCCCAGAACAGGCGGCGCCCGAAGCTGGTCTCGCGAATGCCTGCCCAATCCTCGCACCACAGCCCGGAAACCGCCGCGCCGGCTTCGACAAACCGCTCCAGCCGGGTGAAGCTTTCCTCGCCCTGCTTCAGCCCGACGATCGCCCCGCCGATCGCCCAGTCGGGCAGCGGCGATTGCCGCCCGAACCGGGCCGACAGCGCCGAAACCAGCGCCTGCGGCCCATCGGCGGCGAACAGTTCGAAGCGCGCGGCACTGCCCCACACCTCGACCCGGTGCGCCGCCGCATCCTCGAAATCGAGCACCGAATAGCAACCGGCATCCAGATGCACCGCCAGCCAGCGCGATGTCAGGAAGGTCGGCTGCGGGTAGTTGGTGTTCCAGTAGTCGCCACCGGCCATGCCGATCTCGTCCATCAGGCGGGTCAGCGCGGTGGTCTTGTCACGCCCCACGCCCGGCTCGCTGGTCCACATCGGAAACCGCCGGCCATTCAGCGCCAGATAGCTCATCTGCTCACCGCCGCCCCAGACGGTTTCGCCCGGCTCGGCATGAAACCGCACCCACAACCGGTCATGCCCGGGCGCCAGCGCGGCAATCGCCAGCCCGCCCTCACCCAGCTCGATCCGCGCCACTTGCGCACAACCCCGCGACAGGATCACCGAATCGCCCTCGCGCGACCAGCCGTCGGGCCGCGCCAGCTCGCCCGGCGCATCGTCGATCCGGAAATTGCCGCGCAACATAGCCACTTGCGCATTGCCCCGCGCCGTGACCACCGCTGGACAGTCGGCCCGGTGGCGCAACAGCAACCGACCCGCAAAATGCAGATCGAAGCCGCCATCCACCACCGAAAACGTGACGCCCAAGCCCTGATCTCCCATGCCGACCGCCGCCGTGGCCAATTTGCCACGCTTGCCCGCCGATTCATATGACACCGCTTGACATACCGCCGCACCCGTCGCATTTCAAGCACCAGATGCGGCAACGGCACATGCTCCAGCCGCGCGTTCGGTTTGCAGCCCGTGCGTTCGATTGCACCGACTGCCGATGGGGAGAAACCTGATGAAAGCCATGCTTCGTGCATCCGCCGCGCTGTCCGCCGCCGCCGTTGCGCTCGCCGCGCCCACCGCCCACGCGCAGGGCAAGCCGGCCGACACCGCCTCGGACGAAATCGTCGTCACCGCGCAGAAGCGCTCGGAAAGCCTGCAGAAGGTGCCACTCGCCGTCTCGGTGCTGAAGGGCGACATGCTGGCCCAGGCCGCGCGCCCCAGCGTCGAATCCGCCGCGCAGATGGTGCCGTCGCTCAACTTCCTGAAGTCGGGCACCACCCTTAACCAGACCATCTTCCTGCGCGGCGTCGGCACCGCCACGTTCTCCATCGCCGGTGAACCCTCGGTCTCCACCGTGGTCGATGGCGTCGTCTACGCCCGCTCGGGTGAGGCATTCAGCGATCTGGTCGATATTGCCCAGATGGAAGTGCTGCGCGGCCCCCAGGGCACGCTGTTCGGCAAGAACGCCAGCGCCGGCGTCATCAACATCACCTCGATCATGCCGAAGCACGAACTGGGCGGCAGCGTCGAGGCGTCGTACTTCGACCGCAACGAATATCGCCTGAAGGCCGCCGTCAACCTGCCGCTGGGCAAGGATCTCGCCGGCCGCTTCACCGGCTTCTACGGCAGCTATGATGGCAACATCATCAACCAGGCTGTCGGCAAGTACGTCAACGGCTACAAGCACTACGGCGGCCGCGCCCAGTTCCTCTACGATCCGTCGAGCGACCTGAAGATCTACGTCGCCGCCGATTATCACAAGAACAACGACGACTGCTGCGCCGACATCATCGCCACCGGCCCGCTCACCGCCGCCGGCGTTGCCACCACCAATCTGGCGTTCAACGTGCTGCCGGCGCCGTCGGGCGCCAGCACGCGCTATGTCACGCAGAACCTCGTCACCGCCACCAGGGAAGAAGGCTGGGGCATCTCCGCCCAGGCCGACATCGCGCTCGGCAGCCACACCCTCACCAGCATCACCTCGTACCGCAAGTGGGACAACACCGAGATTCGCGACGGTGACTGGCTAAACCAGGCCTACGTCGGCTTCACCCAGCTTCACGACAGCGGCCCGCAGAAGTCGAACACCTTCACGCAGGAACTGCGGGTGACCTCGCCGGCCGACCAGACCTTCAGCTATGTACTCGGCGGCTACTTCAGCCGTGCCTACTCGGAACGCGTGTTCACCCGCACCGACATCGGCTGCTCGGCCGCCGCCACCGCGCCCAGCGGCGTGCTGATCCCCTGCACCAGCGCCGATGCCACCGGCATCCGCAACGTCTCGGGCACCGCCGATTTCGGCTCCACCTTCAAGAACCTCGCGCTGTTCGGCCAGGCCACCTTCAAGTTCAACGACCGCGTCCGCGTGATCGGCGGGCTGCGCTACAGCCATGACCAGCTCGACGTGTTCCACAGCCGCACCGCCACCGGGCTGATCGCCAACGCGGCGTTCGGCGGCGTCAACCCGGCGTTCGACCAGGGCGTCTACAACCAGTACCTGTCGCTGGTCGCCGCCGGAACCTCGCCCACCGCCGCCGCCAGCGCCGCGGTCACCTCGGCCAACGGCGTGGCGTTCCGCACCGGCACGAAGAGCGACAACCTCTCGGGCAAGGCCGTGCTCCAGGCCGACCTCAGCCGCGATGTCACCGCCTATGCCAGCTACACGCGCGGCTACAAGGGCCCGGCCTACAACGTCTTCTTCAACCTCACGGCCACCGGCACCAACGTCATCGCGCCCGAAACCTCGGACGCGTTCGAGGTCGGCCTGAAGAACTCGCTGCTCGGCGGCCACCTGACGATCAACCTCGCCGGGTTCTATGCCAAGTACCACAACTTCCAGGCCAACAACCCCGATCTCGTCGCCGGCGTCGTCGTCACCCGCTTCACCAACGCCGGTGAGGTCTCCACGCGCGGCGTCGAGGCCGACGTCAACCTGCGCCTCGGGCCGGACACCACCGTGAACGGCGGCGTCGCCTATACCGACGCGCACGTCGATGCGTTCCTGGCCGCACCCGGCGCCGCCGCCACCGCGATCATCCCATCGGGCACCGCGCTGGGCTATGCGCCGAAGTGGAAGGGCTCGGTGGCGTTCGATCATCGCGTCCGCACCGACGGCATCGCCGACCTCGCCTTCGGCGCGCAGATGAACTTCCAGTCCAGCCAGCTCTCGCTGTTCGCGCCCGATCCGGTCCAGCGCCAGTTCGGCACGATCCCGGCCTATGCGCTGGTCAACCTCTCGCTCGGCCTCGTCAGCCCCAGCGACAAGTGGAAGGTCACCGCGCAAGTGCGCAACCTGTTCAACCAGCACTACGCCGCCGCCATCATCAACGGCGGGCCGGGCGGCTCGTACCGCTACCAGATCCCCCGCGACGCCGATCGCTACTGGGGCGTGAACGCCCGCTACAACTTCTGATCAGGACTCCCTGCCGCTGCCCCTCCCCTCGGGGCAGCAATCAGGCCCCCCGCCGGCAACGGCGGGGGGCCTTTGCTTTACGGCCAGCCCATTCAATCCACGCCGTTGGTCATCACCAGCCTGGGCAGCAGCACCTGCACCCACAGCAGCGCCGCCAGATAGGCCCCGCCGCAATAGACGAACAGCGGCAGATACCCGTGCCCGCCGGCCAGCGACCACCCCGCGAACTTGATGATTCCCGCGCCCGAAAGGTTGCCCGCCACCGCGCCCAGCGCGATCACGCTGGCGATGCGCGTCGCCGGCACCACGTCGGCGGTCATCCCGAACACATTGGTCGAAAACCCCTGATGCGCGAACAGCCCCACGCCGATCAGCGCCGCCGCCACCCACGGGTTGTGCGCCAGCATCGCCAGCGGCATCCCCAGCACCGCCAGCGCAAAGAACAGCATCGATGCCTTGCGCGCCCGGTTCATGTCCCAGCCGCGCGCCTGCAATAGCGGGAACAGCGCGCCCGACGTTACCGCGCCCAGCGCCGCCAGCACGAACACCACCGCCACCGGCCCGCCCAGCGCGGCCTGGGTCATGGCGAATTCGCGGTGGAAGAAATCAGGCATCCAGTACAGCACGAACCACCACACCGCGTCGGTGAACGCCTTGGCGCCGATCACCGCCCAGGTCCGCCGGTCGGCCAGCAGTTCGCCCCAGGCCACCCGCGCGCGTTCGGGCGCCGCGCTCACCGGCACCAGTTGCCGCGTGCCCGCCGCCCAGCCCGCCAGCCACAGGAATCCCAGCCCGCCGGTCACCCAGAACGCCGCCTGCCAGCCGAACGCCAGCGCAAACGGCGGAATGATCAGCGGCGTCAGGATCGCGCCGATATTGGGCGCCGTGTTCACCAGCCCGATCGCCAGATTGCGCTGCTTCGCGGGCATGTACATCGCCGCCGCCTTCAGCCCCGCCGGCGTGCTGACCGATTCGCCCACCGCCAGCAGCACCCGCGCCGCCACGAACTGCTGCACGCTGGCGGCCAGCGCGTGCGCCATGCCCGCCGCGCTCCACACCGCCACGGCAATGCCATAGGCCAGCCGTACCCCCAGCCGGTCGACGAACCAGCCGACCAGCAGCAAGGCACCGGCCGCGGCCACCTGGAAGGCGGAACCAAGATTGGCATAATCGACGTCGCTCCAGTGGAATGTCGCCTCCAGCGTCGGCTTCAGCAACGCCAGCACCTGCCGATCGACATAGTTCAGCGCGTTGCCGAAAAACAGCAGCACCACCAGCACCGTGGTTGCCCGGCCCATCCGCGTGCCATCCGCCATATGCTCTCTCCCCCGCGCGCACGGCTCGAGACCGGCGTCACCATCGCCAAACTAGCACTTCGCAAGCAGAAGAAAAGCGGATATGACACCGCAGGACATAAGAACCACCGGGAGAATGCCGCGATGGCCGAGATCGATTGGGAAACCCTGCCTTACGGCGGCGACCTGTTCGGCGAACTGCATCTGGCCGACGTGTCCCCGGCGCAGCCGGAACCACCGGTCCGCCCCCTGTTCCCCGGCCTTGCCGCCTGCGGCGTGGTCAGCGCCGCCGCCGCCTGGCTGGCCGATCGCTATCACTTCCCGATCATCCTGCTCGGCCTGCTGGTCGGCCTCGCCATGAACTTCGTCTCGGGCGATCCGCGCACCCATCGCGGGCTGGACTTCGTCGGCCGCACCTGCCTGCGCCTCGGCATCGTCGTGCTGGGCCTCCAGGTCACGTTCCACCAGATCGCCGTGGTCGGCCCGGTCCCGTTCGCCTGCCTGCTGGTGGTCATGGCGCTGACCATGCTGGCGGGCTGGCTCGGCGCGCGCCTTTCCGGCCAGGACACCTGGGCCGGCCTGCTCGCCGGCGGCGCCACCGCCATCTGCGGCGCCAGCGCCGCGCTCGCGCTCTATGGCGTCATCGGCAAGGACCGCCTCAGCCAGGCCCAGTTCGCGCTCACGCTGGTCGGCATCTCGCTCGCCTCGGCCGCCGCGATGTCGATCTACCCGCTGCTGGCGCTCGAACTGCATTTCACCGACAATCAGGCCGGGTTCCTGATCGGCGCCTCCATCCACGACGTCGCGCAGGCGATCGGCGGCGGCTATGCCTTCTCCGACCTCGCCGGCAGCCACGCCACCATCGTCAAGCTCGCCCGCGTCGCCCTGCTCGCGCCGATCGTCGCGCTGGTCGGGCTGCTCATCCCCCGCGACGGCGCGCAGGCCAGGTGGTGGCAGCGCATTTCGCTGCCGTGGTTCATCGTCGCCTTCCTGGCCGTGGTCGCGCTCAACTCGCTTCTGACAATCCCCGCGGCGATCACCGGCCTGTCGCTCTCGGCATCGAAGACCCTGCTGCTGCTCGCGGTCACCGCAACCGCAATGCGCACGCGGCTCGACATGCTGCTGGCGGGCGGCCTGCGCGCCACCACCCCGGTCATCGCCGCCACGCTGGTCAGCCTTGTCACCGCCCTGGCCTGCGCGCGGTTCCTGATCTGAAGCGGTTGCCCGCCGCCTACCCGTCCAGCCGCCCCAGCAATTCGGTCAGCATCGGCCCCAACCGCCGCAACTCGTCGCGGTGGGTACGGCCCAGCTCGGCCAGCAGATCGCGCGCCCGCCCGGTCAGGACGAGCTGGGCCTGCCGCCGATCGCCGGACGCCACCTGCCGCTCCAGCAGGCCCAGCGATGCCAGCCGATCGACAAGGCCGCTGGCGCTGTGCGGCTTCAGCATCAGCCGCTCGGCAACATAGCCGATGGTCGCCTTGCCCGCGTCGGCAGCCCGGATCGCCAGCAACGCCTGGTGCTGCTGCGGGGTCAGGCCCACTTCGGCCGCCCGGGCTTCGCTGAAGGCCAGGAACTGCCGGATCGTCGCGCGGAAATCGGCAAGCACCTTGTAATCGGCATCGGCCAGCGCCGCATTCGTCATCGGGCACATCCCACGGTTGATTTATATCGCAATGCGATATAATCGCGCTGCGAAGCTGCCAGGGTGTCTGCATGAACGCGTCCCGTCCGATTTCCAAGCCCCGAAAACTGGCCGATCACAGCGCCGATCTGCGCATGGTCGCGCTGGGCGCCGCCGCTCTCGTCGTCGGCTCGGGCGGCGCGCTGGGCGCATGGCTGCTGATCAAGGCGATCGCCATTGCCACCAACCTGTTCTGGTTCGGCCGCCTGTCCGCAGCCCCCGCGCGGATCGAGGACAACGCGCTCGGGATCGTCCTTCTCGCCATCCCCGTCCTCGGCGGCCTGATTATCGGGGTGATGGCCCGGTTCGGTTCCGAAAAGATTCGCGGCCACGGCATTCCCGAGGCGATCGAGGCCATCCTCTACGGCGAAAGCCGCCTCTCGCTGAAAGTGGCGATCCTCAAGCCGCTGTCGTCGGCCATCTCGATCGGCAGCGGCGGGCCGTTCGGCGCCGAAGGGCCGATCATCATGACCGGTGGCGCGATCGGTTCGCTGTTCGCCCAGTGCTTTCACCTCAGCGCCGCCGAACGCAAGACCCTGCTCGTCGCCGGGGCCGCCGCCGGGATGACCGCGATCTTCGGAACCCCGCTGGCGGCGATACTGCTGGCGGTGGAAGTGCTGCTGTTCGAATGGAAACCGCGCAGTTTCGTGCCGGTGGTCGTCGCCGCGCTCGTCGCGCTGGCATGGCGCCCGCTGCTGATCGGCAGC
Organism: Sphingomonadales bacterium; assembly: GCA_018971065.1. The sequence goes on along the minus strand of JAGWVC010000037.1, from coordinate 17,287 downwards.
GGCCCGCTGTTCCCCTTCGCGGCACCGGCCCCGTCCGGCCCGGCCACGCTGGCGCTGACCCTCGCGGTCGGCGTGCTGGTGGGGGTTGAGGCCACCGTCCTGTCCAGCCTGCTCTACCGCATCGAGGACCTGTTCCATCGCCTGCCGCTGCACTGGATGTGGTGGCCGGCACTCGGCGCCATCGTCGTCGGCATCGGCGGCTTGTGTGATGCGCGGGTGCTGGGCGCCGGCTACCAGAACATCCAGGACCTGCTCGACGGATCGATGGCGCTGCGGGCCATCGTCGTGCTGCTTCTGGTCAAGGCCACGGTGTGGCTCGTCGCGCTGGGCTCGGGAACCTCGGGCGGCGTGCTGGCGCCGCTGCTCATCCTGGGCGGCGCGCTCGGCCTGCTGGTCGGCCAGATCCTGCCCGGCACCCCCGGCTACTGGGCGATGATCGGCATGGCCGCCATTGTCAGCGGCGCCATGCGCGCCCCGCTGACCAGTGCGGTGTTCGCCGTCGAACTGACCGGGCACTACGCCGCCCTGCCGATGACGGTCGCGGCATCGGTCGGCGCCTATGCGATCAGCGTGCTGCTGATGCCGCGCTCCATCCTGACCGAAAAGATCGCCCGCCGGGGCCGCCACATCCGCCAGGAATATACGGTCGATCCGCACGAGTTGCTGCAGGCCGCGCAGATCATGACGCGCGATCCGGTTTGCCTGCCCGGCACCATGCCGATCGCCGACGCCGTCGCCTTCTTTGCCGGGCCGGCGGTGCATCGCAGCTATCCGGTGATCGACGACGACCACCGGCTGCAAGGGCTGGTATCCCGGTCGGACGCGCTTCAGTGGCAGGCGGGCGAAACCTCGCCGGGCGCCACGCTGGCCGACGTCCTTTCCGACGCGTCGCAGGCGTTCGGCTACGATTCCTCGGCGATCGGCGAAATCGCCGACCTGATGATCGCAACCGGCACCGGTCGCATCCCCATCCTCGATTCAGCAACGCTGCGGGTCACCGGCATCCTGACCCGGCACGACCTGCTGCGCGCCCGCCAGGGCATGGTTCACGCCGAGACCCACCGGCGGCGATAGCCTTGCCCTGCTGATGCGCCGCCGATCAGGGCCGCATCACCCAGCCGCCATCGACGTGAATCGTCTGCCCGGTGATCCACTGCCCGGCGGGCGAGCACAGCAGCATCAGCGCCCCCACCAGTTCCTCCGGCGCGCCGCGCGGCTTGGTTGCGCATGTCGCCTGCAGGAACTGGATGAACGGCGAATCGTCCGGCACCAGCAGCTTGCCCGCGTCCGACATCACATTGCCCGGCGCAATCGCGTTGCAGGTGATGTTTTCCTTGCCGAACTGCTTGGCCAGCGTCGTCGTCAGCCCCACCAGCGCCAGCTTGCTGATGCCGTACAGGCCAATCGCCGGAAACGCCCCGCCCGAAACCTGGTTGACGATCCGCCCACCACCCCGGCTACGCATCGACGGCAGCACCGCGCGGGCACACAGCAGCGCCCCGTTCAGGTTCACCGCGAACGCCTTGTTCCACGCGTCCAGGCTCACCGTCTCGCAGTTGTCGTAGGAAATATCGACCATCAGCGCGGCGTTGTTCACCAGGATGTCCACCCCGCCGAACGCGTCCACCGCCGCCTGGCCCATCGCCAGCGTCGAGGCCTCGTCGGCCACGTCCACAGCCACGCCCACCGCCTTGCCGCCGCCCGCAACGATCTCGTCGGCCACCGCCTTCGCGCCCTCGCCGTTCAGGTCGGCCACGACCACCGCCGCACCGGCATCGGCCAGCCCCAGCGCATAGGCGCGGCCGATCGAGTTGCCACGCCCGCCGGCGCCGGTCACCACCGCCACCTTGCCGTCCAGGCGGAATTCATCCAGCGAAAATGCCATTGTCATTGCTCCTTGTTGCCGGTGGCCGCCTGCAGGAATTCCCCGCCGGCATTCCACAGCGCCGCCACCCCGGGATCGCCCGGCAGAATGGCCTTCATCAGTTCGATATCCTTGAACAGCATCCGCGCGCCGTGCTCGAACGCGGTAGGCGCCGGCAGCCGCGCCGCCACCTCGAAGCCGAAGCTGCGCCCGCTGCTCTCGCGGATCAGCTCGGTCAGCGCCGCCTTGTCGATGCCCAGCGCCGCCGCCGATCCCAGCGCCGACCAGGCCAGCCCGATGTGCGCCGACAGCAGCGCGTTGTTGACGATCTTCGCCCGCTGCCCCGCGCCCGCGCCGCCCAGCAGCACGATCATCTTCCCGAACGTCTCGAACACCGGCTTCGCGGCGGCAAACGCCTCGGCCGAACCGCCGCACATCACCGTCAGCGTCCCCGCCTTCGCCGCCGGCTCGCCACCGCTGACCGGCGCATCCACCAGCATCAGCCCGGCCTCGCCGCAGCGCGCCTCCAGTGCCACCACCGTCTCGGGCAGCACCGTCGAATGGATCGCGATCACCCCGCCTTTCGCCATCGCCGGGATCAACTGCTCGCAGATGCCCAGCACGTCGGCATCGTTGACCACGCACACCCCCACATGCCGACACTGCGCGCCCAGCGCGGCCACGCTCGCCGCCACGCCCGCGCCCTTGGCGGCGTAAGGCTCCAGCGCCTCCGGCCGCCGCGCCCACACCACCAGCGGCATCCCGGCATCGACGATGCGATGCGCCATCGGCCCGCCCTGCGAACCAACCCCGATAAAGCCGATCCTGTCGCTCATCCCGCCGTAATCCCCGCATCGATCGAAAGACACGCGCCGTGATACGAACGCCCCGCCGGCGAAGCCAGCATCGCGATCAGCTCGGCCACGTCCTCCACCTCGACCAGCCCGCGCAGGCCCGAATAGCGCGCCAGCAGGTCGCGCTCCGGCTCGTGCGGAAAGGTCATGCCGTTGGCGATGCCGGTCATCATTCCGCCCGGCGCCACCGCGTTGATGCGGATCGGCTTCCTCACGTATTCCATCGCCAGCGCCTTGGTCATGTTCATCAACCCGGCCTTGCTGGCGCAATAGGCCGCCGCATAAGCCTCACCGATGAACGACGCGGACGAGCAGCAATTGACGATCGCTCCGTTCACATCCAGCAAGTGCGGGATCGCCTCCTGCGACAGATACCACGGCGCATGCAGGTTGATCGCCATCGTCAGCTCGAAATCGCGGCGCGGCATCTCGTGGCTGTGCGCCATCTTGATGATCCCGGCGATATTGCACAGCGCATCCAGCCGCCCGAACGTCGCCACCGTCGTCGCCACCGATCCGGCGCAGGCCTCGGCATCGGCCAGGTTGGCCACGTGCCGCAACACCTCGACGCCGCTGATCTGCGAAGCCGTCTCCTCGATGCCCTCGGCATTCACATCCACCAGCGCCAGCGTCGCCCCGGCTTCCGCCAGCCGCAGCGCCACCGCCCGGCCCAGCCCCGAAGCCGCGCCAGTCACCAGCGCAACCTTGCCGGTCATGTCGATAACCTGCGCCATTATGCCGGTTCCCCCGACCACGGCCAGCCGTTCTCGAAATTGCGCACCTGCTCCCACACCAGCCCCTGGATCATCGAGGCGCGCGGCCAGCCCATCACCAGCCCATAGGCCAGCACGAACTCCTGCATCTCGGCCGGCGCACAGTTGCCGCTCGCCATCGCCGCATGGATATGGCTCTTCATCGGCGTCTCGGCGGTCGATTCGCACACCCCCACCAGCGTCAGCCAGCGCCGCGACGGCTGGTCCAGCCCTTCGTACCGGCACCACATCTCGCCGAACACGAAGTTGTTGATCGCTTCCAGGAACGGGCTGATCGACGGCCCGCCGCTGAACGTCATCACGTTGGTGAACTCGGCCATGCCCTCCTTGGTGCGCACTTCCGGGTCCCACGGGCCTTCGCGCAGCGGCGGGCACTCGGCATCGGCCAGGCCCAACTCAGGCAATGCCGCCGTCACCGCCTCGTCGATCAGCCGCCCGCGCGCCCAGCCCGAATAGACCGAGAAGTGCAGCGCCGCCTCGCGCAGCTCGCGCACCGAAAGCTCCCCGGTCGAGAGCGCCCCACGCACATACTGCGCCACCTCGGCAACATTGCCGGTGCAGGCCGAACCGGCAATCGCGATCAGGAACCGCTTGCGCCGCGCCAGCCCGGGCCGGTTCCACACTTCGGCAAAATGGAAATCGCGGATCGATCCCTGCCACGGCGTCACCGCCTCGGCCCCGATCCCCGCCACGTCGGCGCCAATCGCCACCCCGCGCGCGGTGCGCTCCTTCGGATCCAGCATCGTCATCCTGTCAGCCCTCCGCCCCGATATTCATCCAGATGTTCTTCGGCTGCAGGAACGCCTGCAACCCTTCCACCCCGCCCAGTCGCCCGTGGCCCGAATGCTTCCAACCGCCGAACGGCACGTTGGGCTGCATCGCCTCGCCCGATCCGTTGACGTGGATCTGCCCGGCCTGCAGTTCCTTCGTCACGCGATGCGCGCGGCCCAGGTTCTGCGTGTGGACATAGGCACCCAGCCCGTAATCGCTGCCGTTGGCCAGCGCGATCGCCTCTTCCTCGGTGTCGAACGGCGTCACCACCAGCACCGGCCCGAACACCTCGTTCTTCGCGATCTCGCTGGCGGGATCGACATCGGCCAGCACCGTCACCGGCAGGAAGAACCCGTCGGCATGGTCGCCGCCCAGCCGCTGCCCGCCGCACACCAGCCGCGCCCCGGCACCGACGCCGCGCTCGACCATGCCGGTGATGCGGCTCATCGCCACTTCCGAAATCACCGGCCCCATCGTCGTCTTCGCGTCGAACGGATCGCCCACCTGGATATAGCCGGCCATCGCCCCCAGCATCTGCAGGTACGGCTCATACACGCCGCGCTGCACCAGCAGCCGCGTGCCGTTCACGCAGCCCTGCCCGTTGGCCGAAACCGCGCCGGTCAGCCCGCGCTTCGCCGCGCCCTGCAATTCGGCATCGTCGAACACGATCACCGCGGATTTGCCGCCCAGTTCCAGCCCGCACGGCTTCAGCGTCTCCGAAGCGCGCGCCAGCACCTTGCGCGCGGTGGCGCCCGAACCGATGAACTGGATCATGTCGATGGCCGGATGCGCCACCATCGCGTCGCCCACATCGGCGGCGCCGGTGACGAGGTTCACCACCCCCGCCGGGAACCCGGCCTCATGAATCACCTCCACCAGCTTCATCACCGAATAGGGCGCCAGGTCGGGCGCCTTCAGCACCACGCAGTTGCCCGCCGCCAGCGCCGGCGCCATGCACATCGTCGCGGCAAACAGCGGCCCGTTCCACGGCACGATCACGCCCACCACGCCATACGGCTCATAGCTGACGTAATCATGCGCCTGCCCGGCCCACATCGGCACGGTGCGGCCGTGAATCTTGTCGGCCCAGCCGCCGAAATACCGGAACTTCTGCGCGGCATCGATCCCCATGTACGGCGCCGCCATGCTGATCGACCCGTTCTCCGCCACCAGCGACGGCACGAAATCCATCATCCGCGCTTCCAGCAGCGCCGCCAGCTTGAACATCAGGTCGCGCCGCTTGTCGCCCGGCATCGCCCGCCACGCCGGAAACGCACTGCGCGCCGCCGCCACCGCGCGATCCACATCGGCGGCATTCGCCATCCGCAATTCGCCCGAAACCCGCCCGGTGCCCGGATACACATGCGCCAGCACGTTGCCAGAGCCCTTTTCCTCCGCCGAACCGCCGATGAAATTGGCAAAACGCGGCAGACTCGCCGCATCCGGATGCTGAAACGCCATCAAATCTCTCCCTCTGCGCATCGAACGGGCCGACGCGAGTCGAACGCAGATTATACGCGTGTTATTTCCACCACAAGCGGAATAATCGGATTGATCACGCCAAAAACACGCGTATTATCCCGCCATGACCGCAAAAGTCTCCCGCAAGAACCTCGTCCCCGCCACGGTCGAAGCCCTGCGCGAACGGATCTTCGCCGCCCCCGATGGTGAGGCGATCGGCACCCTGCCCGATCTCGCCCGCGCGCTCGGCGTCGGCGTCGTCACCATCCAGCAGGCCGCCCGCATCCTCGAACACGAAGGCCTGCTCGACGTGCGGCGCGGCCCCGGCGGCGGCTACTATGGCCGCCGGCCCGACGCCGCCTCGCTCGAACGCTCGCTCGCCGCCTACATGCGCAGCCAGCCCGCCTCGTGGCAGGAAGCATTGGACATGACCTCGCTGTTGTTCAACGAGCTCGCCGCCGCCGCCGCCACATGCCGCGATCCCGCTCTGCTCGACGAGTTGCGCCGCTTCGCCCGCTCGATCGCCGAAGCCGGCGACGGCATCTCGCTCACCCACCGCGAGGTCGAATTCCAGGACCTGCTGTTCCGCATGGTCGCGCGGCCCTTGTTCGAACTGCTCACCCGCGTCACCCTGCGCTTCGCCGGCGCGCGGCCGCTGGGCGATCTCTATGAAGGCCCGATCGGCATCGAACGCTGGAAAACCGGCCGCCGCCTGATCATCGACGCCATCCTGCGCGGCGATCCCGCGCTCGCCCGCTTCGAGGCGGACCGCAACAACCGCGCCCCCATCCTCGCCTTCCTCAACGGCAATGGCAGCTAGAGGCACTTCGCGGTTGCTCACCCACGCCGGGAAACTACCGTAGGCGCAAACGGGAGGGAACGATGACGCAACCGCTGGCAGGAAAAGTCGCACTGGTCACCGGTGCCGGGCGCGGCATCGGCCGCGCTGTCGCGCTGCGCCTCGCGCGCGATGGCGCCATGATCATCGCTCACTATGCCCACAGCAAGGGCGGCGCAGAAGAAACCGTGGCGATGATCACCGCCGACGGCGGCCGCGCCGTCGCCTATCAGGCCGACGTGACCCGCCGCGCCGAAGTCACCCGGCTGTTCGGCCAGATCGACGCCGACCCCGGCCGGCTCGACATCGTCGTCAACTGCGCCGGCGTCTCCGGCAGCGGCATGTTGGCGGACGTCACCGACGAGGCGATCGACCAGATCCTCGGCCTCAACATGCTAGGCCCGCTCTACATCGCCAGCGAAGCGGCAAAACGCCTCCGCGAAGGCGGCCGCGTGATCAACTTCGGCTCCACGCTGGCAAAGTTCCCCGTCGCCGGCGCCGGCCTCTACAGCGCCGCCAAGTCCGCCGTCGAAAGCTTCACCGAAAGCTGGGCCAAGGAACTCGGCGCGCGCAACATCACCGTCAACACCGTCATCCCCGGCGCCACCAGCCCGGGGATGATCGACGCCAACCCGCAATACAAGGCGCACTTCGCCGCCGCCTCGCCGTTCAAGCGCATCGGCCAAGCCGACGAGATCGCCGCCGTCGTCGCCTTCCTGGCCTCGCCCGAAGCAAGCTGGGTCTCGGGCACGCACATCATGGCCAACGGCGCCGCCACCACTTAGAGGTGGCGCACCACCGCCCCCGGCGCCGCCACCGCCGCGCCATGCCCGACAATCCGGCACACGAACGCGCCCTTGCGCCGCCCCAGCGTGTCGATCCGGTTCGCCGCGTCGCCCGGCACATCCGGCCCCACCGCAATCCGCACCGTGCCGTCCGCCCCGGCCACCGCGTTGCGATCATGCACCCCCGGCGTCACCAGATGCTCGTACCACGCGTTATAGGCGTGCAGCGACCAGTAGCCGGTCAACCCGGCCGGTAGCACCACTTCCAGCCACTCCCCCTCGCCCAGATCGAACCCACCCAGAAAATACTGCGTGTCGGCATCGCCGATCACCGTCTCCGCCAGTTCCGGGGGCGCCACGTCCAGCCGATTCGGCAGATTCGCCGCCGCCCGCACCCACTTCATATACTCAGCCACGTTCGCCCGCACCGCCCGCGCCGCAAACGCCAGCGCGCCGTCGTTGCTCCCCGTCACCAGCGTCGGCCCGCGCAGCGGCGCCCCACCCACCAGATCGAGGTACGCCGGCTCCGAAGCATCGCGATGCAACACCCGGAACATCACGATGCGCGCGCCTTGCGGAATCGCCATCGCCCCCGGCCCTTCCGCATCGCCGGCCAGCTCCAGCGCAAACGACCCGTCAGGCCCCACATTTCCCCGATCGAACGCGCAATAGCCGGCGATCAGCGGCGCCCCGTTCGGCCCCACCGTATACAGCCCCACGCCCACCCGCTCCGATCCGTTCAGCCGCCCGGTCAGCCGATAGCGCCCACCCGCATCGATCGCGGCATGGCGCATGATATAATCGGGGTTCGGCCCGCCATAGACCGGCAACGCCAGCCCCAGCCCGCCCTGCACCAGCCGATGCCCCATGAACGCCGTCGCCATCGCCGCCGTCACCACACGGGCGACATAAGCCTCGCCCTCCGCCGCCATGTCGGCATCGCGCGCCTCGGCCGCCACCGCCACCCGCACTTCGGCAATCGCCGCGTTCAGCGCCTCCCAGCTCATCGGGCCAGCCCTTCCGCCTCGGTCGGTATCCCGAACCGCGCCGAATACGCCGCGAACCGCGCCCGCACTTCGTCCACATCCAGTCCGTACTCATCCAGCGAATAAGCGTTCGCCCCCCGCGCGTTCTTGGGGTTGGCGGCGTGCCAATCCCCCACCGCCTGCGCCACCTCGTCGGGCGTATCGATCCCCAACCCGGCATGAATCCGCCGCATCTGCCCCACCGGATCGGCCACCAGCGCATAGTAATCGACATGCACCACCCGGCCCCCGTGCGGCCCGGCGTCGAAATCCATGATCCGGTCCACATGCCGCTGGATGAAGTGCAGCATGTCCGCCCCCACCTCCGCCTTGTCCACCGGACTCGCCGCACACATCCCGCGCAAGTTCCAGCTCATCTTCGCGATCGAGCCCACCACCTGTGCTGGATCGCGATGCGTCATCACGAACCGCGCATCGGGATAGACCTCCAGAATTTCGTTCATCGCGATAACGTGGTTCGGATACTTCAGCGCCCACGGCTTCGGCTCGCGCAGCCATTGCAGGCACTGCAACTGCCGCTTGTGAACCTTGTAGGTCTCCACCAGATCGGCCCCATCCAGCAACCAGTCGAAATAGCCCGGCACGCGGTACAGGTTGTTCAGCCCCACCGCCCCCCAGCTCTGCTGCAAAAACGCATGGCACTCGTCCGAGCCATCGTCGTCATACAGGTGCAGCGCCTCGAACCCCTCGAAGTGTCCGCGCGCCTTCTGCAATTCGCGCCAGGCCGCCCGCCGCGATTCCACGCTCGCGGGATCGAACCCCGGCGGCGGCGACGGCATCGACGATTCCCAGGTGCGGATCAGCCGGAAACGCGGATCGCGATCGAACAGGTACTGGAAATAGGTCGTCCCCGAACGCGGCAACCCCATCAGGAACACCGGCGCGTCGATCACCTCGTCGCCGATCCCGGGATGCTCACGCAGCCATTTCAGGCTCTCCAGCCGGTTGGTCGCATCCATCCGCATCGACGCCAGAACCCGCGCCTCACCCGCTTCCGAAATCGGAAATGTCTCGGCCATCGCCGCCACCAGCCGCGCCAGGTTCCCCGCCACGCCCGGGTCGCTGTCGGCAATCCCCACTTTCGCCTCGGCCTCGGCAATGATCGCCCGCGCATCCAGCATGTCGTTCCTCTCCCGCTCCGGCCCTTGATTCGCCCGATGCCCTGTGGAATATTCGGTAAATGCCGAATATGTCAAACACCAAGATGCCCCCTGACCAACGCCGCTTCGTCGAAGACATGGCGGCACTGCTGGCGCCGTGGGGAATGCAACCCGCCACCGCCAGCCTTTATGCCTACCTGCTGATCCGCGACCTGCCCGCCTCCCTCGACGAGATCGCCGAAACGCTTGGCATGGCGCGCAGCACCGCCAGCGTCGCCGCCCGCGCGCTCGAACAGTTCGGCCTCGCCCGCCGCCATGCCGAACCCGGAACCAAGCGCGTGCGCTATGGCGCGTCCGATACCTACTCGGGGTTCCTCGCCGCGCAGGCTGCGCTGCTGGCGGATATCGGCCGCTTGGCCGAAGCCCGCGCGCACGCCGTTGCCACCGGCGAAACCCTGCGCCGCCTGCGTTACCTCGCCTCGTTCCACCGCAAGATGGCCGCCACCATCACTGGCCGCATCGCCGAACTGGCCGATGAATTCATCCGCTCCGGCCCTGACGAGGACCTGCGATGAGCGCGATCGAACCCTTCCGCATCGACCTCCCGCAAACCGTGCTGGACGATCTCCACGACCGCCTCACCCGCACCCGCTGGACCGCCGATTTCGCCAACGACGACTGGGCCTACGGCGCCAACACCGCCTATATCCGCGATGTCGCCGACCACTGGCAGAACGGTTACGACTGGCGCGCCCGCGAAGCGACAATGAACCGCCACCCCCAGTTCCGCACCGAAATCGACGGCCTCCCCATCCACTTCCAGCACATCAGGGGTAACGGCCCCAACCCCACCCCGCTGCTGCTCAGCCACGGCTGGCCGTGGACCTTCCACGATTTCCACAAGCTGATCGAACCGCTCACCAACCCCGAAAACCCTGCCGACGCCTTCACCCTCGTCATCCCCTCGCTGCCCGGCTTCGGCTTCTCCACCCCGCTCGCGCGCCCCGGCGTCAACTGGTGGCGCACCGCCGATCTCTGGGTCAAACTGATGGACCGCCTCGGCTACCCACGCTTCGGCGCCCACGGCGGCGATGTCGGCGCGTTCATCAGCGCCCAGCTCGGCCACAAGCACGCCGAACGGATCATCGGCGTCCACCTCACCACCCCCGGCCCGCTGACGTTCATGACCGGCGGCGGCTGGGACGCCAGCGACTACTCCGCCGAAGAAGCCCGCCACTTCCCCCGCATGGCACAGACCCGCGCCGCCGAGACCGGCCACTTCATCATCCAGTCCACCAAGCCGCAGAACCTCGCCGTCGCCTTCGCCGATTCACCGGCTGGCCTGCTCGCCTGGCTGGTCGACAAACGCCGCGCCTGGGCCGACACCCACGGCCATGTCGAATCCCGCTTCAGCAAGGACGATCTGCTCGACAACGCCATGCTCTACTGGGCCACCCAGAGCTACCACACCTCGGCACGGTACTACTACGAAGGCGCGCACCACCCCTGGCAGCCCAGCCATGCCCGAACCCCGGTGGTCGCCGCCCCCACCGCCGTCGCCGTGTTCCCGGCCGAACTCACCTTCGCGCCCCGCGCCGCCGCCGCCCGGTACTACAACCTCCAGCGCTGGACCGAGATGCCCGAAGGCGGCCACTTCGCCGCAATGGAAGTCCCTGACCTGCTCGCCGCAGACCTCCGCACCTTCTTCCGCGAACTCAGATAACCCCCTCGGCCTCCAGCGCCGCAATCTCCTCGGCACCGAAACCCGCCGCCGCCAGCACATCGCCATTGTCCGCCCCGGCCAGTGTCGGAGCCCCGCCCAGCGTGCCCGTCGCCGCCCCCGCGTCGTGCATCCGCAGCGGATTGGCCGGCACGTTCACCCCGCCGATCTCGACCACACTGCCCCGCGCCTTGATGTGCGGATCGTCCAGCAATTGCGCGGCATGGTTCAGCACCGTTACCGCCGCCCCCATCGGCGCCAGCAAGGCCACCCATTCCGCCGCGGCCTTCGCCCGGAACAGCCCCGCCAGCCGCGCGATCGTGCCCGGCATATCCTGCCACCGGTGCAACTGCTCGGCCAGGTCCTCGCAGCCCAGCCCCGCGCACAGCGCGCCCCAGGTGCGCGGTTCAGCACAGGCCACCACCACCCAGCGCCCGTCGGCGCATTCATACTGATGCCGGTCGGGCGTCGCCGGAATCGCGAACGGCCGGTCCGAAATCGCGTTCACCCCGCACGTCAGCAACCACCCCGCCGCCTCGGCCAGGCTCACGTCCAGAAACGCCCCCTTGCCGGTGCGCAACTTGCGGATCAGCGCCGCCTCGATCGCCGCCAGCGCCGAAAGCCCACCCGCCTGCAACGCGATCGGCAACCCCGGATGCCAGCCCCGGTCCGCAGTCAGCGCGCTCAGCACCCCGGCATGGGCCAGATACGAAATGTCATGCCCCGACCATGCCGCATAAGGCCCGTCCTGCCCGAACCCGGTCAGCGCGCACCAGATCACCCCGGGATTCACCGCCTTTGCCTGCGCATAGCCGAACCCGCGCTGCTCCATCACCCCCGGAAAGCTGTTCTCCAGCACCACGTCGAACCCCGCCACCAGCTTCGCCAGCACCGCGTTCGCACCCGGATGGCGCTGGTCCAGCGTCAGCGACTTGCGCCCCCGGCTCAGCGCCACCTGCCCGATCACCAGACTGGGCTTGCCCTTGGCTTTCGGCGAATCCAGCTTCACCACCTCGGCGCCCAGATCGGCCAGCAGCGTCGCACAGGCAGCCCCCGGCGGCACATTGCTGAAATCGAGCACGCGAATGCCCTCCAGCGGCTTCATCACCTCGCCCATCACCGTCACTCCAGTTCTATCCCACCCAGATTCGGCCCGCCACTGACGGAAATCGTCTCGCCGCTGATGTACGACGCCGCATCGCTGGCAAAGAACACGATCATGTTGGCCATGTCGTCGGGCGTACCCAGCCGCCGCAACGGCATCGCCTTGCCCATTTCCTCCTCCTTCAGGCCCGCCACCTTCCACGCCTCGGAAACCCGCTCGCTGGCAATCGCGCCCGCCGCCACGCAGTTGGCGCGAATGCCATAGCGGCCCCACTCCGCCGCCGTCACCCGCGTGAACATCTGCACCGCCGATTTCGCCGCCGAATAATGCGCCCCGCCCTTCACCCCGTTGACGCCCGCGCCCGACGAAATGTTGACGATCGCCCCCGACCGCTGCGCGATCATGTGCTTCCCGGCCTCGCGCGTCAGGATGTAGGTGGACTTGGCGTTCAGGTCGAAGATCGAATCCCACCCCCGCGTCGGAATGCTCTCCAGCGGCCCCATCCGCGTGCCGCCGGCGTTGTTCACCAGCACGTCCACCCGCCCGAACGCCGCCACCGTCTTCTCGACCAGCGCGATGCACGATTCCTCGCTCTTCACGTCGGTCGGCACGGCCAGGCATTCGCCACCGCTGGCCTCGCGAATCCGCGCCGCCGCCGCTTCCAGCTCGTCCGCCGTGCGGCTGGCGATCACCACCTTGGCCCCCAGCTTCGCCAGTTGCAGCGCCGTGGCATAACCGATGCCAGTGCCCCCGCCGGTAACGATGGCCACCTTGCCGGTGAAATCGAGCAGTTGCGTAATCATGGCCCCTCCCTTGAGTTTGGATAGTGCATACTATCTCGCACTCGCTTGGCAAGGGCCGGATCGCCTTAGGCCGGCCTCGCTTCCCGGGGCCACCGATGCGTCGGCCGCGTCAGCATCGTCACCATCGCCCCGGCGTCGCACACCCCGGCCAGCCCATCGACCACCGCCGTCATCTCCGGCGCCCGCAAAGCCTTCGCCGCCTCCTCGGCAGTCGCAAACCAGCTCTCGTCGATCGCCTCGAACGGGAAGTCGGGATGCATATCGCCGATGCTCAGGTTCAGCGCCCAGCGCGAAACCCCCAGCGCCGCCGCATTCGCCACGCAGTCCGCCGCGTGCGCGCCCTGCAGCACCGCGACGTAGTCCTGCCTCGGCACGCCCGGCTTCCGCTTCAGGAACCGGAACACCGCCGCCTCGCCCAGCGGCCCCGGCACCGGCCGCGTCTCGCTGCAATAGAAACTGAAATCGGGCGTATAGCGGTCGAACACCCGCAACTCGTCGATGTCGATCAGATCCCGCTGCTCGCGCGTGAACCCCTTGCCCAGGAACGTGTTCAGATCCTGCGCCTCGGCCACGCTCACCCCGTCATGCGCGGTCGATACCGGCAGTTCTCCAAGGGCGGGATCATCGATCCGCGTCGTATAACGCATCCAGTCGATCGTCCCGTCCATCGCCGGGAACTGGCTGGCAAACACCGCGTGCGATTTCCAGGTGCGGGGCCAGTCCGCCCACGCCACGTCCTTCGCCCGCCGCGCCAGGTACAGCATCTTGTAGGCCATGTTCGCTCCCCTCAATCCAGATCGCTTTCCGAAAACACCGGAATCGCCGCCACCGCCCGCATCATCACCAGCGGCAGCAGCCTTGTCGTGCGCGGCTGATAGACGCCGTAAAACGGATGGCAGTCCACCATGAAATCCCACACTTTCGCGCGCTCCGCTCCCACCGGCTCGCGCCATGTCGCCCGGAACGCCTGGCAGCCGATCTGGAAATCCACCGTCTCGCTCGCCCGGATGTTCAGATACCACTGCGGATGGTCCGGCTCGCCCCCCTTCGAAGCGCAGATCACCACTTCCCCGCCCACGTCGGCATAGCTCAGCCCCTGGATCATCGTCCGCCCCGACTTGCGCCCCCTGTACCGGATCAGGCAGCACGTCCCGAACGCCCGCCCCCCGGCGCCGGTCAGGTCCATCACGTGGCCCTTCACCCCGCCCGATTGCAGGTACAGCCGCCGATGCTGCTTGATCCACGCGAACGTTCCCGCCGGCACGTCAACATCGGGCCACTCGCTCATCGTGCTTCCTCCACCCGCGCCAGCACCGCATCGATGCTCCGCCCCAGGTCATGCCGCTCGAACAGGTTCATGAACACCGTCAGCATGTGCAACTGGTTGCGCGCCTGCTCATGCGCGACAAACCGCGCATCGCGCTTGCTTTGCGCCTCGGCCAGATCAGGCACCATCCGCTGGATCAACGCCACCGCATCCAGCAGCCAGCACGTCCCCAGCAGCCCCACCTGAATCTCCAGCTCCAGCCGCACCCGCGCCGCATCCAGCCGCGGCCCCTCGGGCAACCCCTCGAACGCCGCCACATAGACCCCGATCAGCGCATCCAGATGCCCATCCCAGATCGCCACTTCCGCGCCCGAAAGCGTGCCCCACAGCGCCTGCGCCACCGGCATCGGCCCCACCCGGCCCCAGTCGATGAACCCGCAATGCCGCGCACCGTCATCGCCCTTCCAGAACCAGGCATTGTCGATGTTCGCGTTCCAGTGCGCAAACACGATGCTCCCCGGCCGCCCGAACAGCCATTCGCGCAGCACCTGCTCATGCTCCAGAAACCGGGGCACATCGCGCGCCAGCCGCGCATGAAACCCGCCATCGCGCACGTTCGCCGGCAACAACTGCGGATAATCGCCACAGAACTGGGCAAACCGCGCCACCCGGTTGCCAAGCTGCCGCGCATCATAGCGTATCCGGTCCGCCGCAATCGCCTTGTCACGGTCGAACGGAAACCACCGGTCCACCGCCGCCGGCAAAGCCCCCGCGCGATGCGCCGCCCCCAGCCGCGCGTTGGTTGCCACGATCGTCCGGTAATGGCCCAGCGCATCGGGCATCTGCCAGTCCAGGCACTTCTCGTAATGCGGCTCGTTCGCGCCCTGCCCGTAAGGAATGCACTGGGTGATCATCATCCCGGTGCCGCTCTCGCCATGAAAATCGCTGAAGTACGCCTTCGGCACCGCAATCGGAAAATCCGGCCCGGCCGAAACCGCCGCGAACCGCGCCTCGTCCGCCATTTCGAACCTCTGGTTGTCGCGCAGCGGATCATCGAACGCGCGGCTGAACTTCACGAACAGGTCGGTGTGCAGCGCCGGATCGGGCCGCGCATATTCCACCCCCAGCAGCACCTTGCGCCCGGTGCTGCCGCGCGGACAATCCTCGAACCGCGTCACCCGCGCCACCGCGTTGTCCGCCCCCAGCGCGCCGAACCGCCGGAACGCCGCCGTCAGGAATTCCGCCCCCGCGCCCCGCAACGCCTCGGGATGCGCCGGCATTGTCATGCCCAGCACGTCACCCTCGATCCAGTCCACCGCCGCCGACATCATTTCTCCCTTGCGGCCCCCGCTCTACCCCACCAACCAAACCGAGTAATTGATTGGATTCGCAATGGCGCTAATCTGCGGGCGACGCCAGCGCCCTCTTGCCGTTGTACGGCAGCCGCGATTGGCCCACAAACAACCGAATCGCCGCCACGGCGAAACCGAAGGAGAGTGACATGGTATCCGCCACCACCGAGGGCGCCGCCCGCGCCGCGTCGAAAATCCCGCCGGCGGAAGAATCGGTCCTCTACGAGAAGGACCCCAGGACCAAGATCGCCACGATCACCTTCAACCGCCCCAACGATCTCAACGCGATGAGCGTGGCGATGCGCCAGCGCTATTCCGACCTGATCCACCGCGCCAACGTCGATGACGACGTCAAGGTCCTCGTCATTCGCGGCGCCGGCAAGCACCTCGGCGGCGGCGGCGATCTGCCCGAACAGGCTGACATGCTCTCGGCCACCTCGAAAGGCTCGCTGCTGCGCGAATTCCGCATCGGCGACGATGAGGGCGTGCGCTACCCGCCCGGCGATTCGTACCGCTATCTCGCCAGCCTCGTGCAGTTCTACGCCAGCACCAGCGCCGGCAACCGCTCGCTGCAGGATTTCAAGAAGATCTCGATCCTCGAAGTGAAGGGCTACTGCTACGGCTGGCACTTCTACCAGGCCGCCGATGCCGACATCATCGTCTCGTCCGACGACGCGCTGTTCGGCCACCCGTCGTTCCGCTACGTCGGCTGGGCGCCGCGCATGTGGCAGTGGTGCCGGATGATGGGCCTGCGCAAGTTCCAGGAAATGGTGTTCACCGGCCGCCCGTTCACCGCCAAGGAAATGGCCGACATCAGCTTCGTCAACAGCGTGGTCCCGCGCGACCAGCTCGAAGCCGAAACCATGAAATACGCGATGGCCTGCGCCAACACCCGCCCCACCGACACCGTGATGATGCAGAAGACCTTCTTCGAGGTCTTCAAGCAGAACGACGGCGAATACATGGGCTCGGTGCTCTCGGCATGGCTCGAATCGATGCTCGCCCAGGTCAAGAACGAAGACCTCCTCGCGCTGGGTGAGGAAACCTTCGACAAGGGCCTCAACAACGCCGTCAAGGACAACGACGCGCTGTTCCCGCCCGAGTGGCGCCTGTCCTACGGCGGCCGCAAGAAGCCGTAATATTTAATATTCAGCGCCGGGCAGCTTACTCCAGCAGCCCGGCGCCCTTCTCAAGACAGCCCTGCAGCCGCCCGGCGATCACCACCTCGTTGTCGGCCAGGTGCCGCAGCAGAAACGCGAACGCCTCGCCGTCGCCGCGCGCCACCAGCGCCTCGACCACCGCGTCGATCACCGCCACCGCGCCATCATAGGCGCCCGCGAACCGCTCCAGGCACACCACCGCACCGCCCGCGTCCCCGGCCTGCGCCTCCGTCGCCACCAGCGGCAACCCCGCCTCGCGCGCCAGCCCGCGCAACGCGCCCTGTGCCTCGGCAAGCTGCGGCACGATCCGCATCGCCACATCGAACGCCGCCTTCAGCACCGCCACATCCTCGCCCAGCGGCAGCAGCGGCAGGCCTTCCCCCGCCAG